>JAKRSB010000126.1 GCA_022402525.1 Thermosynechococcaceae cyanobacterium MS004
GAAACCACGCCTCCGGTTACGAATACAAATTTGGTCATAACGCCCCTCTAACGCTTTCCTGGATTGCCTCGCCCCGTGAACAAGGCTTAAAGGCCAGCTTTAGGAGGTAGCTTTAGGAGAAACCCTAGCCTAAAACTCTACCTAAAAGCCTAATGCACACAGACCTATCCTAGAAGACTAGATACTTTTTGGTAGTTGTCCAAGCTTCCTGAATACACCAATCCCTTTTGGATATCTAGGGTCAAAATCGTGCCGTCCCGAATCATCGATACCGCATTCTTAACCCCGACAATGACCGGAATATTGAGCCTCAGTCCTAAGACCGCTGCGTGACCATTGCGATCGTCATCTTCCGTCACGATCGCCGACGCCTTGCGAATGGCATCCACATGAATGGCCTCAGTGTGGGCCGCAACCAAAATTTCGCCTGCATTAAAGTTTTTGAGGCTGTTGGCACCATTGGCAATCCTTGCCCGTCCGCTGACGGCCCCTTGACCAATGCCAGTCCCTTTGCCCATCACCGCTGTCACCAGCTCGACCTTAATCAAATCCGTTGAGCCAGACACATTTTGCAGGGTGCCTGCGGTCATCACGACGAGATCCCCTTCGGAGACATAGCCCCGCTCGATTGCCTGATTGATAGAGGCCTGAAAGGTTTGGCTCACAGCAGGCAGATTGAGCACCAAGAGGGGCTGCACCCCCCATACCATCTGAAGCTGCCGCGCAATTTCAACGTGGGGCGTAATGGCCAAAATGGGGATATTGGGGCGAAACTTTGAGACGTTGCGCGCCGTTGCGCCAGTTTTGGTCAAACTGAGGATGGCCTTGGCATTGAGCTGAACTGCAATCTGGCCGACGGCAGCGCTAATGGCGTTAGGAATTGAGCGCTCTGAGGCGGTTTCAGTCATCCAGTTTGGCCAGAGGTGACGCTCTTGGTCAATGCGAGCCGCAATCCGCGCCATGGTGGCGATCGCCTCAATGGGATAGTTGCCCACTGCGGCCTCATTAGAGAGCATCACCGCATCGGTGCCGTCCAGAATGGCATTGGCAACGTCTGAAATTTCGGCACGGGTGGGGCGGGGGCTATTTACCATGCTGTCTAGCATTTGGGTGGCGGTGATCACCGGAATGCCTAAGCGGTTGGCGGTGGCAATCAGCCGCTTTTGCAGCATGGGCACATCTTCTGCCGGTAGCTCTACCCCCAAGTCGCCCCGCGCCACCATGACACCATCACAGAGCCGCAGAATCTCTTCCATCTGCTCGATGGCTTCGTGTTTTTCAATCTTGGCAATGACCGGGGTAGATTTGCCCGCCGCCGCGATGAGATCTTTGATTTCACGGATGTCGTCGGGATTGCGCACAAAGCTGAGGGCAATCCAGTCCACGCCTTGGTCTAGACCAAACTCAAGATCCCGCCGATCTTTGTCGGTTAGCGCCCGAATGGAAAGATAGACCCCAGGAAAATTAACGCCCTTGGCATTGGAAAGGGGGCCGCCCACCACCACGCGACAGTGGAGCGATCGTGTGGCCAAGTCCACTTCCTCGACCTTCATTTCGACCCGTCCATCATCAAGCATGATGGTGGCATCACAGGGCACCTCCTCCGCGAGGGTGTCATAGGTGACGGAGCTAGCTGTTTGAGAGCCTGGAATATCGTTACTGGTCAGGGTAAAGCGATCGCCTTTTTTCAGGACAATTGGGCCATCTGCAAACTTCCCCAGCCGAATTTTAGGCCCCTGTAAATCTTGCAAAATGCCCACGGGCTGATTCAGTTCGTAGGAAAGCTGCCGAATTAAGCGAATGGACTTCTTATGGTCTTCATGGGTTCCGTGGGAAAAATTGAGTCGCAGCGTCGTTGCGCCTGCTTCAATAGCCGCTCGCATCATTTCTGGGCTAGAAATCGCGGGGCCAACGGTGGCGACAATTTTAGTGCGACGAAAGGAGTCTGGCGATGGCATGAACAATAGGATTAGCGCTCAAGAACAAAACGGTACAATAAACAATAAAGAAGCTTCAAAAAAGAAGTTAAAAGCGTTGAATTAAAAGCATTGAGTTAAAAGCGTTGAATTAGAAAGTTTGAAAACAGGTGAGGCGTTAACGCTCTCTGAGGGTTAGAGATCTGTTTTAGGAGCCTAAGTTTAGAAACCTAATTTTAGGAACCTAATTTTGGAAATCCAACCTACAACCCTCGTTTTTACAAAGCCCCATTCAGCCGTCTCTTGTGGCTTGGTTGTGGCTCGTTTTAATCGAAATCTCAAGCAATTGTAATCTTAAGTCATCACTTCGCACTGCAAATTTATTGATATGAAGTATTGATATGAAGCTGACCACCCGTGGCCATTACAGCGTAAAAGCGCTTTTAGATCTCAGTCTTCAGAAGAACTACGGGCCAGCTTCTGTGAACGATATTGCGCGGCGGCAGTCCCTCCCAGCTCCCTATCTAGAGAAGCTTCTCATTGAACTACGTCGTGCAAACCTAGTGCGCTCTGTCCGTGGCTCTCAGGGTGGCTATCAGCTGGCGCGATCGCCCAACCAGATTTCGGTGGGACAGGTGCTAGAAGCGCTTGGCGAATGGATTGAGCCATTTCCTCAAAACGCGACAGCGGAGACGCAAAAGGCAGAGGACTGGGTTACTATAGCAGTCTGGAAACGGCTAGAACAACACTTGAAGACAGTTTTGTATGCCATCACTCTAGAAGACCTGTATTACGATGCCCGCAGTTGGAAGGCAGCTCAGGGTGCTGAAGCAAGCTTCATGATTTAGCTCAATTTCCAATCTAGCCAAATTTGAAACCTTCTCTTGAGAATCATCTTAAGAACCTTTTCTTGAGAACCCATCTTGAGACCCTACTCTTGAGGCCTTAACCCGATGGGTCAACCTTGCGATGAGCCAGTCTTGCTCTAATGTGGCGGATGGTGTAGAGGATTATCGTATTAAAAAATACAATTAAAAATCCTAAAGTCCCTGGGGTATGGTCGGGCCTGCTATCCCATAACGGCTGCGGCGATGACGGCGGCGAGGGTCTGTACCTTGGGGTTCTGCTCAAAGGCAATCAGACGGCGACCGACTTTATGTAGGGTCTGGTGCTGGGCAAACCAGGCGGGTGTGGGCCAGGTCAAAAACGGCGCAGACACCACGGCTTTTTGCGTATTGCCCAGGAGGGAGGTATTGTGTACGGTTCCTTGGCCAGAGCCAATCTCTGCAAGCGAATGTCCAGGAAAGGCACCCCAAGGCACTTCTGGCATGTTAAAGAGTGCTCCTGACCAAAGGTTGACGCCGATGGTGCCGTACCGGAGCTGGGCGATCGCCTGGTCAAAAGCGGCTTGATGCTGTCGCTGCGTCTGGGGATCGATCAAGATGGTGCAGGATAGGGTGCCGTAGACCTTGTCATTCACAACCTGGGTTGCCTGCCCTAAAAAGTCTGTGGGGTCTGCTGCATCTAAACTCCCTTCGGCCAAAATACCGCAGAAGGCTTCTGCGGTGAGGGCATATTCCCCCGCCCTAGGGGGCACGTTGGGGATAAGCGTCCAGGGAATGCAGCCTTTAGCCCTTTGTCCCAAAATTTCTGCATTGGGGTACTGTTCTAGGAAATTTTGATACCGCTCTTGAGCGCCAGGATAGTAGGCAAATCGAGGCGGAATCTGGCGAAGCTGCTGCCGCACGGCTTCTAAAAACTGCGATCGCTGCTCCCAAGATTTAGACAAAATTAAAAGCTTGCCTGCCACGCAGTTAAAGCTAGCGTTATGGACGACCATGCTGGCTACATGCCGCGCCTGAAAGGCGATCGCTCGGTCTGACCATTGCCCCGGCACAACCAGAATGGGGGTTACGCCGCCCAGTTCTGAGGTAATGGGTTTATGGAGGCGCGGAGAATGGGCAGCTTTCCGCGACGTTTGCTCTGCCCCAGCGCCCCATACGATCGCATCATGGGTCTGCTGTGCGCCGGTGATATGCACCGCATCTACTCCAGGGTGCTGGCATAGGTAAGACCCCAGGTCTGCTCCCCCGTAGGCGATCGTCATAAAGCCCTCTGCAATCAGTTGGGCAAAGGCTTGGGCAATCCAGGGGCCAACCGCCGCGTTGACGGGGTTCATTTTGAGCACCACCACCCGCTGCTCCACAAAAAGCTGATGTAAGGCATCCAGAGGCCCAATGGCAGAAATATTGCCAGCCCCTAGCACCAAGGCAACCTCTGCGGTCTTGCGTTCGGAGACCCCCTGCACAATTGTCTTGCCCGGAAGTGACCAGACTTGAGCTGTGGTGCCTAGCAGCAGCAGCCGATCAAATAAATCCTGCGGAAAGATTTGCACCACCTCTTGCACGACCTCTTGTCCCGTCTCTTGTCCGGCCTCCTGCTCCAGTCCTTGAGGCTGGGTCGAGGGCGATCGCCTTTTGGGAAGCGGCCTTGCCTGTCCTGACAGAGTTCGCATCAATAGCCGAAGGTAGCGCATGATGGCAAAGGGGCCGGTCAGCCACTCCTCCCCAGCGATCGGCGCGCTGGGATCTAGTCCCTTTCCATGACAGGCCGCTGCCACCCAATGCTCAGAAACTGCGGCCACATTGTCCAGACAGTGTGCTAGGTACTTCAGCCGAGTATCCATTGGCATCGTCAGCCAAGCTTGTTTCTGCTGATTCAGCCGACAAAGCTGGTCATCTGCTTCCTGGATAGAAGTTTCCGAGGGTAGCTCAGGACAGGACACAGCGCAAAAATTCCCTAACGCAAAATTTGAAAGGCTTGCTGACAAAAGGTCTACTGACAAAAGACTTGCTGGCACAGCCACCCCGAAGCTCGTGCCTCAGAAAACGTCATTAGCCCGTATAGCCAGTTTGTATAGCCAGCTTGTATAGCCAGCCCGTCTGTTCAGCCTATCGAGTCAATCAACGGAATGCTCTTGGGCGCGCAGTTCTCTAAAGCGCAGCAGCAGGCCAATGGTGACTTGCTTCATAATCCAATAGAGAATTCCTAGAATAAAAGCCGTCAGCGCAATGACAATCAATGGCCGTTTATCGGTCAAATCATTCAGCGTCGATAATAGGACATTTTGCGGGGCCGTGATGATATCCCAGCTATTGAGCCGCCGAAAACGTCCTAAATAAATCCCAACGGCACAGAGACTATGGGTTAGCCATTCTAGGGGAATAATGAAGCGCTGTAGACCAGATCGGCGCAGATAAAAGCTTTGGTTAATGAGTGAAACCACGTAAGCCTCAAACCCCAAAAGAATTGCGCCCACATGAATTGGAATATAAAATAGCGTGATAATCCAGACCGATGGAATTGACCAGCTTGCCTCAATTAAATGCACCACATCCGTCAAGAGGTAGGGGGCATTGGGCAAGAACGCCGCGTAGATGGCCAGTCCAATCCACCATTGAGCAGACCTCGCCGTTGAAGACCGCCGAAATAGATAAAAGCTGAGCAGAAGTGGAATAGCGGCCAAAAATAAATTCCAGGCAATCCAGGTATTATGTTGATGTAAATAGCTCCATTTCTGGTAGGTAGATCTCAACATTACAATATGCCTAAGGAAGTTATTTGAGGTAATAATCCTATCGATACTTAAGTCATAAAATGTCTAGATTAAGTGTTTTACTTTATCCTTATTTAACATATTTTCAAAGCTAGAAATAATGAGAGAACATTTATCTAGAAATGCTTTGACCCAGAGCTTTAGGTCATCTAGGGCTTGCCCCGAAATTTTTTCGTCCTGAGCGCCGTACCAGGCCAGTTGATACTTATCTTCAAGCCTAAAAGACTTTAGCCACTCAATCTCAGGCTGGGAAGCAGCCCAGTACTCGCTGGCAATTTTAGGGCCTAAGTAGCTTGATGCGGTTTGGAGCAGGCTTTGGAGACTTGCGAGGACTTCCTGAACCGAGAGGGCGATCGCCACATCCCCATCAGTTGAGGCGACCTCAGGTGTTTTGGCGGCTAGAGAAGGTAGCCCCAGGGCGACAAAAATTTGCTGCTCCAGCTCCCGTGACTCGCCTTGGTGCAGGCCATCTTTTGAGAAGCTTTGGTAGGCGCGAGCCAAGACTTCCAGGGTGCTAATTCTTTGTTGATACTCTAAATCCTGTAGGGCTTGACGGGTTAAGAGGGTTTCTGGTTCCAAGAGTATCGTCTCTAGCAAGACTGGATCTTGGATCTCCTGCACAAGTAAGTCCTTATGGCTTTGCACCAAGCGACGCACATAGTAGCTAGCCATTGGAGAAAGTCTTGTGGACATGCCCATACTCAATTGAAACCAAATCTTGCAAACGTATTAATTCATTTGGCTTTGATGCCCAGCCACCGCCCCCAACAGCTGTATCTAGTCGCTGTGTCCAACATACAGCTCATGAATAGCTAAGCGCATCAATAAAGGCGCGTCAATCAAAGGAGCTCTAAGTTTCCTGTGTTTCTCAGCGCTAAGGTTTTGAGCATCTATCTCTACAGCGAAGGCTCACGCCTCTCTCTTAGTAATCCCACACTTAGTAAACCCACAAATCCTCATTTCCACATCACAGATCGTAAAAAAACATGAAAAAGATAGGTAAAAATACGGAGTCCATTTGTGACTAATTCTGACGGGTAGGGGGGCATTCTGAGTAGAGGGTAAGGCAGTGAGACTGAGCGCCTTGACTCATGCTCCTTTCTTTCCTTTTATTTGTGAGTCGCGTCCACTGAGCAATTTTATACAGGTAGATAGCCCTTGAGGGCTGTTTACTTCCGCAGCATAACTGGCGATCGCCAACCTGACCCACCCATCAAAACATCTGCACCCTGGAGGCATACCGGCTGTGGTTTTAACAACCTCTGAAAGTTCTAGCCCTTTACTGGGCTATTCTCATAAAGTCGATCACATTCTTAAAAAGAAATATCCAAAACGCCACCATCACTACCGATTCAGCGATTTCTTTTCCTTCGATACACCATCGGGGAGCGTCGTGGACTGGAATGACTCGCGCAATATTTTTGCAGGTGAGGACTTCATTGTGGCCCTCATCGAGGGCTTAGAAGAAGAAGTCGGCAGTGCCTCCTCCGTCGTGATGTACAGCATGGGTCGCCAGTGGGGTCAGCGCGATGCAGAGTCGTTCAAAATTTGGTTTGAACAAGAGTTTGGCTTTAGCGTGAAGCAGTCCAGCCTCTCCTTCATTTTAGAAACCTGGTGGTGGCCGTTTGCGAGTCAGGGCTGGGGCAACTGGGAAGTTGACCTGAATGAGCAAAAGAATGGATTCATGTTCATTAATGTGTTTGACTCCGCTGTGGCCCGCACCTTAGGGGACGTGGGCAAGCCCGTTTGCCACATTTATGCCGGACTCTTTTCTGGGTTCTTCAGCGGACTGATTCAAAAGCAGCTGAACTGCATCGAAATTCAGTGCTACGCCATGGGCGAAACCTACTGTAAGTTCTTGCTGGGTAAGCAAGACCGTATTGACGCTGCAACCTTTTGGCAAACCGAAGGCGGTACCGCCCGTGATATTGAAAAACGCCTGCAAAACGGGGAGTACCTGGGATGATGGATCGCGCCCAGTGGCCCGTCACAACGGTAGGCTACTTTTTCAGTGCGCTGCCTTGGCGAGGTAGTGCGATCGCCTCTGCCCCACCAGAGCGTAAGCAGTCCATCGACTTTCGACTCCTGAGCGTGCAGGACTTCTTTGCCAGCATGGCCTGGGACGGTCAACCCCAGGTGGTGACAACGGCTGAAAAAGGACGTGGATTGTCTTACCAAATGTCCGTCCGTCAGTTTTTTGGCCACATTGCTTGGCAGGGACGCCCCAACATTGGCGTAGTGCCGCAGATTCGCCACAACCCAACAAAAGCGCCAGACCTAGACCTGAGTGATTTATCCGATTTGTTTTAACCCAGACTTATTTAATCCCAACCTTATTAAATCCCAGACTTATTCAAGCCCAGACCTACCTTAGGGGACGCCATATCAATGGACACCGCACTTCAATCCCTGCTCTATGCAGCAGACGACCACTACCTCAGCGATGCAGATTTAGATCGCTTTCATCAAGATATTCAGTCCTTAGCGGAGCGCATTGAAACCTACGAAACCCTGCGCGATCGCGAACTGGCTATTCTACAGCCCACCGCAGATTACCTCTCCGAAGAATTTCCCACCGCCGATCCTAAGCTCCTAGAGCGCAGCGTCATCCACTGGATCAATATTCTGCGATACAGCGCTATGGCCATGCTGCTCAACGACCAAGCCTTTTTGAGTCAGCGCATTTTGGAATGGATGCCCGATCTCGTGCAGGCTTACCAGCTTCAGGACATTGAAAAAACGCTCTATCGCTTTTTGCAAATGCAGCTTAAAAACAGCCTATCCCCCGAACAGCTGAACCTTCTCAAACCCTACCTCGAAGAAGCCCACGCTACGCTTTTGAGCGTCACCCCTGCCCTTCAGCCCGCTGCCTAGCGCATCCCGGAACTTACCAGGAGATAGTTCATGATTTCTGTTAAAGAATTAATTAAAGAGTCTCGCTTTTCTGGCAATTATTTTGTGCCAGATACCTACATCCAAGGCGATCTTGAATCTGGCCTCATTGAAAACCGCGATGGCGGTCGCCTATTGGCGCTGCCAGAATCTTTCATTCAGGCTATTTATGAAGGACTCACGGAAGAAGTTGGGAATGCCTCTGAAGCGGTGCTTTATAAGTGTGGAGCCTGGTGGGGCAAAACATTCTATCGTCGCTTTGCTGAAGAAGTGAGCCAGCATCTGGGGCGTCCCTTGGCAGAAATTGACATGATTGAGTTTCTGCAGTCTTTTCAGCAGTGCTGGAAAACCCACGGTTGGGGCAACATTGAGCTAGATTTTGACTTTTATCAAAATGGCTTCATTGTGGCAAAAATCTATAACTCAGCCTTTGCCAGAACTAGTCCAACCCTAGACAAACCCAAGTGCTTTGTAGAAGCTGGCCTGCTCAGTTCGTTCTTTGGCGGGCTGACGGGACAAAAGCTGCACTGCATTCAAACTACCTGTGAATCTCTGGGTGCCGACTGTAATCATTTTGTATTGGGGCTGCCGGAGCGCGTCAAGCGTGCTGAAGCTTGGCTTCAGGAAAAGCACGACCACGCCACCATCATGGAGCGCCTCAGTCATGGTCAGGCGGATCGCTATGTCAAGCCATAAGCCTACTAGAGAATAGGCTTGCTAGAGAATGAGTCCCCAACGGGAGCTTAGGTTGATCCAAGATGAATAGCGAAAGCAGCACAACGAGCTTTAGCCTCACTCGCTCATGAAATATGCCCACTGGATCAGCAGATTAGTTTAGGTTAGCCCGTTTAGGTCAGTCCGTTTAAGTCAGCCCGTTAGATAAAAGAGTTCAGGAGTTTAGTTCGTGGCCAAAACCGTCAAAATCGACTCTATCAACGAAGAGACCGTCGTCCAAACCAACGACAATCTTCTGTCGGTGCTCTTACAGAAAGACCTAAAAGTCTCCCGTGAGTGTGGCGGACGCGGCATGTGCGCAACCTGCCACATCTTTATCAAAGGCGGGATGGAGCATCTATCTCCCATGAGTCGCCGAGAGCAGCGCACCCTGGAAGTCATTACCACCTGCGGCACAAATTCCCGCCTTGCCTGTCAGGCTCGCGTGGTGGGAGATGGGGTCGTTGTCGAGCTGCCTGCTGGGATGTATGTCAGCGAAGTTGAGGATATTGAAGCCCTCATCGGCCAGAGAGCCTCTCAAGATATTTTGCATCCACTCTACGGGACTGTCCTCGTTGAGACTGGCAAACTGATCACCCGCACAATGATCAGCCAGCTCAAAGAAACTCAAGGAGAGGTTTCGCAGGTTTTGGCTAGGGCTGCTGATTAGCCCGCCCTTATTTATCCTTCCCCATTTTTTCTCCCCCATTTTTTCTCCCCCGCTTTTATAGACATTATGTTGACCCAACTTTCTCGCCTAACCCAAGAAACCGATGGCCGCTACGCCACTTCTGAAGAACTACAGTTTTTGAAAGACTATATTGCAAGCACTCAGGAGCGGGTCCAGGCTTACAAGACTGTCCGAGACAATGAAGCTTTCTTGCTTGAAGACCTCTATAACCAGGTACAAACTGTTGATCGCGGATCGCTGTATAAAGGCACGGAGGATGTCTCTACCTTCTTCCGCCGCGACCAAAAAAATGTGTTGAGAGTCGCTGCGGCTTCGATGTTGTTTAACGACCTAGACTTTTTGCGGGAAGGTCTATTGCTGTGGCATCGCACCATTATCAAAGCGTTTCGTGTTGAGCGACCGTCCCAGGTGGCCTGCCAGGTCATCAATGCGGTATTTGCTAAATATTTAGCGCCAGATCAGCTGAAGTTGATGTCGCCCGTTTTGGGATTGTGGCGCGCAATTTTAGGCTAGGCGTCTTTAATGCAGCCTTTTTACGGCAGCCTCCTCAATGCCGTTTCTTCCCTAATTTATAAAACCCTAACGACACGCCATTCACAGTTGACTTCAAAGAGGGATTAAGCCATGACCATTTCCGAGAATACTGACGAGAGAAAGATTAAAGCAAGCTGGCGCGAGTGGGCTGAAGGCATTGCGGTGGTGGGTGCTGTGGGCGGATCTGTCGTGGCAGTCACGGCCGCTGCTACTCAGCAAATTGCGTTGTTATCTTTATTGCCCTTATCCTTGGCTAGTGCCTTAAGTTTTGCTAATCGTCGTCAACTTCAGTCTGAGTTTCATCTGCATCGGGATGCGACCAATACGGTGCTTGATAAGCAGGTTCATCAGTTCCAACGCGAAATTAAAACGCTGATGCATGAGCTGATTGAGGCATCTTCCGCCAGACAGCAGCAGTTTGCAAGCCGCGTTGAAAATTCTGTGGGCGATCTGAGCGATCGCCTGCAAACCCTCGATCAGCAATACCAGGTGCTCCAGGCAAATTCGGCCAAGATTGAGGCGCAGCAGACCGAGTTGCTGTCCAGCACCTTTGAAGATGGCTACTGCCGTCGGGGTCTAGAGCATGAGAAACAAGGTGAATTTAAGCAGGCGATCGCCGTTTATAGCGAGGCGCTTCGCCTGAATCCGGACTATGCCCAAGCCTATCTGTATCGCGGTTCCGCTCATGCAAAGGCTGGCCAAAAACAACAGGCGATCGCCGACCTGCGGACAGCCACCAAACTCTTCTTTGAGGTAGGCGACCTAGACAGCTACCACAAAGCCCGCGCCCTCAGTGAAGAAGTCCATAGCGGATCTTCTCCAGCGTCGGAGGCTGCTGTCAGAGCCGCTGAGCCAGAACCCATGGCGGAACGCCTTGCTGTGGACGAACTGTTTGTTTAGCGCGTTCTTTGTTGGTGCGTAGTCTAGCAGAGTTATCTGACAGAGTTGCCTAGCAGAGTTGCGTAGCTGTTTGGTTTGAACAGCTTTATGAAGCTGCTTCCACCCAAAAGACTCGGAACCTTATGGGGCTAAATGGCCCTAGGATTCCGGGTCTTTTTTCGTCACTTTTTAGGTTGGAGCCTGCTTGATGTCCAGGTTCATTATGCCAAGGCCGCAGATTACGCCAATCCTGCCCGCTCAGCTCCTGAAATCTTGAAAATAAGCAAGAATAGCCGTAAGGACTACGCAGCACGTGGGAACCTTAGGGTTAAGCGCTCTGCTTTTGATTCCTGCCTCCCTCAATATGACAAACTCTCGGTATCACATTTTAGGGGAAGTTGGGCAAGGACAGTTTGGACAAGTCTTTTGTGCTAGCGATCGCACCACAGGCGAGCTGGTAGCCATGAAAAAGCTAGACTCGCTTCGCTTTCCCACCCATCAGTTTTTACGAGAGCTTGCGGTGCTTGTGCGCCTAGAGCACCCCAATGTTGTCGGGCTCCAGGGCTTAGAGTACAGCAAAACCGGACGCTACCTCGTCATTGACTACTGCCAAGGCGGCACGCTGCGCAGCCTCATGGAATCTAAAGTAGACCTTAGCCTTGCCCAAAAGCTACAGCTGGTTCGCGATATTTTGCTGGGGCTAGAGCATGTCCATGAGCATCATATTATTCACTGTGACCTGAAGCCCGACAATATTTTACTCAACGTCATCGACCAAGGCTGGAGCGCGCACATTGCAGACTTTGGGATCGCCCATTTTCTAGAACCTGCTGACGGCCAAAATCCTAGCTCTGGCCACACAGGCTCTCCCGCCTACATGGCCCCAGAACGATTCTACGGCAGCTATTCTCCGGAGTCCGATCTGTATGCGGTCGGCGTACTGCTGTTTGAGATGGTGGTGGGTCGCCGCCCGTTTTCAGGGATGCCCGCTGATATCCTCAAAGCCCACCTCAACCAGCCGCTACGCATTCCCCAGTCTATCCCGTCTATTCTCAAGATTATTCTGCGAAAATCGCTGCAAAAGCTGCCTCAAAATCGATATAGCTCCGCAGCATCTATGCGCATGATGCTAGAAACCGTCATTGCAAATTTGACCTATTCTGGCCCCCTATCGGACAAGGGAAACCCGATCCCTGACTGGAGAACCCAAGCCCTACTAGATCCAGAACTTTCTCTAAAAGAGATTTCAGAAGAAACTCCAGAAGAGGTTCCAGAAGAAATTCCAGAAGAGGTTTCAGACCTTACGCCAGAACCTACACCAAGCGTGACCGACCAGGGTCACCCTAAGGCGTGGCTGGCTCAGGATCAGGGGCTATCTCCGGTACGGATTATTCCCCTTCAATGCCAGCACCTCCAGCCGATCGCCACTCTAGATGGATTCGTGCATGGGCTGTGGCTTCGACCACAGGGTTGTGTGGTAGCCGCCCTTCAGGGACAGCAGACTCAGCTCTCTCTGCTTCAGAATCAACCCTTACCACAGTCCATCCAGCCCATAGGCCAATTTCAGACAGACTTCGGTCAGTCGATCGAACCTTCCGCTCCCGCACCCCATAGAATTGATCTTGATCCCAAAGGTCAATGGCTTGGCCTCCTTCAGCAGCAGTTACCGATCCCCAACGCCTGGGAGAGTTCTTCTGATGCACAGGCTAACAGTGTGCTATCTAGAAGTGCGCTACCTAAAAGTGTGCTACAGGTTTTTAATCTGAGCCAAGCTCAACCTTTATGCGATCGCGCTCTATACGATCACCCTCTGCCCTCAGCCGCACATCAACTCTGGTTCACCAGTTCTCGGCATATTTTGGTCAGTTTTCCAACGCCAGAAGCATCCCCAGAGATATCCCCAGAGCCATCCCCAGAAGCATTCCCCCAAGTACATCCAGAAGCCCCCTCTGGCACAACGCTTCAGCTCTGGAGTCGGCGCGGCCACCAATACTGGACTTATCCACTGGGCGCGGACATTCATCAAGCCATTCAAATGAGTCCTGATCGCCTTTTTGCCCTTTGCGCTAAGCCCAGCCTCATGGGGCTATGGATTGATCTCTACCCGCTCAAGATTCGACAGATTCCCCTAAAAACTCAGGCCGACTGGGTAGGAGTGACCCGATGGGGGTTTATCCTCGCAAGTCAGGCCGGAGAACTCACCTACCTGAACCGTCGTGGGCGCATCATGGCTGAGGCTCAACTGCCCATCCCACCAGAAACAACCCTCAGCGCGATCGCCACCAGTCCCCAATCCAGCTTGCTCTGGATCGCTACCCAGGGTAAACAAGAGAGTCACTTGTTTACCCTAGATCTCAATCTAGAGCTTCCTAAGGTCTTGCTACGTCTCTAGTCGGATTAAATCTAGTCGGATTAAACCTAGTCGGATTAAATTAAGAACCGTAAACCAGATCTGAGCGGCTACCCCTGGAGAATCTGAGCTGCCAGAGCCAAGCTCTCCTCAAACAAAATATCTCGTCCCCATCGCTGAAGCTGCTGACTCATCAAACTTTCAGCGCTGCGATCGTCAAGCGGCGTAACATGCTGTACCCGACAAGACTGGGCACCCCCACCTGCTTCCATCCGCATGCAGCCACGAGTTTCTGAGCAAATGACCGTACAGCAGTCCGCCTCAAGATTGGTCGAGGATAGCTTAAGGTCAATCAAGTCTCCAACCACATCCCCCGGATCTCCGACCGGTACAGCGGCAAGCTCTGCCTCAATGCTGAGCTGAGCCTCGTTGGTAAATTTGACCCGGCGCAGATCATAGTCTCCACCTTCTTCGGTGTAGGAGACCGGATACCACTTTAAGCGACTGGCGATCCAGCCCAAAAATAAAATACCCTGGGCTGAATTTCCAGCCTCATGATCTAGGACAAAGCGATCCACTTCCGCTAGTGCAGCTCGTCGCGTGGGTGGGTCAAAGGCTTCGGCGGTCAACTCCTGCCAGGCCGCCAGCCGCCGCCAGTTGAGGTCTGAAATATTAATGCCTTTTTGGTGCAGTTCGTGGATATGAAGCAGCGCTGAAGTCGCGTTTTCAAAGGTGCTAGAGTCCACAATGGTCATATTGACAAAGGCCGATAGCTTTCGGAATAGCTCCTGGTCAAAATCTGGAACCGCTTTCCACCAGAGAAACTTGGGCAGGTCACCAATAACCAGGGACTGAATAAAGCCCGAAACCTCTGCCAGCTCAGCTTCAGTGCCTTTGAGGGTGATATATTCGGAACAAATTAGGCTGCTGCCGTTTTTCTGTACTGGACAATAGGCTGATACCTGCGCCCGCACGCCCCCGGTAGATTCGCTGACGGGGCTGAGCGCAATAATTCGAGATGGGCTTTGGCGTGCCACATCATCTGCAACCCCAGCCCCCCCCGCATCTAGGACATAGGGCAACCCGTCAGAAGCTGCCTGCGATCGCTTGTTAGCGCGCTCTTCTCGGAGCTTTTGCAGCAGTTCCGGCGAAGCCTTACCGTCCACAGGTAGGCCAAATTTGGACTGTGCTACCTTAATGGCCGCTTTTGTGCGGGAGCCGCCAATGCCGTCTACAGGCCCCGTGTAGTAGCCAAGATCGGCCAAAAGCTGCTGAATTTCGGAAGGCTCGTACACGATCAGGCTAAAGGTTGCAGCTCGCGTGACGCCAGACAGCATCGAGCCATCTTCAAGCAGAGAATCCCCGGCCCAAAGCTTACTGAGTTCGACATTAACCTCTTCAAGAGAAACATCCGTCGGGGTCTGTAGGGCAATCAGTGAAGCGGAAGAAGTTGACATAGCGCTTATTCTCGATAGAAATTACAGAACATCCCAGAACATCGCGAAAGATCGTAGTTGTCAGGTATTTCGATGGTGAGGTATCTCGACTCTTGGCATTTGATTAAGCCAAATCATTAAGTTACAACGGGGCATTTTCAGTCAGTTAACGCGATAAATTTATTGCGTTAACTTTTTCGCGCTAACTTTATTGCATTAAAGTCGTCGCCAGCGCCGCCCGTCTCGGTTGAGTAGCTGTTCCGCAGCCTCTGGCTCCCAGGTGCCTGCTTCGTAGGTTGGAATCGCCGCCGGATCGGTATAAGATTCCCACACCGTCAGCGCAGGCGTGACCACTCGCCAAGCCGCTTCGACCTCATCCGCACGGGTAAAGAGGGTTTGATCGCCCATCATGCAGTCTAAAAGTAGGCGATCGTAAGCGTCTGAATTGGAGCTACCAAAGGCCGCACCATAGCCAAAATCCATATCCACCGAGCGCGTCCGCAGATCAGGCCCCGGCATCTTGACCTCAAAGTGCAGAGAAATGCCTTCATTGGGCTGAATTCGCATGGTCAGAATATTGGGACTGACCTGCTGCGCCGCAGACTGAAAAATCAAAAAGGGGACTTCGCGGAAGTGAATGGAAATTTCGCTGACCTTCTTGGGCAAACGCTTGCCAGTCCGCAAGTAAAAGGGCACGCCCTGCCAGCGCCAGGTATCAATCAGCAGCTTCATGGCCACAAAGGTGGGTGTCGTTGAGTTGGGGTCAACACCAGGGGCCTCACGGTAGCCTTCCACGGGCTTTCCTTTCATCCAGCCGCTAGTGTACTGTCCCCGAATGGCGGAATATTCTAGGTTGTGAATATCTGCAAGGCGCATGGCCTGAAGTACCTTGACCTTTTCAGTCCGAATGCTGTCGGCATCTAGGGCGTTGGGGGGCTCCATCGCGGTCAGGCACAGGAGCTGTAGGATATGGTTTTGCACCATATCTCGGAGCGCCCCGGCGGTTTCGTAGTAGCCCGCACGATCTTCAACGCCGACGGTTTCCGCCACCGTAATTTGGACGTGATCCACAAACTGACGATTCCAGAGGGGTTCAAAAATAGCGTTAGCAAACCGAAAGACCAGCAGGTTTTGAACCGTTTCTTTGCCCAGGTAGTGATCAATCCGATAGACCTGGTTTTCGCGGCAGACCTTTTGCACAATCTTGTTGAGGGACTGGGCGGACTGTAAATCTCGGCCAAAGGGCTTTTCAATCACCAGCCGCGTTTTAGACCGCTCTTTCAGCATGCCTGCTGCGCCAAGCTGCTGAATTGCTTCAGCAAAAAATTTAGGGGATACGGACAGGTAAAACATCCGGTTGCCAAAGGTGCCCCGTCGTCCATCTAGCTCGCCTAAGAATAGATTGAGCTTTTGATAGAAGGCGGGGTCATCCATGTCCCCAGCGCAGTAAAAAATGCCTTCTGCAAAGCTTTTCCAGGTTTCCTCTGAGTGAATGCCATCGGAAAACTCTTCTATTCCTTGGCGCAGGTGCTCTCGAAAAAAGTCGTGGCTCCAGTCGCGGCGAGCAACGCCCACAATCGTCAACTCGGCGGGGAGACGACGATCCTGCATCAGATGGTAGATGGCGGGAATCAGCTTCCGCTGGGTGAGGTCGCCAGAGGCACCAAAAATCACGATAATTTGTGGCTCAGGAATGCGCTCTTGTTGAAGACCAACGCGCAGTGGATTTTCGAGTAGTGCAACCATAGGCTTGAGTGAGACTCACGGGTATTAGATTAAGCTGTAGCAGATTCGGTCAGCTAATTCGGTCAGCCAATTCGGTCAGCCAATTCGGTCAGCCAATTCGGTCAGGCTAAACCGCAGCGAGGCGCTGTACTTTTTCTTCGAGGGATTTAAGCAGCGACTCAAAGGGCTGCACAAACTTTACGATGCCGTCTTCGAGGAGTTCTGTCATGACCTGCTGGAGATCAATATAGATATCTGGGTCGTTGAGGGTGGCGATCGCCTGCTGGGCTTCTTCCACCCCTGTTGCGACTCGATTTTCTACATTGCAGTGATCGGCACAGGCGGTAATGGTGCTAGGGGGAAGTGTATTCACCGTATCGGGGCCAATCAGCTCATCCACATACATCACATCGCTGTAGGCTGGATTTTTGGTGCCGGTGCTGGCCCACAGCAGCCGCTGCACCCGCGCACCCTTCGCTGAAAGCGCTTTCCAGCGATCGCTCTGAATAATTTTGAGGTACTTCTGGTAGGCTACCTTCGCGTTTGCAACGGCAATTTTGCCCTTAATGGACAGCAGCCGCTGGGCTAAATTGGGGTTGCTATCCCCAATTTCTTTGAGCTGAGCATCAATCAGGTCATCAATTTTGCTGTCAATCCGGCTTAAGAAAAAGCTGGCGACCGAGGCCACGTTGCTGATGTCTTGACCCGCCGCTACCCGCGCCTCTAGTCCTCGAATATAGGCCCAAGCCGTATCGATATAGCTTTGCACCGAGAACAGCAGCGTGACGTTCACGCTGATCCCGTCTGCAATGACCTGCTCCACGGCGGGCAGTCCTTCTGGCGTACCGGGGATTTTAATCATCACGTTGGGGCGATCGATCACCTTGTGGTAGCGCCTCGCTTCGCTGATGGTGCTTTGAGTATCCTTGGCGATCGTCGGCGGCACTTCAATGCTGATGTAGCCATCTAGGCCATCCGTCTGGTCATAGACAGGCCGAAAAATATCGCAGGCGTCCCGAATATCGTCAAAGGTCAGGGATTCATAGATTTCTAAAACCGACTTTTTGGCGCGAATGCCTGCTTCAATGTCCGCGTCGTAGATGGCATTTCCGGCGATCGCCTTTTCAAAAATCGCGGGATTTGAGGTCACGCCGCGAATGCCCAAGGTTTCGATCAGGGACTTAAGCTCGCCCGATTTAATCAGGTCGCGGCTGAGGTTATCCATCCAGATGCTTTGGCCAACATCTGTAATTTCAAGGAGGTGGTTTGTGGTCATCGGTTGTTCTCCAACGCAGCAATCAAGGGGGTAGGCAAAAATTCTGGGTTTAGCAAGCTCTGGATCTAGCAAGCTCTGGATTTAATAAATTCTGGGGGTATTTAGACGCTACTCCAGACTTGGGTATTTTCAGACTTGAGTATTTTCAGACTGGAGCAGGAATCAAGCATCAGTTGAGCGGATAGCGCCTAGCAACAAATCCCTTATGAATTAACCATCAAACGGTCTTCATCCATGCGGACTTTTTCTTGAATAAAAGACACCGCAAGTGCCACATCATCCTTACTGCCAATAATGAGCGGCGTCCGCTGATGCAGATGGGTTGGCACCACACTCATCAGCGGCTCCAGTCCCGTACTGGCTGATCCCCCAGCCTGCTCAATTAAAAACGCAAGAGGGGCTGACTCATAGAGTAGGCGTAGTTTCCCCTCCGGTTGCTTCAGCGTGCCGGGATACAAAAAGACTCCCCCCTGCAGCAAGATCCGGTGGATATCGCCCACCAGTGCGCCACTGTAGCGCGCCGTATAGCCTTCATGGCGATGGACATAGCGAATAAAGTCACGAATGGCTTCATCACACTGCCAAAAATTCCCCTCATTGACGCTGTAGACCGACCCGTGGGCTGGAATTTGAATATTCTCTGCGGACAAAATAAATTCCCCCAGGCTGGGATCTAGGGTAAAGGTATGAACACCCGTCCCAATGGAATAAACCAGCACCGTACTTGGCCCATAAAGCACGTAGCCAGATGCTAACTGACGATGACCAGACTGCAGCAAATCCAACCCAGTTTGTTCGGGATCATTGCCGACTTGTTGACGAATGGAAAAAATTGACCCCACGTTGAGGTTGATATCGACGTTAGAAGACCCGTCAATGGGGTCGTAGAGTAGGGTGTAGCGACCCACCGGACAATTTTCTGGGATGTAGTATGGCTTCTCCATTTCCTCGGAGGCCAACTGGCAGACGAGGCCACTCTGCTTAAAAACCGCAATAAACACCTCATTTGCAAACAAGTCCATCTTTTTGACGGCTTCACCCTGCACGTTGATGTCTCCCGTGAAGCCCAGCGCACCCTCCACAAGCCCTGCGCGGCTGAGGCGACGGGCAATAATCTTGGCCGCCAAAGCAATGCGGCTCATGATGGCGCTGAGGTCTTGGGCTTCGGATCCAAAGCTCTGAAGCTGCTGAAGGACATGCCGCGAAAGGGTAGTACAGTCTCGATCTAGCGCGTAGTCATAGGATAAATCCATGGGCGCTGTCTCTAAATTTTGCATGGTTCCCTGCTTTTCTTTACCTAAAGTATCTGCATAAAACCCCTGCTGCGGTGTCGCGCACTACGGCTGCTTTTATGGTTGGGCTTTTAATTGGTGGGCTTTTATGACGCGATCGCATTCCTCAATGACTTGAATAGACTGTTCAGATAGATTGCACAGATAGATTGTTCAGACCTCCCTTACATCTTAGGAAGCTTGCCAAAAAAGCGTCGGATGCTGCGCTGGAATTACAGAAATGCTTTAGATTTTATGGATTGGATTTAGGGAAATCGCTGCTGCAAAATCAGCGCTGCGATCGCCAAGTCTGCGGGAGTCGTCACTTTTAGATTCGTTTCTTCTCCCATCACAATATGGACGGGCAGATTAAACCGCTCAAACAACGCCGCATCATCCGTGACTTCCCATCCCTGGCGCTGGCCTTCGGCATGACAGGCCTTGAGCTTTTCTACATCAAATCCTTGGGGGGTCTGAGCCGCCCAGAGCTGAGCGCGATCGGGTGTCGCGCAAATTTGCCGATTAGCGTCCACGACTTTAATGGTGTCCTTGACTGGGACTGCCGCTACAAATCCTAGATATTCATTCAGCGCCGCAGCACAGCGATCAATCAGCGCTGGGGTCACTAGGCAGCGCGCCCCATCGTGGATCAAGACATGGGCTGCATCCGTCGGCAACGCCTGTAGCCCGTTATAAACCGACTCCTGACGGGTGGCCCCTCCCACAATCATTTCAACTGGTTTAGAAAGCTGTAAGTCCTGGAGCAGAGCTTCCCAAATCTCACGATCCTCCGGCTGTCCAATGAGGCCAATCCAATGAATCGAGGTCGCCGCCTCTGCCGCCAGTAGCGTCCAGGCCAAAATGGGCTTTTCCAGGAGACTCAGACGAAGTTTATTGTGGCTGCTGCCCATCCGTTTACCCATCCCCGCCGCTGGAATCAGAAGGTGCATTCGCCTTAACCTCGCCTCACATTAACCTTGTGTTGTCAGTTCTTAAAGTATCATTCTCCCTAAGCACACTCTGAAGTAGGCATGTCTCTGATGTAGGCATGTGGAAGTCGGCATGTGTCGTGGTCGCCTGCTCCACCGCTACCTGCTCCATTGCTATGGGATAACATTCTGGTCGCAGTGAGTCTCCGGTATTCCACTACAATAAGAGCGACAGCGCCCAGGCAGGTTGTGCCAGTTTAGTTGCTAGCTGCCGCTGTAGCCAGACTGTTAGGCGTGTTTTAATCCTGAGCCGATTGATCGAGATCCCCTATTACCCATCGTAGAGACCTCAATGACTCGCTTACTAGCCCTGATACCCGGTGGAATTGGCGATCAGTTTTTGTGCTTTCCCATGCTGGAAAGCCTTCAGCAACAGTATCCGCAAGCAAAAATTGATGTGGTTGTCGAACCTCGCGCAAAGGCGGCCTACCGCGTCAATCGCGTGGTGCAGACCGTTTTGATCTATAACTTTCAGGGGAATACAGGGCCTGCGGACTGGGGAAACCTCGTCGGTGCGGTGCGAGAACGAGAATATGATGCCCTTGTGACGCTGGATCAAAAATGGTTTGGCGGCATCTTACTCTGGCTAATGGCCGTGCCTAAGCGAATCGGCTATGCGGGCTTGCCAAACTCTAAGTTTTTAACCCACGCGATCGCGCCAACGTCCCAGCCGTACTTGGCCGCGAGGTATCACGATGATTTACTTAAGCCTCTAGGCGTGACGCGGGAATGTCCGGCGCTCTCGATTAATGTGCCGCGCAAAGATATTGAATGGACGGAGGGCGAGATCAAGCGCTTAGAGCTAAGTCCAGAAGCAGGCTACGTCCTGATTCATGGGGGGCTGCTCAGCGATCGCGAGTCCAAGGGTCTGAGCAATACCTATTCTGTGTCAAGCTGGCAAGCGCTGATTAAAGGATTCCAGGATCGTCAGCCGGACTTACCTGTGGTGCTGGTGCAGGCTCCCAATGATCGCCCCTGGTTCCAGCCCATTGTGGAAGACTGTCCTGGCCTTAAGGTCAGTACCCCAGAGGATTTGGGCAAGACGGCGGCGCTGATTGCGGGGGCGAAGCTGATGGTTTGTACCGACAGCAATGCCATGCATCTTGCGGTGGCGCTTGGAACCTACTTGTTTGCGCTGTTTGGCTCGACTGCCCCAGAGCGGGTGCTGCCCCAAGATGAGCGATTTGTTGCCCTGCGATCGCAGACGGGTCAAGTGACAGATATCCCACCTATTCAGGTACTAGAGAAAATTTGGGGCAAGTGAATCGCGATCGCCATTCACTTAGCAGATCGTGAGCAGCAGGCCGTGAGAGCAAGACTAAACGATCAGATTATTTTTGTGCATCAAGACGATGTTCCACCCTTTAAAAAGGGCGGTTCTGTTGTGCGCAACAGCTACTTTTGGGCGCTCAAGGCGATCGCCGCCCATGCCCCCCGCTACGGGGACTGGGAATATGACGAAGAAGTGTGGACGGCCTTAAGGCGAGTTTTGATGGCGTTTCAAACCTCTGGCTACCTAGGGCTTCAGGAAACCCAGCTAGAGTTTCCGGTGGATCAGTTTGAGATCCCAGAGGCGGTTCGAGATGTGTCAACTTGGCAGTCTTTAGAGCAGTCTTTGGAACAGTCCTCAGAGCACTCCTTGGAGTAGGTGATCGCCAGATAGACGGCGGGAAAGCCAGCGGCCCAGATCAGGCCATAAACTCACCCACGGCCTGGTAGACCGTTTCCCGCTCTCGATCCAGGGTAATGATGTGGTCTGACTTCTCTAGCCAGAGCAGCCGTTTTTCAGAAGTCCCCAGGCGATCGTAAAGGTACGACGCCCCAGCAGGGTCAACCACACGGTCTAAGCGAGATTGAATAATCAAGGTGGGATTCTGAATCGTCGGCAGCTTGGGTTTGACCTGCTCTATCAGCTCCATAGCGCTCCGCACCGACGCCATATTAAAAGTCTGGAAAAAAGCGGTATCTACGGCTTGCCGCTGCATGATCGGATCAAAAATGGGGAGCCCTCTGCGGGGCACGTCTGGAATTAACCTGCCCAAAGTCTGTACATAAGCTTCTAGGGGCAGGCCGTAGTACCACCTAGAGCGCAGCCGAAAGTAGGGTGCCAGCATGACCAGCTTATGGACGGGATACTCAGCCGCTAGGTTTAACCCTAGGGGGCATCCGGTAGAAAAGCCAATGAGCGATACCTGTTCGTAAGTCTGAGCCAGAGTTTTGTACGTTTCCACGCTGTAGGCATACCAATCCTGCCAGCGCGATCGCGGCATGTTGCCAGGCCGATCGTGGCCGGGATATAGAATCCCCTGTACCGTCAGCCCTTGCTGGTGCAGTCGCTCACCGAGGGTCTGCATCTCGTAGACTCCACCGCCTAGTCCGTGGAGAAAAAGACAGGCGTGGGAAGGACTTCCCTTGAGAAAAAAGGGCTTATTTTGTAGCGTCATAGGAGTCTAGGAAGACGGGAGACGGTGAACGCAGCCCCAGGAGGCAGAAGCTCAATGAGCAGAGCCCCAATAAGCACAACTCCAGTGAGTTGAATCCCATTAGAAGCGATCGCCCTCTGCATCAGCAAGTATCGCTAGACCGTGGGCTAGGCCGCCGTCAGTAAAGACTGGAGTGGCTTCCATTCAAAATCTCTAGCACCCCCCAGCTCAACCACGACCTTTAGGCGAGGCTCCGCCTGGGTAAGGTCGTAAAGGTAGGCCAACTCTTGCTTAGAGAGGCGCTGCCCATCATAGAGCCAGATCACGAGCCCCTTTGCGCCCACGGCCAGATGCTCAAGGTGAGAGCTGACAAAGGGCGGAATAAAGTAGGTGCGGATGGCATTTTTGCCGACGTGGGGTGGCCGCACACCGTGAACTTGGGTGAGATAGGAGGCTAAATCGCCCAGCCCAGGTGCAGAGACAAACACTGTGGCATACCCCGCCGCCCGCAGACGACGTTTGTATCTGCCTTCAAAGCCGCCCTCTAGGGGTGCATAAACCCCTACTGCACCGGAAGCTTCCACTTCCCGAATAAATTTTTTACCCGTGACGATTAGCGCCATGACTGTCTCTCGCGTAGTTCGGTTGCTGGGGAGTTGGATTCCTAAAGGCTGTTGGAGATAAACCCTGAGCCCACATGAACGATGCCTATTGCCCAACCTATTTGCCTAACCTATTGCCCATAGCTCAGGCTGGAAATGGCCTAGGGTGACTCTGGCGTTTATTCCACCGCCATATTCTACCGTCTTAACCCCTTGAATGTAACTTTTCATCATGTTTCATCGGCACTCGGTTCCTAGGGACGCTCAATTTGCCATGATCGGATTGTCATGTTCGGGTTGTCATGATCGATACAAGATGATCATCGATACAAAATGATCAATTCTGGATCGTGCCTTGACCGTGAATCCTTTTGGAAGGGGTGCATCATGGGAATTGCCAGTATCAACCCCGCGACGGGTCTTTTAATAAAGTCCTTTGAGGCGCTTGAGCCAGATGCGCTTCAGGCCAAAATTGAAGCTGCTGCCCTCGCATTTGATCACTACCGAAACACCTCCTTTGAGCAGCGGGGTGATTGGCTCCGCCGTGCTGCTGCTGACCTCCGTGAGCGCTCTACGGATTTTGCTAAGCTGATGACCTTAGAAATGGGTAAACCCATCACTCAGGCGATCGCAGAAGTGGAGAAATGCGCCTGGGTTTGTGATTACTATGCAGAGCATGCTGCTGCCTTCTTAGCCCCAGAGTCTGTCGAAACCGATGCCAGCCAGTCCTGGGTGATGTATCAGCCCTTGGGCGTTATTTTAGCCGTCATGCCCTGGAATTTTCCCTTTTGGCAGGTGTTTCGCTTTGCCGCACCAGCGCTGATGGCGGGCAATACAGCGCTGCTTAAGCACGCCTCCAATGTGCCCCAGTGTGCCCTTGCCATTGAGTCTATTTTGGCGAGTGCCGGTTTCCCGGAGGCGGTGTTTCAGACCCTGCTGATTCCGGCGGCAGACGTGGAGCGCGTGGTGCGATCTCCTCAGGTTAAAGCGGCCACCCTCACAGGCAGCGAGATCGCTGGGGCTAGTTTGGCAAAAGCGGCGGGGGAATGTCTCAAAAAGACGGTTTTGGAGCTAGGGGGAAGCGACCCGTTTATTGTGACCGCCAGTGCAGATCTCGACGAAGCCGTGGCCGTCGCAACCAAGGCGCGGATGCTGAATAATGGGCAGTCCTGCATCGCGGCGAAGCGCTTCATCGTGCTGGAGCCTGTAGCAGAAGCCTTTGCCGAAAAATTTGTCCAGGCCTTTGCGGCGCTGCACATTGGCGACCCTACTCAAGACAGCACCGACCTGGGACCTTTGGCCACGGCAAAGATTCGAGAGCAGCTTCATCATCAGGTTGAGGTGTCGATCGCAGCAGGGGCGGACTGCTTAATTGGCGGTCAGCTTTGGACAGGAGAGGCCACAGACGATCGATCGGGCTATTTCTACGAACCCACTATCCTTAAGAATATTCCCGAAGCCTGCCCCACCTATCGAGAAGAGTTTTTTGGCCCCGTTGCGCTTTTGTTTACAGTGCCGAGCCTGGACGCAGCGATCGCCCTAGCCAACGACAGCCCCTTTGGACTGGGCGCTAGCGCCTGGACCCAGGATGAATCAGAACGCGATCGCCTGATCCAAGAACTAGAGGCTGGGTCTGTTTTCATTAACGGCATGGTGAAATCCGATCCGCGACTGCCCTTTGGGGGCATCAAGCATTCCGGCTACGGTCGAGAACTCGGCCGTCCTGGAATTTTAGAGTTCGTGAATGTAAAAACCGTCTGGGTCAAGTAAAGGCCAATACGTTAAAGTCCAATGCGTGAGCTTCACGTTCGGGAGATTGAATCGGGAAAGTTTGAGTTGGGACAATTGCCATGAACACCGCAGAGCTTCTCATCCAGTGCTTAGAAAACGAGGGCGTCGAGTATATTTTTGGGCTACCTGGTGAAGAAAATCTGCACATCCTAGAAGCGCTCAAAAACTCCTCCATTCAGTTTGTGACCTGCCGCCACGAACAGGGCGCAGCCTTTATGGCTGATGTCTATGGACGGCTCACGGGGCAGGCTGGAGTCTGTCTCTCGACCCTTGGCCCTGGCGCAACCAACCTCATGACTGGCGTTGCGGACGCCAACCTAGATGGTGCCCCCCTCGTGGCCATTACTGGGCAGGTGGGTACGGATCGGATGCACAACGAGTCCCATCAGTACCTTGATTTGGTCGCCATGTTTTCCCCGGTGACCAAGTGGGGCAAACAAATTGTGCGGCCTGATATTACCGCCGAGATTGTGCGCAAGGCGTTTAAGGTGGCTCAGGCAGAGAAGCCGGGTGCGGTGCATATTGACCTGCCAGAAAACGTCGCGGCGATGGAGGTGGCCGCGACGACTCAGCCGCTCCGCAAAAATATCCGGGATACGGTCTACGCCTCGTTCAAAAGTCTAGAACAAGCCGCGATCGCGATCGCCCAAGCCAAAAATCCAATTGTGCTGGTGGGCAACGGAGCCATCCGCGATCACGCCAGTGCAGCCCTCACCGACTTTGCGACCCAGCTTCACCTTCCCGTCGTCAATACCTTTATGGGCAAAGGCGTCTTGCCCTATACCCATCCCCTGGCCCTGTGGAGCGTTGGTCTTCAGCAGCGCGACTACATTAGCTGCGGGTTTGACCAGACCGACTTAGTGATTGCCATTGGCTATGACCTGATTGAATATTCCCCCAAAAAGTGGAATGCTGCTGGCGAAATTCCCATCCTTCACATCAGCACCACTCCCGCTGAAGTTGACAGTAGCTATAGCCCTTTCGTGGAGGTGGTTGGCGATATTTCAGACTCGCTTCAAGAAATTCTGAAGCGCTGCGATCGCACGGGCAAACCTGCGCCCTACGCGCTCTCGCTGCGCCCTGAAATTTTGGCCGACTACGAACATTACGCCCAAGATGATGGCTTTCCCCTTCGCCCTCAAAAGATTATTTACGATCTGCGCCAAGTGCTCGGAGATGAAGATATTCTCATTTCAGATGTGGGAGCCCACAAAATGTGGATCGCACGGCACTACCACTGCATGACCCCCAACACCTGCCTCATTTCTAATGGATTTGCGGCCATGGGCATTGCCATTCCAGGGGCGATCGCTGCCAAACTGGTCTATCCAGACCGTCATATCATTGCCGCAACCGGAGATGGCGGCTTTATGATGAATATGCAGGAACTTGAAACCGCCGTTCGTCTTAAAACCCCCTTCGTCACGCTCATTTTTAACGATGGCGGCTATGGATTAATTGAATGGAAACAGCTTCAGCACTTTGGCAGTGCCAGCAACGTCCACTTCGGGAACCCCGACTTTGTTCGCCTAGCCGAGAGCATGGGACTGAAAGGCTACCGAATTTCCACCTGCGCTGAACTTTTGCCAACGCTCAAAGAAGCCTTAGCCCAAACCGTACCTGCCGTGATTGATTGTCCCGTAGATTACCGAGAAAATATGCTGTTCAGTCAGCGATCCGGGGCGCTAGCCTGCCAGATAGACCCCAACCCCAATCCAGGGAATTCACGCTAGCCGTGATCCTACTTTCATTCGCTGTATTTCGCCTTCCTCGTTTCCCGTGCCCTAGAGACTGCCCTTGGAAGGGTAGCTGTGCTTTGAGTTCCTAGCGTGCGACTAATGCTGCCTAGGGAGATGCTGTCAAGCACAATGTTTTGCGAACAATGTTGTCTAGAATGGGCATCTTAGACCTAGAGATAGGCTTGGGAACTGTGGGCTGAGGAAAAGGCCACAATCATTGATCTATGGTCAAACTAAAGCTGTCAAACTAAAGCCATCAAAGGCTCAGGGTTGCAGTATACCCATCTAACAGCATGGGAATTTAACGGGACATTAATTTAATAATTTTTCTGGGAATAAAAAACTTAAACCGCTGTTTTTCGTCCCAAAAGCGTAGACAATCGCTAAAAGAGTCTAAAAACAAACAAGAATCGTTGATATGTTGATTTTATGGCAGTTGCTTTATATTGCTGGTCTGGGTTTCTCCTAAACTATTTTGAGTCATGTGAATTGATGGTCGAGTATGATCCAGGGACTGTCCCTACAAACCGCCTTTTCTAAAAAACTGAATGGACTCTCTATCTTTGGATTCGTTGTGGTCTTGTCACTTTGATCTTTTCATTTTTGCATTGTCAGATTGATTGGGATGCGCGAGCGTCTTGTTGAGATGAGAAGTAGCTTGAATCCAGACTTGCCCCAATGAACTGATTTTACGGACTGATTTAGCTTAAATTAGATTTTTCTGGCCCCAACGTCGCAAGCCCATGCCTAAACCTAACAACTCTCGCCCGCAATCGGGCCAAGACCTCCCACCTGTGGACGATGCTTCCCCAGCCAACCTTGAGCAAGAGGTTGTCGAAATAGTGGCTGCCGAAGGTTCTGCTCAGTCCCCTGCCAGCACGATTACCCTGAGTAGTGGCCGTCAACAGCCCATTTCTCCCCCCAGCGAGCCCATGCAGTTTAGGGCCATTGGGCTGGTTCAGGGAAAATATCAGCCCTCAAAGGATCGGTTTAACCGGGGCACGCTGACCGTAGAAGATGGCACCCAAATTGATGCGGTGCTGCTGGGGCAGGTCATGAGTTTAGTGAGAAACTATATCAAACTAGAGCGCTCATACTTTTGGGTGGTTTACCCACGTACTCGCGAGAAGGAGCAGACCCTACATCTACAGGTTGTGGGCGTGTGGTCAGAAGATGGTTTTACACCCATTACTGGGGCTGAAGATGCCCCAGCCGCCGAGGATAGCGCGGAAAAAAACACGGCTTCCCAGGCTGATGGTCAAAATCTAGACTCCGCTAAGGTTGCCCCAGATGAAGCAGGCTCCGATGAAGTAGCTTCAGATGAAGTAGTCCTAGACGGATCCACTTCAGATGGTCTCATTGAGGACGGCTATTTTTCTGTTCGAGGGCAGGTTGTCTATCAGGCCCAGGATAAAGAGCTGCTCTACGTCAAAATTCAGCAGACTTCCCGCAGCGGATCTAAAAAAGCAAAGGGGTCTAAAGCACAAGGCAAAGACCGAGGCGATCGCGATAAGTCCTTTAAGCTCAAAATCTTAGGCACCCTTCCCCAAAAGGCGATCGGCTATTTTTGGGATCTGCACGTCAAACGTCAAGGCAACGACCTGGTGCTTCAGAACGGCACCTCTATTGCACTCATGCCGGTGCAGAAAAATAAGCGGCCCCAAGGACGGCCCAGCCGACCCTTTTCTAAAGTTCCTGTTCCCAACTCCGCTAGACCTAATCGCGCCTATCGTCCGCCCGAACCTAAGCCGCGCCCAGATCGAGAATCCCGCCCCGTTCCTAAACCCATCAAGCGTCAGTCTAATTCTTCTAATCCTTCCGAATAGCAGCCGCAGAAAAATTCCAGGCAAGCGGTCTGGACGCAGCCGCTCTACTTTCAGCCGCTCTATTGATGGATGGCTGATGATGGTAATGGCTGGCGATCGCTAGGCGAATCCTTGTCCGTCGCCGAGCTAATGTTGATTTTCTGAAAAAATCCCCGTGCCGCGCAGTAGATCTAAAAAGGTAAAGACGGCGGGAGAATGCCACAGATTGGTCAGCACCGCAGCCCCAATGCAGCGCATCAGCGGCACTGGAAGCGATCGCACCTGTACACCCTCTGGAATCGGCATCGCGGCTAGTTTTGGCAGTACCGCAGCACCCAGCCCCTTGGCCACCATGTTCACAATGGTAGAGTCTTCTTTGATTTCATAAGCCACCTTCAGGGACTGCCCTGACTGGTGCCAGTGCTGACGCACCACCGAAGTGCATTCAGCATAGTTGTACAAAATAAAGGCATAGCGCCCCAAGTCTTTCCAAGTCAGCATCGCAGGGGCTTTCTGCTTCCCCGGCGGCAGCAGCACCACAAACTCATCCTGTAAAATCTCCCAGGTTTCAAAATCATCCGACGTGCGCGGTAGAGGCACCAAGCCAATATCCACCCGATTTTCCCGCAGTGCCTGCTCGACCGCCGTGGGATCGGCTTCGACTAGACTCACCTCAACTTGGGGGAACCTTGCGCTAAATTCAGCGATGCGCTCTGGCAAAATATGGGTCGCCACGCTCCGAAAAGAAGCAATCCGCACCCGCCCCCCATACAGATTTTTCTCCCGATTCGATTCGGCCTCAATCTGAGCGTAGGCCTTCAGCAAACTCATGGCGTGGGGAACCATCCGCTCTCCGACGTTGGTTAGGTAAGCCCCAAATCGCCCCCGCGCCAGCAGCGAAACCCCTAGCTCCTCCTCCAGAGAGGCGATCGCGCGGCTCACAGCAGACTGGGAAACCCCTAAAGAAAGCGCCGCCTGGGAAAAACTGCCCTGCTCCGCCACCGCCAAGAGCGTTTTAAGGTGTGAAATGTTCATTCCGGACACCTATTCGGTTCGCGCATGTATAGAAATCGATTTTGTTTTTGTTTCCTAACAAAGTCATCGGTTAGGTTGACTGTATTCAAAAGTAACGAGTGCACACTGCAAGTACAAAGGTCGGGAGCGATTTAGCCCCCATCAGGAAAGCAGCTCACCGCTCATAAGCATCGCCTATAGTCACCGCGCATCAATTTAGCACCATCGGCCGCCATTAAAAAATAGCCATCATGTTTGACCTGATCAACTATCGCAAGTTCCGCGATACCCCCCAAGTCCGCTTTTTTGATATCACCGTGAATAGCTCCAACGCGCGGGATCTGGTTTATCACGAAGGCCCCGCTACCAGCCCCAACAACGACGATAACGACTTTTGGCAATTTTATCTCCATCCCCACCAAGAAGATAACTTGCTGGCTGTCAGCGGTGGCCGTACCTTCTACCTCGTCAACTTCACCTGGGAGCACCCTTACCACATGGTGCGCCTAGAAGCGGGTGGCGAAATTTTGAGAATTCCACCCGGCACGTTTCATCGCTCCGTCTCCGACCCCAAAGGTTCCTTGGTGCTTAATCAAGCCGTCCGCACCGCTGCAGCGACTGTCGAGCGAGAGTTCCGGGTGTATAACAGTGCAGATATTCCGCGCCTACGCTGGGTCACCTCCAGAGATGGCCTTAAGCCTCGGCTTCACGGGTTTACAGGCCCCATTTGCCGAGCAGCGTAATCGCAAGCACACTGCTTAAAGGCCGGGCAATCCTGGCTAGATAGAGGCTTGCCAGAATTCTTGCCGCCAGAAGGATTGCTTTTTTCTCGGCTACAACATCTCTCGGCCATAGCAAACGACAAGGTTTAAAAAAGCTTAAAGCGAACGGCTCTAACTTCTTTCTTCATCCATAATGGCCAGTAGTAAACGAGAGTTGAATCTAGACAACTCTCGTTTTTGTTTTTTCAGGGCTGTTTTTTTAAGCTTGGCTGTCCAATCTTTCCAAGCTTGTTTTGCCAAGCCTACTGTCTCTAGCCTGTCAAGCGCAGCGCTGGCTGAAAGCATAGTTTCACAATAGCTTCACACAATAACTCCACACAATAACTCCACAGCTAATCCAAGATCGTGAGGAATAAGAATGGCTCCCCTTCGTGTTGGCATTAATGGCTTTGGCCGTATTGGTCGTCTTGTCTTTCGTGCAGGCTTAGGCAACCCCAACATTGAGTTTGTCGGCATCAATGACCTTGTGCCGCCAGATAACCTTGCCTACCTGCTCAAATATGATTCAACCCACGGCACCTTTGGCGGTGAAGTGTCGGCAACCGAGAACGGCATTACCGTAGATGGTCATTTTGTCCCCTGCACCGCACTGCGGAATCCTGCTGAGCTGCCTTGGGCAAGCGTGGGCGCAGATTATGTGGTTGAGTCTACGGGGCTGTTTACCAGCTATGACGGCGCAGACAGCCACCTTAAGGCAGGTGCAAAGCGGGTCATTCTCTCCGCGCCTACCAAAGATCCAGAACGGGTGGCTACTTTTGTGGTTGGGGTCAACCATGAGAAGTTTGACCCAGCCAAAGATCTGATTGTGTCAAACGCAAGCTGCACCACCAACTGTCTTGCGCCCTTGGCCAAAGTGCTCCATGAGAATTTTGGTCTGAGCGAAGGGCTGATGACCACCATTCACGCCATGACGGCCACCCAGCCCACGGTGGATGGCCCCAGCAAAAAAGACTGGCGGGGTGGGCGAGGTGCTGCTCAAAATATTATTCCGTCTTCAACTGGGGCAGCTAAGGCCGTGGCGCTGGTGCTGCCGGAGCTAAAGGGTAAGCTTACGGGCATGGCGCTACGGGTGCCGACCCCTGATGTATCCGTGGTAGATCTGACCTTTAAGACAGAGAAACCGACTAGCTATGCCGAGATTTGTGACGCTATGAAGACTGCTGCGACTGGTTCGCTCAGCAATATTTTGGCCTATACCGAAGATGCGGTCGTTTCTACAGATTTCCAGAGCGATCCCCACTCCTGTATTTTCGATGCAGGAGCCGGAATTGAGCTGAATTCCAATTTTTTTAAGGTGGTCGGATGGTATGACAATGAGTGGGGCTACTCCCAGCGAGTGATTGATTTACTCCTTTATATGGCTCAAAAAGACGGCCTGATCTAGCTTTGAGGCGATCGTTCCTTCCTTTGACAGCATCATTCAGCTTTTGTTAGGCTAGCTAGATGGTTCTGGAATGGGTGAAGCGCGTGGATATTGTGATTGGCCGTGGTAAGAGCGCTCGCAGAGCGTACGGAATAGATGAAATAGCCCTCGTTCCAGGCCGTCGGACACTAGATCCGCAGTTGGCCGATACAAGCTGGGAAATTGGCGGAATTCAGCGAGAAATTCCAATGATTGCCAGCGCGATGGACGGGGTCGTGGATGTAGAAATGGCAGTGCGCCTCTCAGAGATGGGCGCACTGGGTGTCTTGAACTTAGAGGGGATTCAGACCCGCTATGAAGACCCCAATCCAATTCTGGATCAGATTTCGAAGGTAGAGGTGACGGGCTTTGTCACCCTCATGCAGAAGCTCTATGCGGAACCCATCAAGCCAGAGTTGATTCAGCGACGGATTCAAGAAATCAAAGCGCGGGGCGGCATTGCGGCCGTGAGTGCAACGCCCGCCGGAGCCAGTCAGTTTGGGCAGGCGGTGGCAGCAGCCGGAGCCGATTTATTTTTTATTCAGGCAACGGTTGTTTCAACAGCTCACCTGGCACCAGAGGCCATTGCCCCCCTTGACCTTGCCCAGTTTTGTCAGGATATGCCGATTCCGGTCATTTTGGGCAACTGTGTGACCTACGATGTGACCCTAGACCTTCTGCAGGCGGGTGCGGCTGCGGTTCTTGTGGGAATTGGGCCAGGGGCGGCCTGTACTTCACGAGGGGTTTTGGGGGTGGGGGTTCCCCAAGCCACTGCGATCGCAGACTGTGCGGCTGCCCGCGACGAATTTTTTGCCCAGACCGGACGCTATATTCCGATAATTGCCGATGGCGGACTAGTCACGGGTGGAGATGTGTGTAAATGCATCGCCTGCGGAGCTGACGCCATTATGATGGGTTCCCCCTTTGCTCGTGCCCAAGAAGCACCGGGTCGTGGCTTCCACTGGGGCATGGCAACCCCCAGCCCCGTCCTGCCCAGAGGCACCCGCATTAACGTTGGGACAACCGGCACCCTAGAGCAAATCTTGAGAGGCCCAGCCCAGCTTGACGACGGCACCCACAACTTTTTAGGGGCGCTCAAGACTAGCATGGGCACCTTGGGCGCAAAAGATCTGCGTGAAATGCAGCAGGTTGAAGTGATTATTGCGCCCTCCTTGCTGACGGAAGGCAAGGTTTATCAAAAGGCTCAAAAGCTGGGGATGGGAAAATAGTTTTCTCTTCAACGGCCAGCGTTAGGGTCGGTGCCGCCAATCCGCAAGAAATATATAAGGGAGAAGGTGGCAAAGTGTGAATGCTTGCCTACAATGAGGATAGCGGAGACGCAAGTTTCCGTTCACTCCTCACACCACACTCCGCCTGGACGTTCGTTCGGGCGGCTTCCTGTTTTAGGGGATTTAGCAAAGCATAAAAATCACTTTCAGCGATTTAGATAGCGCTGAAGGCATCAGAAAAAACCTTAGGCAAACGTTAAGCAAAGCATTAAGCAGACGTTAAGTTTACTCTCGAAGGTAAGACAGATCGATCTTAAAGACTGCTATGGTAGGTACTGTAGAGCATCTATCATTAAGGTCTTGCAGGCATGGCAGCAACTGCGGTCACAGATTCAACATTTAAACCAGAAGTCATCGACAGTGACGTTCCAGTGCTGGTGGATTTTTGGGCACCTTGGTGCGGGCCTTGCCGAATGGTCGCGCCTGTCGTTGAGGAAATTTCAGAGCAGTACCAAGGGCAGATTAAGGTGGTCAAGGTCAATACAGACGAAAACCCAAATGTTGCCAGTCAGTATGGGATTCGCAGCATTCCCACGCTCATGATTTTTAAGGGCGGTCAACGCGTCGATATGGTGGTGGGTGCTGTGCCTAAAACGACGCTTGCCAATACCCTTGAGAAGTATTTATAAGAGATATTGTTCAAAATGCCGAAGCTTAGTTTAGCTCGGAAACAAAAAGGCCTCACCCAAGTGGTGAGGCCTTTTTGTTGATCAAAACTAATGCGGATGGCGAGATTCGAACTCGCACAGCGTTAGCCACACGCCCCTCAAGCGTGCGTGTCTACCGTTCCACCACATCCGCTGGATTGAATGACACACTGGAGCAACCTAAACATTCCCTAAAGCTGTGAGGTCAACTTTTCGAGCTGAGATTCTAGGCTTAACCAATATAACAGGTTCTTTAACCTCTGCAATAGGGGTTTCTCCGACTCAGCGGATGCTTGATGAGTCGTTATGCCCTTTCTCCGCTCGCAATCACTAGATCCACGAAGCAGGTTCTGGATCTGAAGAGATGAAACCTTGGATCCTGAAAAGCTGAATTCCAAAAAGCTGAATTCTAAAAAGCTGAATTCTAAAAAACCTGATCCTGAAGAACTTGATAGAATCATTTCAGCCAATCTAAAGGGTCAAAAGCATCTGTGGTCGCTAAACCAGAATGGTTACGGGTCAAAGCTCCTCAGTGGGAGCGGGTCGGGTCGGTGAAAGAGGTGCTGCGCGATCTGCATCTGAATACGGTCTGTGAAGAAGCTTCTTGCCCCAATATTGGGGAGTGTTTTAGCCACGGAACGGCTACGTTTTTGATCATGGGGCCAGCCTGCACCAGAGCCTGCCCCTACTGCGATATTGACTTTGAAAAGAAGCCCGTCGCCCTAGACCCTACAGAACCCCAGCGTTTGGCTGAGGCGGTGCGCCGCATGGGGCTGAAGCATGTGGTGATTACGTCGGTGAACCGAGATGACTTACCCGATGGCGGTGCGGGACAGTTTGTAGCGTGCATTCAGCAGGTGCGATCGCATTCTCCACAGACCACGATTGAAGTGCTGATTCCTGACCTATGCAGCAATTGGGATGCCTTGGCCCAAATTTTGAGTGCTGCCCCAGAGGTGCTGAACCACAACACTGAAACCGTTCCTCGTCTCTATCGACGGGTGCGGCCTCAGGGAGACTATGGGCGATCGCTGGAGCTACTGCGTCGAGCCAGGGAGATTGCGCCCTGGGTCTTCACTAAGTCTGGCGTGATGGTGGGTTTGGGCGAAACCGCTGCTGAAATTGAGCAGGTGATGGCCGACCTGCGCGATGTGGACTGCGACATTGTGACCATTGGCCAGTATCTTCAGCCCACCCCTAAGCATTTGCCCGTCCAGGACTTTGTGACCCCAGCGCAGTTTGCACAGTGGCAGTCCGTGGGTGAGGGCATGGGCTTTTTGCAGGTGGTTTCTTCTCCCCTCACCCGAAGCTCCTACCACGCTGAAGAAGTGCAGCGGTTGATGATAGAGCATCCACGGCCTATTCCTCGACCTATTCCTCAGACCACTTTGGCGGCACAGGTATAAGGCGGCACAGGTATAAGGCGGCACAGGCATAATCAGTTTTTTTGGATGGCGTAGCAGAAACGGGCGATCGCCACGTTTTGCTGCTTCATTTGGGCTGTGGTGGCAAGGCGAAGTCCCCTTAAAAAGGGGAGAAGGTTATTGGTTTTAGAGCCATCTAGGCTGCCTTCGGTGGCCGTCCAGGCTTTCCACCAGTCGGGCTCTTGGAGTTCCGTGGGTTTGGCTTCAAAGGTAAATCGATAGATACTTTTTTCAAGCTTGTCGGCTTGAACTTGCGCCTGAAACTGAAGGGTATTGTCTTTGACCTGCCAATTCTTGAGCTGAAAGGCGTCTGTTTGCAGCGGCTGAAAACCTTTTGCTTTACTTTGATAGCGCTCTGCAAGGGTGGTGAGGCCAATCTCTTGAGGCTGGATGGGCAAGGTATGGGGGAGGGGTGTATAGGCGACTTGGGTCGAGAACGGCTCGGCGGTGGTGTTGCGCGTGAGGGCAAAAAACTGTACGGGGTCTGATGGAGATTTTTTGCGGACTGCAACCGTGCCGTTGTTCAGCGCTTTTGGCTGCTGAATGGTTTTGGGCAGCGCTTGCGTCGCGTTGGCGTCTAGGACTGAGACTTGGCGGACGGGCTGCGGGTAAAAGACATCAAATTGATGCTCAATATCGTCTAGGCCATTTTTTTGAAGCTGCTCGTAGTAGTGCTGAATATTGCCATAGCTGCCCAGCACCATGACGTAAAAGGGGTGAAAACGCTGGGGTGATTTGCCAGCGGTGGAATAGTTAAACTGCTGTCCCGTCAGGCCCACATCATAAATGGTGCCGTTGAATTCACTTTTGACGGCCAGAATCCCCACGCCATACCCCTGCTCTAGATAGCGATCTTTGAGCAGGTTTTGGACAAGCCGAACGTCTGCGTCTTTCTGGTACAGGTCGGTGACGACAATATCTAGCCGATCTGGGGCGGGCTTATTTAAGACCGCATCAATCCGGCTCACGCTATAGTTTACGCCCCCTTGGTAAAAGGCTGGAAGCTGCGATCGCACGTAGGTTTCTCGATCAATGGCCTGTTTTTGGGTGCCGAAGCGATAGTACTTGACCGATGATTTTGCGCTAGTCCATCCACTGGAAGAAGCTCCATCAATGAACTGAAGGGTTTTGGCGTAGCGGCTATTGGGCAAGTTATTGACATAGCCCTGCATCGAAGGCGTTCCGTCAATGAGTATCGAGAGCTGAATGGACTCGGTGGGGGTCAGCCCTTTTGAGGCGGGGGCGGTGGCCGCTGTAGGTGCGCAAGAGATGGTCTGCTGATCGGGGCCGCAGGCGGTCAGCAAAAGGGCAGTGGCGATCGCGCTAAGCTTGGCTAATTGCGAGGACAAACGGCAGTGAAAGGCTTTAGAACGCTGTAGGTTATTCAGCTGTAGGTTATTCAACAGTTTAATCTTCAACGGTTTTATGCTTCGCAAGGAGTACATGGATCAGGGGTACGCTCAGCACAAGATAGCTCCAAAAGGGGGCTTCTCAGGAAACCCAATCTTAGAAATAGCTTACCCTAGAGTGCTGGATTCCAAAGCCTCTGGATGACACAGCCTCAGCCCGCCATCCTCTCCCCCTGTGATCAATGTTTTGCCATCGGGCGCGAAGGTGACGGGGTTACAGCCTTCTAGAGTTTGAAGCAGACTGCCCGTGGGCAGATGCCAGAGCTTGACCGTGCGATCGCTACTGGCGCTGGCGATGAGCAGGTTATCGGGGCTGATGGCTACCGAAATCATGCCCTTGGAGTGCGCTGCTTTTACATAGAGTGCCAGACCCGTCTCTAAGTTCCAGACCATCAGCGTGCCGTGGGTACAGCCACTGACCAGTCGCGTCCCATCTTGACTAAGGGCGAGGGTATAAATCCAGCCCGGATGGCCGCTCAGCGTTTGGTATTTGTGCCCTGTCCCTAGATGCCATAATCCAATAGTTTTATCGCTACTGCCGCTGAATAGGATATTGCCGTCGGCATTGAGCGCGATCGCCGTGACCGCCTCAGAATGTCCGTGCAGCGTCCTCAGCAGTCGACCTGTCTTAACATCCCAGAGCTTGATGGTTCGGTCTGCCCCAGCGCTGATGAGCTGCTGTCCTGAAGGAGTAAAGCGCACTGCATAAACTGGCCCTAGGTGGCTGGCCTTGATACGCGGTTCTAGGAAGGTGCGAAGCAAGCGCTTTGTCTCTAGATTCCAGGCCGTTATTTTTTGGTCAAAGCAGCCGCTCGCAATAAATTTGCTGTCGGGGCTGATGGCAAGGGAGGTAACATCCTGGGACTGCCCCAGAAATGAAAATTCATGACGATGGGTTTTTAAATTCCAAAGATTCACAATCCGGTCAGTGCCGCCGCTTGCCAGCCACGCCCCATCGCCACTAAAAGCGATCGCCTGGACTAAGCCTTGATGCCTCCTCAGAATTTGAACACAGCGCCATTGGGGGAGTTTGATGTCCAAAGATAGGCGTTCTTCCAGGGGTAACGGCTGGATGCTTGTCCATTCCACTTCAAGCGGTGGTGTTAAAGTCTGAGCGGGATCTGGCGGACTGGGGGGTAAGGAGGCGATCGATTCTGCTGGGTTAGGTATTGGCTCAAGGGGTAAGTCTTGATTGGGCTGATCCTGATTGGGCAAGCCTTGATTGAGCTGATCCTGATTGGGTAGAGCTGGTGAATTCCCCCTTGGCGGCTGAAAGTTTTTCGGGAAGAGGGTGGTTTGATTAAAACTAGCTCCCCTAAGATTTACATCTGCCAGATTGGCACCCTCTAAATTGGCTCCTGTTAAGTTGGCCTCACTCAAATCCGCTCGGCTCAAATCTGCAAAGGCTAAGTTAGTCCCGCTTAAGTCAACCCGATGCAAGATGGCACCGCTCAGGACAGCACCCTGTAGATTGCATCCTCTCAGCGCGGCATCCGAGAGTATAGCCCAGGTTAAGTTGATGCCCGCTAGGTCAAGGTCATGAAACGCCCGCTGCCCGCTTTGATACTGCTGAAGCAGCTCCTTTCCGTTCATATCCTTCGCCTATTCTCACAGCAGGTTATTTCACAGCAGACTATCAAAAAGCCGAGCTTATCCAGCCGGATTCATTTTGAGCCAGCCAAAGAGTTGCTCACAGGTGAGTTCTAGGGGAATGGGGTCTAGCACCGGAAGGCGATCGCTCCCCTCAAAAAAAGTGGGGAGCTGGTTGGGGACGAAGACCAGGGTTGAGCGATCGTGAGGGTCTACCATCCACCCCAGTTTTGTTCCGTGCTGGAGACTGTAGAGAATTTTTTGCGTCACCCGATTAGCGCTTTGATCTGGTGAGAGAATTTCGATGATCCAATCAGGGGGCAGGAGAAAATCATCAGGAACTTCACCGTCCGCATCAAAGGGAATACGCGCCCATTCAAACACAGCAATATCCGGCACGATGGAGCGATCGCCAAAGCTGCATCTCAGCTCAGGCAAAGCATAGGCAAGTTTTGCATTGCCAACCACCTGATTAATGGCAAGAGAGAGACTGAGCTTTAGGTGACTATGTTTTCCCTTGGGCACGGGTTTTTGAAGGATTTCTCCATCAATATACTCACTCGCAGGTTCGGTTTCGGGGCGCTCCAGAAACTCTGCGAGGGTGAGTGAGGCTTTGGCGAGAGTCATTGCACTTTTTCACAACGCTGGCTTTAGTCTATCAAGGGAGGGAAGGGTTCTGGGGCGGCTCATCTCAATCGTTCAATCTATGGCCATCTTCCCTGACCCCGCCCCATCATGGGCACAGCGACTGGACAACAAGTCGAGGGTATTATTTTATTCGAGGGTATTGTTTTGTTCTAAAGACTTAGCAGTGACTGAAGATGGCGGCTTTTCATCCTCAGGATGCGACGGGCAAAATCGCGATCGCGCTTAGAAGCGTTAAGCGGGAACGGAAAGTTTGAGAGGCTGTTTGAAAAGTTTTAGGTAGCATCAGCAAACTTGCGAATCATGAGTCGAACCATGGCAAGGAAAACAAACGCTTCAGCAGTTTTGAGTAAACCCTCATCATCTTTGCTGAGACGACGAGCCCAAAGCAACCATCCAAAGGTTTTCCTTACAATCCATCGCTTTGAAACTCGATCCAGCTAAATTATCTGAGCGCTTGACTCTTCTTGACTTTTCAAACAGCCTCTACCAGATTTTAGATTTTCGCCGTCTTGGTTTAACAGCCTTCTGGTCCACAGAAATGTCTGCCGTACAGAACCTCTGCTTCACAAATATAGATGATGCCCGCATAATCTACGAAAAACTTGATTGCGACCTTATCCGCAATAGTCTCGGCCATCTCCCGGGTTTCGGTGAGTACCTCGAACTTTACATTGGAATCGGTGTCGGCTGTGTTGGGTTTACCCGTAGAGCGAACGTTGCGACTACCTTTACCGCCAGTATCCACCACCGTGTAACCGGTCGCCCCGCATTCATCAATGATCTTGGCGACCTTCTTCATCAGAACCTTTTCCGTGACGATAACGAGCTTGTTGGCACGTTTGGCCATGTTGCTTACCTCCTTACTTACCTTCTTAAACGATGTACATTGATTTCCTGGGTCTGCCCGTTTAAGGGATTGGGGACAGACCGCCGATCGCCTGAGCTAGTCCGATAAAGAATGGTATACACACGCCGATCGCAATGGGCGTACCGACAGCTGTGGATGCACCGATATAGGCGGAGGGATTGGCTGACGGGATGCCGGCTCGCAATGTGGGCGGGCCTGAGATATCGGAACTAGAGGAGGCGATGACAGCTAGGATGACGACGCCACCCAGGCTAAAGTTCATGGTGTAGTGGGCAATCAGGCCAAGACCAAAGGCGACTAGCCCATGCAAAAACGGAGCTATCACACTATACACGACGTACCACTGGGCCACCTTACGCAGTTCGCCAATCCTTGACCAAGCCTCCATCCCCATGACCAGCATCAAAATCGAAAGCAAGCCACGGAAGAGAGGGTCGTAGAAGCTTTTGTAGACACTTTCTGGCTGGGTGAATATACCAAGCGCAAGGCCGAGCAACATGGCCGATAAGGCAGGCCCCCGAAGGCTTTCCTCGATAATGGGCCAGATCTTGACCCGATTATCCGCATCTCCCTGCTGCTGGCTGAGATACTCCTGTCGGCTGCCGGGATAATCTTTTTTATCAGAATACTCGCCAGCCGCAACAGCCTGCTCCGTAGAATAGGCTGCTTCTTTACGCTTCTTGTTGTTGAGATAAATGTTAGCCACAACAATCGCAGTTACGAGCGCTGGGATATCCATGAAGGGATAGAGTGCACCAGCCCATGCCTCGTAGGGAATTTTTTGTTCTTCCAGTACCGTCAGACCGGCGGCCATGGTAGAACCACTCACGGCTCCAAACAACCCCCCAGTTGCGATCGCATCGACAACTTTGACCTTTGGCAGTTTAGCCAATGTATAGCGCGCGATGAAGACAACAATAATCCCTACCATGACGGCAAAGATCATGGGCAACACCATCTCTGTGAGGTTGGAATTGCGAATCGCAATTCCACCAGTGAGACCAATTTTCATGAGCAGCATAAAGACGATGATCGTACAAATCGCCTCCGGAATGACCAATTCGCTCCCAAGCGCCGCAATGATCATTCCACCAATTAAAAAGGCAAGTGTTGGAGACTGTAGCTGCTTAACGAAGTCCGTTAAAAACAAAGATAAAAAATCCAAGTATTCCTCCTTGTATTCCCTCTCATGAGGGGTATTGAAAGTGAACTAAATGAGCTGAATGAACTTCAAAAAATCACTAAAGAGTGTCGTGGATTGTGGAATCAAGACATTCCCAGAAAAGAATTTTTCAGGACGATCACCGATCTAGTTTAGATTTTGAAAAATTCAAATTATTTGATTCTTTAACAATACTCTAAGCGAATAGCAATATGTCATTGAGAGAAGAAGAAGATATGAATGATTAGCATAGGAAAATTCTTATGATTTCTAAATGACTTAATCTGTCAATCCAGTGGTAGGACTGATTGACTGACAAAACTTTTCACTTGGCGATTGAAACCGCAGCTACAAGAACGAAATCCACGCAGGCGGACTGCTGAAACCCTTGATGCATTTAGTCTGCCTACGCAGACTTTGTTTTTGCGGGCCCGTTGGCATAGCCTGTCCACAGGACTTATTCATTCGCTGACTCCAGTAACTTATTGCCATAGAATTATCATCAAAAAATTATCATCAAAAAATTATCGCCACAGAATTATTGCCACAGAATTGTTGCCAGCAGAATTGCCGTCCATCAACGTTGCTATGATGGCCTCGATTATCGGTGAAGAATCTGCTGAAGACGACGGCTTTCCATTTCCAGGACGCGACGGGCAAAATCGCGATCGCGCGCTAATAGATCATCAAAGGCATCAACAGGAATCGCTAAAATGCGCGTGGGTTGAGCCGTTGCCACAATCGTGCTGGTCTGCTGAGCGTGGGAGAGTACCTCTAGCTCATCCAGTACCTGACCCGGCACCAAGTCTTGAACCAAGCTTTGATCCAAGTCTTGATCCAAGTCTTGATCCAAGTCTTGAGTTGTCATGCTGGGGTCAGCAGCCGTTGGGGTAATCTGAGTTTGGTCACTCTGAGTTTGGGTACTCTGAATGTGAGCACTCCCCTCCATGAGTAGCAGGAGTTCTCGGCAGGTATCACCTTCTTCTGTAATCAATTGCTGAGGCTGATAAACCTTTACTGTGGCAAGATTCGCCAAGTCAATCAGTGTTTCACTGTGGATGCCGCCAAAAAAGTCACTGTTCGATAGGTAGACTAACTTTTCTAGGGTCGTAAAGGGCGCTAGACCCTCAGTTGCTTGAGTGGCTGGGTCGAGAATGGTTTTGGCAATCTCCTGCACTAGCGGATTAGGTTTGGGTTTTGCGGCAAGCTTCTGTTTTGCTCGCTCTTGACCTCGGTTTGGATCAAGCCTGTACAGCATAAAGAGGCTAACGCCTTGAATGAGCGGGTTAGGTTCAAAGGCTAGGGCATCCAACTGAGTGGCAATCTCACCCAAGGACAATGTCAGAGAGCAGGCGGCAGGAATTTCGGCAGGCTGGGTTAAGAGGTTCAGGAGGTCTGGGTGAAGCCGCTGGTGCCAGCTTGAGGGGCTGGCCCGTCGCTGGGCACTTTCTGCCAAGATGTCTTGCAAAACGCCTGGAGAGAGTTGCTCAAGGGCACGGGTGATAGAAAGTGCAGGTGACTCAGTATCATCGGTGGGCGCGGGTTCTTTGCTCAGATGCTCAATGATTTCGAGTAGCCCTGTCACGAGTAGCTGCTGTTTATTCAGAACGGTGGTTCGGAGCAGCGCCAACAGATCTCCTTGATTTTGGAGCAAAGGCTGATTGAGGGCATGGTAGCGCTGAATCAGATTCTCTAATTGGTGCAGCAATACCTCAGCACGATGAACGATAACGGCAGTCGGGTTCAGGTTATCTAAGATTTCTTGTTCTTCCCGCTGGGTAATGGAATATTCTCGCCGGAGTAGGGTTAGGGTTTCGGACTCCTGAACAACAGAGGTTTCCGTGGGATTGCTAGAGTTTATTTCCTGTTGCTGAAGCATCAGCATTCGCTCTAAGGCTTTACGGTAGCCCGTCAGACGCACTAGGTTTTCCCGCGAACGCTGCCGATTGGGATCTAATAAGTCTGGGTCTTCTACCCCCAGTTGTTCGAGGACTTTTCGGTGTTCATCTTCGCTAATGTCTAGCTCTGAGCGCATTTGCTGCAAGACTTCTAGACTACTGGCGGTGTTGACATAGCCTTCTTCCAAGGCCTCTCGCAATACGCCTTTGTAGGCTTCGTGGCGTTTTTCTTGGGTAAATCCCGGCAGTACCTTGGCTAAGACATAGACTTCATCGGTGGTCAGGTTTTCGAGCGATCGCCCTTCTACAAACTGCGCCACATTCAGCGCAAGGCGACTCAGTTGTCGCCGGAGACGACTGGCTAATCCTTCACGGGCGTAGCGGTCTGGATTCCGTTGCCAGGTGCGGTATAGCCAAAGGGTGCTCAGTCCCACAATCAGACCTTCGTAAAAAAATTGCAGCGATAGCGGCATTAAAAGAATTAGGGGCCGCCCTGCAAAAATGAAAAAGAAGTTAAACACACCAAACGTGCAAACGGTAAAAATCCGGTGCTGGATCATGACGGGTGTGATGACGACCTGCGTGCGATTCAGGGTGGTCAAAATCTTGGACTCTATGCCTTGCCCCAGGAGGTAGCCCGTGACGCTAAATAACCCCAACGTGAGGGGCACAGCCACAACTTTAGGCACGGGAATTGGCGTATTGAAGAGGTATAGGCCGGGATTGAGGAGAGACTCTCGCAGGTTTTCTTGGTGGGCCCATGCTCCAGAAAAATAGTAGTCCCAACTGCCTGCATAGAGGTAGTAGTAGCAAAAGTAGCCCACGACTAGACCCACATAGCCGTAGTACAGCACCTTTTGATTGGCTTCGGTGACGCTATTCCAGTAGACTCGCTCGGCATCAATATCAATGCAGGGGTTTTGGCAAGCCACACAGGCGCTTTGCTCTTTACCCTCATCTGTAACCGTCCGACACATGGACTGGGTAATTTGCTGATCGCCAATGTGGGCTTTACTCCCAAGGAGAGCGTTGGGTTCACTATAAATGCTCTGGACTGGAGCCATGGGGCAAAAGTATTGGCACCAGGATTTACCGCCGTAGAGATAGCCCACGGCGATCGCTCCTGCAATCGTGAGGCCAAACCAAGCGGCCAGCGCCAAGCGGTCAGCGTTAATCAACAATATACGGGCGCATAATCCCAAGTACAGCAGCCCAAACTGAAGGTATTGGTAGTTCCGCCCTAGCCAAGAACCTGGTTTGACCTTCACCAATTCATAGCGCACCTTTCCTGTTGTAGAATTCTGACGCTTAACTTGACGCTGCCAGCCTAGCGCGCGCGGAATTTGTGAGAGAAACGATAGCGGACAAATTCGCCGCCATAGCTCATGGCCAAAAATCAGCAAAATAAAAATTGAACTGGGCACCACGATGCCCCAAAAGATCGTAGTTCCCAGGGTATAGGGCTGCTCTTTTAGACAAACCCCCTGCACTTTGACACAAAGGCTAGGGTCAATGCGCAGCGGACTCCAGGTATTTTCTGGTTCGGTGAGACTAGGCGAAAAGGGGTCGTAAAAAAGTGAAGCAATCAGAAGCAGCCAGCCGCTGGTCAATACCCAGCGAGCAAGATGCATCTGTCGTTCTGGAATTTGGCCGAACATAGGCTTCTGATATGGGGTTGGACGTTAATCACTGTATTTATTAGCCCACAATTTGACCGATACGTTAGCCCACATCGTCATGGGCAAAACGGTTGTACAGAAAGTCGAGGGCATCGTTGCGGAGTTTGTAGTATTGCGGGTCTTCCATAATCCGAGCGCGATCGCGGGGTCGAGCAAAAGGAATGGTCATAATCTCGCCCACCTTGGCGGCGGGGCCATTGGTCATCATCACCAGGCGATCGGCGAGAAACAATGCCTCATCGATATCGTGGGCGATCATTCAGTACCTTACAGTGATGGTCGTTCCAGATTTTGAGCAGCTCTTCCTGCAGATCCTCTTTGGTGATGGCATCCAGCGCGCCAAAGGGTTTGTCCAAAATCAGGACTTCAGGACGGATGGCTAGGGCACGGGCGATCGCCAGAGACTGACTGGCAATAGGTGGATGGCAATAGGTGGATGAGCGAAGGCTTAGGTCTTAAAGGTCAGACTCCAGAGATCGGCCTTGTCTGAGCACAAAAGAAAAAATCAAAAGTCCGAAGTAGCCTGTAATCACGATGGGCAACACAAGTTCAAACATGGGGAAACTCTTTTAGTAAGGGGGAAGGGTTAGTTCAAAGGCTCGTACTTAGTGACATTGATGTTTTCAAGAAAAATCTCAATAAACATTGATTTCAAGAATCTATCTGAACTTAGCCAACGAAACCTGTCTTGACTCTATTATGCTCAAAGTCCCTTTTCTGAGTCGCTTTAGGCAATTGAGCTTTAAATACTGAATTGATAGTATCTTGTAATTTAGATAGATAAAAGCCTAATTTTTTAATCTATTTAATAGATATCTTCTATTAAAAATAAAATTTCCTACAGCCACTCAGTCGTTTGAGGTTCGGATGAACAGGTCACAAGCGATAACGCTGCGAGCCGCTGTTTCGGGGTATGGTGTATGGGTTTCCATGACGATGGGCTGGCAGTCCGTTAAGCTTGGGTCGTAAGCGGGGAGGGAGGAATAAGCGAATGAGCGCAGCACAAGCAGCAGGAGCTCCTGTGAACATCTTGAATGTGTTGAAGGCTGATTATGCTCAGTTTCCCCGGAACCAGACCTATGCTTTGTATGACCCTCAGGTGTACTTTAAAGACCCCTGGATTTCGTTTCGCGGGGTAACGCAGTACCGATGGATGATTGGTTTTATTGAGCGCTCGTTTCTAGATGTGCGGATGGAGCTGCACGATATTCGACAGGTGGATGATCTTATTCAGTCAGACTGGACGCTGTCTTGGATTGCGCCCCTGCCCTGGAAGCCTGCTCTAAGTATTTCGGGCCGAAGTGAGCTTACGCTCAATGCAGCGGGGCTGATTCAGTCTCATGTTGATTTCTGGAACTGTTCTCGATGGGATGTTGTGAAGCAGCTCTTTTCCCGATAGTTGCGCGCTACTCTACAATCGATGCAGAGTGAATGGATGCTGATGTCTCAGCAAACCCCAGAGGAGAAAGGGTAATAAGCATGGAAATTGGCGTTCCTAAAGAAGTGAAGGATCAGGAGTTTCGAGTGGGACTCACGCCAAGTAGTGTGCGGGTGCTGCGCGATCGCGGGCATCAGGTGTGGGTGGAGACGGGGGCAGGTCTTGGCTCTGGCTTTACGGATGCAGACTATCTTCAGGCCGGTGCGGTGATTGAAGCCAGTGCAGCAGCCATCTGGAAGCGAGAGCTGATCGTAAAGGTGAAGGAGCCACTGGAGTCGGAGTATCCGCTGCTGCTGAGCGATCAAATTTTGTTTACGTACCTGCACCTTGCGGCAAATCGCGGCCTCACAGAGCGTCTGATTGCGTCGGGGGTCAGCGCGATCGCCTATGAGTCGGTGGAGGTGGAGTCTAATGGGCGATCGCAATTTCCGCTGCTCGCACCCATGAGCGTCATTGCAGGGCGGCTTTCGGTACAGTTTGGGGCGCGTTTTTTGGAGCGCCAGCAGGGGGGGCGCGGCGTCCTGCTGAGCGGGATTCCTGGGGTGAAACCTGGAAAGGTTGTGATTTTAGGCGGCGGGGTAGTAGGGACAGAAGCGGCACGCATTGCCGTAGGGATGGGTGCCCAAGTGACGCTGCTGGATATCAATGTGGATCGATTGAGCGAGCTAGAGGGCATTTTTGGGTCGCGAGTGGAGCTGCTTCACAGTCAGTCGGCGGCGATCGCTGAGACAGTGCCCACCGCCGACTTACTTATTGGGGCAGTTTTGGTGCCAGGGAAGCGCCCTCCCACCTTAGTCAGTCGTGACTTAGTGCGTCAGATGCATCCTGGCTCTGTGATTGTGGATGTCGCGGTGGATCAAGGCGGCTGCATCGAAACCCTCCGTGCCACCTCCCATACCGCTCCGGTCTATACCGAAGAAGGCGTCGTGCATTATGGCGTCCCCAATATGCCGGGGGCAGTGCCCTGGACATCCACCCAGGCGCTCAACAACAGCACGTTGCCCTTTGTGGTTAAGCTGGCAAATCAGGGTCTAGAGGCGCTGGCTTCGGATGCTGCTCTGGCCAAAGGACTCAACGTAAAGCGTCACAGCCTCATTCATCCAGCGGTGCAGCAAAGCTTCCCCGATTTGTAGTCTCGGAGTGAGGCGGCGCTGGGAGGCAAGGTTAACGATTTACAGCCGATCCTTGCACCGCCGATCTTTGCACCTTGAAACCTTTGAGTCAGTAACCTTGGGCATCTGACGGATGCGTGCGATCGCCCTTTTTGCCTTCGACTCAACGATATTCTGCTGGGTGGAGTGCAGCTTTGCTGAATATATACTCATATGCAGAACAGCAATTCTAACGTTCCTGGGGTAAAATCCTGCACTAAAGTCTTGTCTAGATGATGCGATGGCTGAAAGCTGGCAAGAAGCTAAGGATTGGGCGATCGCAGAGACAGCCTTACCCGATGAACAGTTTCCTGAGAGTTACCTTTTTTTGTCTATCAGGCTTTAAGTCCTGATTTTTGGCCAGAACCCTGATTGGGGAGAGAGTTGCTTGGGCATACTTAGGCATGAGGTGTATTTATCTCTCACAGAAGCTATATACGCTTGAGATATCTTGATGATTGTGTGAATACTGAAGCGAATGAGCTTAAGGCTAATAGCCAGACTTCTAGGATGGAAACGATTATTTCAGTCCAAGGGTTGGGCAAGGCTTACCAGGTTTGATCGGGTGAATGAAAGCCCAATCGAATGCCACGCAATGATATTACGTATTTTGTTGAGGGTTTGCTGAAAGAGTACTGGAGGAGATCGTATTTTTATCTGGCTTGGGTATTCTTTTAGAAAATGCATACAAACAGGATAAAAAATGATTTTTGTCATGATGCAAAAATCCTAAACTAAACGCTTCATGACAATTTTCTCTTGTATTACACTGCGGGCCCCTTGAATGACTGCATCTATTGACCTTTACATAAGCAGCAAGCCTCAGTCACTACAAAGCCCCGTGAGCTATAAAGATCGCTTTTTAATGGGTGAACCAGCCATTGAAGAACCAGAAATTGAGAAAGTTATTGATTGTTTATATAGTGAATGCTTAGAGACAGGCTCAAAGATTGCTCGATTTGAAGACAATTTTAGGCAATATAAAGACGCCCAGTATTCGATTGGCGTAAATTCCTGCACTACAGGATTACGTTTAAGCACCTTAATAACAGATATTCAGACATGGGATGAGGCGATCACCATGCCGATCACATTTTGTGCGACAGTAAACGCCATCCGACATGCAGATGCAAAACCTATTTTTCTTGATGTTGATCCACACATAGCTAACATTAATCCAAATTTAATTGAAGCAGCGATTACTTCTAAAGCTAAAGCAGATTTGCTCGTACATTTTGCAGGACGACCTTGTGAAATGGATGATATTATCAATATTACTAAGCGTCATAATCTTAAGCTCATTGGAGATTGTGCCCATGTGATCAAAACTGAATATAAAGATTGTAAGGAAGATACCTAATTGGCCTCGACGACAGGGAATTTGACCCCACTATAGCGAAGCATTTGCTGATTTACCGCTTAAATTACCAGCAGCAGTCGCTCCAAATACCCGCTATTCCTATCATTTATACACGGTTCTTATGGATGAAGCGAAGACAGGGATTAGTCGAGATAAATTTTTAGATGCTATGACCTATCACAACATTGGAGTGGGAGTGCATTCTCTAAGCCTTCCTGAACAAATTTATCAAAATATTTGGAGTTGGCAGAGCAAAGACTACCCTAATGCTATGAACCTAAGTCGGCAGAGTGTCAGTGTCAGTTTACCAACTTCTTCACAATTAACGAATGAAGATGTAATTGAAGCAATACATCAGATCGCGACAATATGAAAAGCTTTTTAAAACGAATTATCCCCAGTCAAATTCGCTCAGCTTTGCGTGAAAATCAGAATTTTATTATTCGCAAACTTAAAGCGCCTAGAATGATATGGGGCTATAGAGACTCGTCAGGCATTTGGAGGCCGCGAACAAGAATTAGTGATACAGTTTTTCTATATCACCCAGAGAAAGTATTAATTCAAGATAACGTTTTTGTTTGGCACTACACGATTTTAGATGGAACCGGTGGTTTAGAAATTGGGGAGGGTACGCAAATAGGAGCTTGGGTTGGCATATTTACTCATAGCTCTCATATTTCTATTCGAATATATGGTAGTCACTATCAGGAAATTTCAGAGACCGAAAAAAAAGGTTATAAAATTTCTCCAGTTTCAATTGGAAAATATTCTTTTATTGGAGCTGGATCAAAGATTTTGCCAGGAGTAAAGATAGGAAAAGGAGCAATAGTATCCGCAGGATCAATCGTTAGCAAAAATGTTGAAGACTTCGAAATCGTTTCAGGAAATCCTGCTGAAGTTATAGGAAATACGAAAAATTTAGATAAAAGATATTTAAAAGATGAACAACTATTGACATGGTATAACGAATGGCAATAAAACTAATAGATGTCACAGATAAAATCCTTATTTTTGCTATTTTTTTTCAAAATAAAAATAATGGCACTACAAATAAAGAATTTACTAATTAATTGGATACATGATCGTCAACTCAAAAAATATGCATCTATACACTTTAAAAAATCACTTATTGATATTGGCTGTGGAATAAAACCATACAAAAAACTGATAGCTCCTTATGTTGAAAAGCATATTGGAGTTGATCACATGGATACGCTACATAGTCAATTGGAGATTGATCTGTTTGGGACAGCATATGAAATCCCAGTTGAGAATCAAAGCTTTGAGTCGGCAATCTGTACAGCAGTTTTAGAGCATTTAGAAGAGCCAGAACTAGCCTTAAGGGAATGCTATCGAGTGCTAAAGCCAGAAGGAATAGCAATTTATTCGGTACCGTTTATCTGGCATTTGCATGAAGAGCCGCGAGACTTTTACCGATTTTCTAAATATGGCTTAATGTATTTATTTGAAAAAGTTGGATTTGAAATTTTAGAGCTTAAAGCACTCTCTGGATTTTGGGTTACATTTGGCCAGCTATTGGTCTATAACCTATATCGTCTGAATAAAGGGCCATTGCGCTGGTTTCATATCATAGATGGCATCGGATTAATTATGCAGGCGATCGCCTATATCTTAGATTGCTTTGATAAAACAGAGCAATGGACTTGGATGTATATGATTGTTGTGAGGAAAAATGGAATTCGAGCAAATTAAATATTTTTTAAAAGAAAATATAAATAATGAGTTAAATACTTATTTTGGCATTAAAAATGAAAAACTTGTAAATCAAGTTGCAGAAGAATGGTTTAACGAAAACTATAACTTTGATGGAAGATGGGCTATTATTCAAGAGAAAGGTAGATCTGCAAGGAAAATTCTTGACTTGGCTGCTGGTTGCGGTACTTTCCTATTATTTGGTCTACGAAGCGGCTATGATGTCTGGGGTATTGAACCTGAGCCTTGGAAGCTAGAGTTTTTTAGAAAAAAGGTTATTTGTTCTGAATACCCATCAGAATTTTTGAATCATATGCTGGAAGGAAAAGGAGAATCTTTGCCTTTTGAAGATAATTCATTTGATCTTATAACATCTTATCAAACTTTAGAGCATGTCGAATCTGTCTCTGAATGTTTAAAGGAAATGACTCGAGTTTTAAGACCAGGAGGTTTTCTATATTTAAAGTGTCCTGACTATGATTCTTTCTTTGAACCGCATTATAAATTACCATTTATGCCAGTTATGAATAAAAATATAGCTGAAAAATATATTAAATTTATGGGCAGACCAACCCTTGGATTAAAAACCTTGAACTGGACAACTGAAAAGAACATTATTAATGATTTGAATCATTGCTTGCATTCTCTTGAAATAGAAAGAATGTCACAGCATTATGCTTCCATAAGAAAAAATAAAATCAGAAGTATCTTGCCCGATTTGTTGAAAATATCTTTTTTAATAAATAACATTAATTCTACTTATGAAATCTTGAAAGGTTTTAAAAAAATAGTAAGGATTTTTTCTGAAGAATCAGAAGTTGATCTCTGGATTACTAAGCTGTCTTAATCTCGCATTTTTATTGATGTCCACAAAACAACAGACGGCTTCAGGTGTATTTTGGACAAGCATTTCTACCTTTACTATAGCTGTCATTCAGTTTTTCCAACTAGCTTTGCTTGCACGCCTTCTTGAACCTAATGACTTTGGCTTGATGGCGATGTTGATGGTTGTAATTGGCTTTGCCAATGCATTTGCAGATATGGGCATTAGCAACGCGATTATTCACCATCAATCGGTGAGTCGAACCCAGCTTTCTAGCTTATATTGGCTGAATATTCTTGCGGGGATTGTAGTCTGCCTGCTGGTTATTGCACTCTCTCCCATCATCGCACAATTTTATCATGAGCCTCGTTTAACTCGATTGATGCTTTGGGCTGCATTGATTTTTTTAATTACGCCTTTTGGGCAACAATTTCAAGTTCTGTTCCAGAAAAATCTAAAATTTCAGCTTTTGGCTGTCTCAGACGTGATTTCAGCCATTATAGGGTTTGTTGTTTCTGTTCTTGCAGCGCTTCATGGGCAAGGTGTTCTTGCTTTGATCTGGGGACAGCTGACCACTGCAGCTTGTCGATCAGGGCTACTAATGTTTCTGGGATGGTCTACGTGGCGACCTTCCTTATATTTGAATTTGAGAGACTTAGGAGGGTTTGTAAGTTTTGGTTTATACCAGATGGCTGAACGCAGCATTAATTACTTTGCTTGGAATATGGATAAACTGCTGATTGGGCGGCTCCTTGGTGCTACATCTTTAGGTGTTTATAACGTTGCCTATCAGCTCATGGTGCGCCCCTTTATGGTGCTTAACCCCATCTTAACGAGAGTCGCTTTTCCAGTCTTTGCTAGTATTCAAAATGATAATCGGCGCTTAAGTCGAGGCTATATTAAGCTCAGTCAAATCATTGCATTTGCCAATTGCCCAATTTACTTTTGTATGTTTGCCTTGGCCCAGCCTTTGATCTTGCTATTACTGGGATCACAGTGGCAGCCTGCAATCCCTGTGTTTCAAATTTTGGTGTGGTTAGGTGCTTTATATAGCCTGGGCAACCCTCTTGGAAGTCTTCTTTTGGCCAAAGGTCGCGCAGATCTTGGGTTTTGGATCAACTTAAGTGGCTTAATTGTTTATGCGATCGCCATCTTAGTCGGATCCCAGTGGGGCATCATGGGAGTGACATGGGCATTGCTGCTTTCTAATGCATTAATCCTTATTCCCATAGATTTTTGGATTCGCTGGGTTTTGGTCAAGATGCGCCCTGATGATTACATGATCCGCATTGCCCCGTTTGTTTTGCTTTCAACAGTGCTCATGTTGGGCATGATGACGATATATCCAGTCTTGCCAGGAGTTCTTTGGTTGAAACTTGTTTTCAGTGTTGTCTTTGGCGGAATGTTTTACCTTGGCAGTACCTGGCTATTTCAACGTCAATTTGTATTGGAACTGATTTCAGTAGCGCGGACAAAAGACTGATGTGTGGAATTGCAGGCTATATCCTCACTCAAAGTTATGAATGCACGTCTCAACGTATTTTGAGAATGACGCGTTCTATCGCCCATCGTGGCCCCGACGATGAGGGATTGACGCTGATTTGCTCACTTTCTGGTGAATCTATCGATCTAGCGACTCAAGATACGGTTAGAGGTTTAGGTGAATTATCTATTGCACATGAAATAGAAGCATTTCGCCACGATATTGCCTTGGGTCATCGACGGTTTTCCATTATCGACGTTTCTCCTGCGGGCCATCAACCCTTTTGGTCCCCCGACCGCCAGGTTTGCGTTGTGTTTAACGGCGAAATTTATAACTATCTGGAGCTGAGGCAAGCGCTCGAAAAAGAGGGGTATACCTTTCACACACAGTCCGATACGGAAGTTTTAGTGACGGCGTACCAACAGTGGGGAACTGAGTGTTTTCAACGCTTTAATGGGTTTTGGGCGATAAGTCTATACGATGCTCGTAAAAAATCGGTTTTGCTAGCCCGCGATCGCCTAGGTGTTGCGCCCTTGTATATTGCCAAAACGGAGACAGGTTTATTTTGGTCATCGGAAATTAAAGGCCATTTAATAGACCACTCCTTTTCCGTCAATGAGCAAGCGGTGGGCGACTTTGTATTACGCGGCTGGCGAGATTTATTCAACACCACATTTTATAACGGTATCAATACATTTCCAAAAGCTTCTTTTGCCTGGGTTCAAGAAGATGGGCATTACGAACCAAAAACCTATTGGCAATTACCAAGCAATAGGTTAACTGAAGCAGAACTAAATATTCCAGATGCGATTGCCAAAGCCCGATTTTTGCTTACAGATGCCATGAAGTTAAGGCTGCGAGCCGATGTCCCCGTTGGTCTTAGTCTGAGTGGGGGGCTAGATTCTTCCGCACTGGTCGCCCTTGCTGCCCAATTAGGGATACCTTTAAACACTTTTACTGTTTCATTTCCTGGAACCTTAGTTGACGAAGAGCCATTTGCAAGAAGTGTGGCTAAAACCTACCCCAATCTCGTAAATTACCAAGTGATTCATCCCCAAGATACAGATCTTTTAGAAAGTGCTGATCGCTACGTTGCACTGCTGGATGAACCCTTTCATTCGCCTACCTTGTTTACAGATCAAGGTGTTGTCCGTACCATGACTCAAGCAGGGATTCGAGTCTGCATCACAGGTGCTGCCGGAGATGAAACCTTGGCGGGATATGGCGGTGAATACCATGGACGATATCTCAGAGAGTTACTGAGCACAGGACAATTCCGTCGTGGATTCAAAGAGTTTGTTCAATTTAGCGAACATCAAACCTGGAAAGACTATTGTCACACCCTTTATCGCACGCTGCCTTCTAGCGTAAAGTTGCTGTCGAGTCCAACTCAAAGCATTCCGGCCCCCCTCAATCCTTTTATCTGCCCCAACCCCTTTCTTCAGCAAACAGGGGCGGCTGACGAGCTGCGGCAGCGACTGATAGACAATATGGGCAACTGGTTGATGAATTACTGGCTCAGATCTGGAAATACCTCGTACATGGAGGTTCCAATCGAAGGCCGTGCCCCTTACTTAGATTATCGATTTGTTGAATTTGCCTTCACCTTGCCACCAAGCTATCTGATTCGGAATGGGTGGCTCAAGTGGATTTTAAGAGAATCTGTCAAAGATTCATTGCCATCAGATATCGTCTATCGCAAGAAAAAGGCAGGGTTTCCCTTTCCTTTATCCAGTTGGTTACTACAATCTAAAGCAAAACTTTTCTTACTGCTAGATGGATTAGATTGCCCTTATCTCAATCTGAAGCACTTAAAGTCTGAAAGCTATGATACCCTAGCGCACCGTTATCCAGCCTATCTATGGCGACTCATATCTTTAGCGCTGTGGTGGAAAAAATGCGTTCAAGGAGCAAGCTTATTGTGATAGAGCGCTCTAAGGCTAGTTCGTGCGTCGTTTTACATAGTGCCTATCAGTGGTTGCCGATCACCCAAAGTTGGCTCTACAACCAGATTCGCTATTTGCCAGCTAGTATCACCAGCTATGTTGCCTGCGAAGAGACTTGTAATTTAGAGCAATTTCCAATACAAAATCTCCATAGCTTAAGTCAGGAAGCTCGGTGGCGATGGGGGTTAGAAAAACTATTCCGCAAGGTGGGCATCTGGAGAGCACTCCCTTTTTTAGGACGACAAGTAAGGCGCTCCCAGGCACAAATTTTGCATTCGCATTTTGGGAATTATGGTTGGGCTAATCTTAGTGTTGCTCAAAAATACCAGCTCAAACACCTGGTCACGTTTTATGGATTGGATGTTAATCAACTTCCTCAACAGGATAGCCGTTGGCGATCGCGTTACCAAGATATGTTTCAGCAGATCGACCGTGTATTGTGTGAAGGGCCTCACATGGCGCAATGTATTGTGCAGCTTGGCTGCCCTGCCGAGAAAGTCAGCGTCCATCACCTTGGTGTGGATCTGAGCAAACTGCCGTTTCAACCCAGAGAGTGGCATCCAGAAAAACCTTTACGAGTTTTGATGGCCGCCTCGTTCCGAGAAAAAAAAGGGCTTACCTATGCCCTTGAAGCGCTAAGGAAGCTGAATACAGATGTGTCCTTAGAGATTACGCTGATTGGAGATTCAGGCTCTGATATAGAGAGTCAGCAAGAAAAGCAGCGTATTGTCGATATCATTCGCCAATATAGCCTAAAAGTAGAGCTTTTAGGCTATCAGCCCCATCGCCGTTTTCTCCAAGAAGCCTATCAACATCACCTGTTTCTGTCTCCCAGCGTGACCGCTAGGAATGGCGATACAGAAGGGGGTGCCCCTGTCTCGATTATTGAAGCTGCTGCCAGTGGGATGCCTGTTATCAGTACCGATCATTGTGATATTCCTGAAGTCTTGCAGCCATACCCCATAGAACTATGCGCGCAAGAACGGAACGTGGAGGATCTGGTTCGTATTTTAAAGTGGTGGATAGGGCATCCTAGAGAGTGGCAAGGAGTGCTGTCAACAACGAGAACCTATATTGAAACAGAATTTGGTGCAAAGATCCAAGGCCAGAAATTGGGCGCAATTTACCGAGATGTGATGGAGACCGAAAAATGTTGTTAAACCCCCTCATTAAACAGGTCAGGTCTCAACTTTTAAGAGGCGATCGCTATTATTGCCCACTCTGCGATCGCCACTTTCGTTCATTTCTGGTAGGAGGAACAGATCGTCGCCCTCATGTTCGTTGTCCAAACTGCGATTCTCTCGAACGACATCGTTTACTCTGGTTAGCGCTACAGTCAGTTATGGCTGCTTCTAATACAAAGGGCCAAAAACTATTGCATGTGGCACCAGAAGTCTGTATTGCCTCTCCTCTCAAGACACAATACGATTACCTATCGGTTGATATGGATCCAGCCAAAGCCATGCAACAAATGGATATTTGCCAAATTCCATTGCCTGGTGAAAGCTTTGATGCCATTATTTGCAATCATGTTTTAGAACATATCCCCGATGATATGAAAGCATTACACGAACTATACAGAGTGCTTAAACCTAATGGATGGGCCAGTATTCAAGTTCCAATGGTGGGCGAAGAAACTCAAGAAGATTTAACTATTACCGACCCTAGCATGCGGGCAAGGTTATATGGTCAATCAGATCACGTTCGTCAGTATGGTCGAGATTTTCGGCAACGCTTAGAATCTACAGGATTTCAAGTTGCGATCATTTTAAAAAGTGAATTAGTTCAGTCTGAGGATTTAAAGAAATTGTCTTTAGATTGTGAATCTGAAGTTTGGCTTTGCCATAAATAAGAGGCACAAATATTGATTTAGCTATTTTTATATTCAATTTCATAAATTATGTTTAATAATTGGATTAATCACGAAGAAATATTTTATCTTTTTAATAAAATTCGTAATGATCCGCAAAGATTTCTGAAATTTGCCTCAAAGCTTTATGCAAGTGATTCTGAAAAAGTAAGAAATACTTGGTCAATGACAAATATCCCTCCAACCAATTGGTGGGATATTCCGGCTGTGCAATCCAGATGGAATTATCTTGTATCTGGAGATAAAGATATTGATTATAACGACTATATTTCTGAAAAATTTCTTAAAGAAAAGCACTCATTACAAGCCTTATCGCTTGGTTGTGGTGGAGGTGAACGAGAGTTCAGATGGGCTGAGACGAATAAATTTAGTCTTATTGATGCTTATGACCTTTCTCCAGAACGAGTTGACTATGCAACTAAAATTGCAAATCAAAGCCGCTATAACAAACAACTCAACTATCAAGTTTGCAATATTTATGAAGTTGATATAAAAGATTATTATTATGATGTTATTTTGCAGAACAATCTTTACATCATTTCTCACCTCTGAAAGATATATTGCTGAAAATCGATAGGACGCTTAAGCCAGATGGATGTTTTGTCTTGAATGAATTTGTAGGGCCTACACGTTTTCAATGGACGAATAGACAGTTGGAAATTGTGAATTCTCTTTTATGTATTTTCCCTGATAAATATAAGAAAATTTGGCACTCTAACTCAATAAAGCCAAATGTCATCAAACATAGTCAATTGAGTATGATTTTGAGAGATCCTTCAGAAGCGATCGAATCATCCAATATATTACCGTTATTGCATGAAATATTTGACGTAGTGGAACTCAAGGGATATGGTGGCTCTCTTTTACATTTGCTTTTTGGAGGAATCGCACACCATTTTTTGACGCCGGATAATGAAGGCCAGGAGTTATTAAGAATTTGTTTTGAGATGGAAGATTTATTGATCGAGGCTGGGGAGATCGATCATGATTTTGTGGTTAGTGTTTGTAAGAAACGAAGCTAAACCTGAGAATTTTTAACTTTCTCTTCAAAGCTGTTGTAGTAAGAAAAAAGCATGGTGGTTGTCAGTGTCGTTATTCCCACTCGAAATCGTTCATCCTTGGTCGGTGTTGCAGTAGAAAGCGTTCTGCAACAAACCTGGATGGACTTAGAGGTAATTGTCGTTATTGATGGCCCAGATCCAGATACCGCAGCGGCTTTAGAGCAACTGACCGACCCACGACTACGGACGATTGCCTTGCCTCAAAGTAGTGGTGCGCCCAAGGCCAGAAATACAGGTGTTCAGGCTGCTCAAGGAGATTGGGTTGCATTCTTGGATGACGACGACGAGTGGTATCCGAATAAGTTAGAAACTCAGCTTCAATTGATCCAAACCCTCACTTGTCCATCTCCGATCACGGCTTGTCGGATGACGGTCAAAACACCCCGTGGAGAATTTAGGGTGCCGCGTCGTTTTCCTGAAGTAAGCGAGCCCATCAGCAATTATCTTTTCCTGAGGCCCAATTTAATTCAAGGAGATGGATTTTTTCTGACTTCAATGTTGCTCACCCGTCGGCAACTGATGTTGGATGTCCCCTTTCAAGAAGGACTCAAGATGTGTCAAGACCTAGATTGGTTGTTGCGGGCAATACAGGTTCCAGGTACCGAATTACATTTTGCAGATGCAGCTCTGGGCACTTGGAATTTAGATGAGGATCGACCTCGAATTGGAACGACGGGACAATGGCACACGCTCTTTGATTGGATTCAATCTTGCCGACAGCACAATCTTGTTACCCCAGAAGCCTACGCAGCGTTCCTGATGACCCAAGTCAATTCCTTAGCCTCGGCCAGTAAGGATTGGCAGGGCTTAAAGACTATCCTGATATCTGCTTGGACAGATGGGAAAGCCTCTTTCAAAAGCTATGCTTTGTTGCTGAGTATGTGGGTGATTCCACCCACCCCACGTCGCATTCTCCGCGATGCGATTTTACAAAGTCCCCTCAAGCGTTGGAGCGTCCGCCATGAGTCTTGATATTGTCTTGGCTACCTACAATGGCGATCGCTTTCTAGATGCCCAAATAAAGTCGATTCTGGCGCAAGACTATCCTGATTGGCGTCTCCTGATTCGGGATGATGGTTCCTGTGATCGTACTCATGAAATTATTCAAACTTACCTACAACGAGAGCCACACCGCCTGCAATGGATCGACGCAGGAGAACCTGAGAACGTTGGTGTCACTCTAAATTTTAATCGCTTGCTTGAGCAATCTTCAGAAGACTATACATTTTTATGCGATCAAGACGATAGTTGGTTACCTCATAAAATATCGAATACTCTAGAGACTATGCAGCGCCTTGAATTACAGTGGGGGGCAGAGACACCTATTTTAGTTCATAGCGACCTTAGCGTAGCAAACGAACACCTCGAAGTATTGCATTCCTCATTTTGGCGATCACAAAATCTCGACCCTGCTTGCAATTCCTTACAGCATTTACTGATACGGAATCACATTACAGGCTGCACTGTTTTGATTAATAAAGCCTTGCGAGAGCTTGCATTACCCATTCCCAAATCCGTGTTTATGCACGACTGGTGGCTAGGTCTAGTTGCAGCAGCCTTTGGCCAAGCTGCTTACTTAAAGCAACCCACTGTCTTATATCGACAACATCAGCACAATCAAGTGGGAGCACACAGCCAAAAACTGCGCTACATTGCTTCACTCTTGCAACGGCCTCAGAGAATCCGGGAATATTACAGGAAGACACAAAAACAAGCCCGAGTGTTTTTTGAGCGCTATGGTACTCGACTCTCTGATAAGGATAGACAAATTATATCTACTTATATTGATTTAGAGAAATTGACCTTTTTCCGCAAAAGACAATTAATCCTTCAGCATGGACTTTTTGATACAGGTCTAGCTCGAAACCTAGCACTCCTGAGCTTAATCTAAATATCGTGCCTGAATTACCCCTATCTGTTATTACCGTTACTCACAACCACGCCAGCTATATCGGTCGCTGCCTGGATGCCCTTGTCCCTGAAGTGAGTCGGATTGGTGGCGAAGTGATTGTTGTCGATAATCGCTCGGATGATGATAGTGCGGCGATCGCCCGTCAGTACCCCACCGTCAACCTCCGTATCAATACCCAGATCTAGGCACTTTAGGCGGATTGCTTAGCATTGTGTCAAGTTATTTGACTAAAAAACTTGACGAATAGCTCTTAACTAGCGAAAATATAAGTTAGATTGATCTATGGTTTGGAGGCATGAAAAACCATCGAATTGCAACCGCTAGACAGATACGCCATCGTATCGAACAAGAGGATAGTAGTTATTGGCGGCAAAGCGACTTCCCTGAACTGCCGCCCTTTGCCGTCAGTCAAGCCCTCTCACGGCTTGTTAAAACCGGATTTTTGGAGCGAGTGAGCAAAGGCTTATACTACCGACCTCGTATTACTCGCTTTGGTCGCAGCCGCCCCAGCGAGAGTGAAATTCAAGCACTACCGATACGCCATAAGGTCGTGCCTGCTGGGATCAGCGCAGCAAATTTGTTGGGTTTCAGCACCCAAAACGTAAGTCAAGGGGAATTTGCCACCGTAGCTGCCAGCGTACCGAGAAAAATTATGGGTTACAGTGCCCGTCTTCATACCCGTAGACCGGAAACCTGGAACTCACTTTCCCCCACAGAAGCGGCCCTGCTAGATTTACTCAGAACACGAGGAAAATTTAGCGAACTATCTGAGGAAGAAACCCTAAAACGGCTGCTGCTATACCTCAGTGAAAGCGATCGCTATGAGCGCTTAGTCGCTGTGGCCAGCGCTGAGCCACCACGAGTACGAGCCATGTTAGGCGCGCTCGGTCAAGAACTCAAAAAGAGCGCTAAACAACTTGTCCCGCTTCGTCAATCCTTGAATCCCCTCACGCGCTTTGACTTTGGAAAACTGCGAACCTTGCGCTATGCCAAGGAATGGCAAGCCAAGTGAAGCTATTTGAATCCCCCGACTTTTACGATGCGATCCTAGCGGCGACAGCGCATTTTACGGGGACTGGCCTTACCGCCCAGTTAATCGAGAAAGACTATTTCGTGACGGAAGCCCTGCGAGTCATTGCAATTCATTGGCCTAACCAAATTATCTTCAAAGGGGGCACAAGCCTGTCTAAAGGCTGGAAACTCATTAACCGTTTCTCAGAAGACCTCGACCTATTTCTAAACCAAAATGCCTTCGAGCCACCTCTAGGGGCAAGTCGCACCGATAAAATGCTCAAAAGCATTGAGGAGAGCGTAGGGACGCATCCAGTCCTGCGCTACCTATCCAAAGCAGAGAAAAGCCGTAGTCGATATGAAAGAGGTCTATCGCGCACCAGCGATTTTGAGTACCCTATGCAGTTTTCAGGGAGTGGAGCGATTCAAAATCGAGTGCTTTTAGAGATGGGTATTCGCAGTGGCGATTTTCCCATAGAATCGGTTGAGCTAACCTCATTTCTGGCTGATTTTTTGCAGAGTACAGGTGAGTCGCTAGGTACAGAAGATGAAGCTCCCTTCTCCATGCCCCTACTGCATTTTCGCAGAACGTTTGTAGAAAAGCTGTTCAGCTTGCATGCCAAGATCATTCAGTATCAGTTAGACGGCACCTCATTTTCTAACTACACGCGGCATTACTATGACCTCATGTGCCTAGCACAGCGCCCCGAAGTCAGAACCATGCTTGAGTCAGAAGAGTACATTGACATCAAGCGTGACTGCGATCGCATCAGCCAGAAATATTTCAAAGCGCAGTACTATCGTCCGCCAGACCTTAAGTTTTCAGAGAGCATCGCTTTTTTCCCCACAGGCGAATTGAGACAGGCGATCGCCAAAGCGTATAAGCAACAGTGTGACAACCTCTGCCTTAGTCCCTATCCATCTTGGGAAGCGGTTGAACAATGTTTTGAAGACCTGCGCGAGTGGCTATGAACAGCGGCAACATTGAACGATTGCACTTAAAACTTGTGGCAAGGTTATGAATTCTCTACCCTTATCAACCATTACAGTCACCCATAACCACGCCAGCTATATCGGTCGTTGTCTGGATGCTCTTGTGCCAGAAGTGACTCAGCTTGGAGGTGAAGTCATTGTGGTTGATAATCGCTCGGATGATGATAGTGCGGCGATCGCCCGTCAGTACCCCACCGTCAACCTCCACGTCAACGCCCAGCGCCAAGGTTTTTCAGCCAATAATAACTACGGAATGGCGCTTGCAAAAGGCCGCTATCTACTGCTACTCAACCCAGATACAGAAGTCAAATCGGGTGCTCTAGAAACCCTCATCCAGTTTATGGATAATCATCCACAGGTTGGGATGTGCGGTGCTCAACTTTTATTCCCCGATGGAAGCATTCAGCCCTCCCCCCGTCGCTTCCCAACCATTGGCTCTGTCATTGCCAGACGAACCCCGCTCCGACGTTTTTTGCGCCATTCTTCCCTAAATCAGCAACACTTGATGGGCGACATAGATCACAGCAAAATCCAGGCTGTAGAGTGGCTGCTAGGAGCCTGCATGTTTATCCGTCGTGAAGTCTTAGAAACGGTTGGCCCTTTAGATGAAGGCTACTTTCTCTACGTTGAAGATATTGACTGGGCCAGACGAATGCACAAAGCAAATTGGCAAATCTACTACGTCCCAAGCGCCCAGATCATTCATCACCACATTGCCGTTAGCGATAAAAAGCTCATCAGTCGATATATGTGGCTTCACTTCAAAAGTATGGTGCGCTATACCCGTAAATATATCTTGCCCCCCATTCCAGGACTATCTATTCATTCCATCCGTGATCAAGTTTGGCAGACAGCCCAAGGACAGACGGTAAACTGATGAGCATTGGGCTTGTGTGTGAATTCACAAAAAAGGCGATCGCTCACCTAACGGCCACAAATTGCCTCAAGAAACGCCTTAACCGCCTGAGATTGATTGTGGGGTTGCACATACTGAGACAACAACTCAAAATCTAGCCCTGGGAAAAATTGGCTCTGGAATGCCTCTTGGTACGTTGCCTCTCGTAAAGCATAGAGGGTGAGCTGATTGCTTTGCCAGATCAGCACCTCTGGAACTCCTAACCCCTGGTAGATCCCTAATTTATTGATGCCCCCACTCATCAGATTGACCTCAATCGCAAAATCTGGTCGATCCTTTAAGGTATCCACACAGTAACATTCGTCTGGTTCTAATCCTTGAGCCTTAGCCTCGTTCCGAAAGGTCGTCGAGCCGTAGCCATGAAGCGTAATATCCATCTCCTCCGCATAACGCTCCAATAGCCTTGCGATGACCTTTTTGAGCATTTCATGTTCAGGAGATGGCATAAAGATTTCTAGTGTCCCTTCACCATAGAAAAGCCGTAGACCAGGATAATCTCCAAGCGTGTTCAATAGGCTTTCGTACTGTGGCCAAGTCACCCCAGACAAAAGAACCCGCTGTTCTTCAAGGGAAGGGGACGAAGAATCAAGGGAGAGGGTCATGGTTAAGGTTGCCCAGTCTAAATTCAATCCCTATTCTAACCTTGCCCATATTTTCGTCTCACTAAAGCCAACCATCAGGACATCCCTGGGTAGGATAAACATAGTGCCTATGCATTCACCTAGCTAGCTGATTGTGAATCAACCCCCACCCAAAACTACCCATCGCGAAGATCTTCGGGCTATTCGGTCTGTTCGGGGCGGTGGCAAGGGTGTTCACGCTTGGCTTAATGTAGGGATTCTGGCAACTGCTGATTTGATAGCCCTTGGCAGTGCCTGGAAAATTGCCGCGCAGCTTAATCAATTTTATGCCCCTATTCCCCCGCAGTTGGTGTGGTGGACTTGGCTGGGTTTACCCAGTCTCTTCTGGATTTTTGCCTGTGTCACTCTGCTGATTTTAGGCAGTGGTGGACTCTATAACCGCGCTACTGCCTGGAAAGACTATGTGCGCTCTGCACAGTTGGTGAGTCTTGCCTACTTACTGTCTTTGGTCGCCAGCTATTGCTACGACCCTAAGCTAGATGCCCCGCGATCGCTCTTTTTTAGTGCCTGGGGGCTGAGTGTTGTTTTTATCATTGGCTTTCGGCTGATTTCAACCCTACTTTTACAGCAGCTTGAGCAGCGTCAGCCCACCGTGGGCATTTTTTTAATCGCCACCGCAGAGCGTTTACCCCGTCTGTCTAAACTGCTGGAACAGCGATCGCACTACCGTATTGTGGGAGCAGCCCTGGCCTCCACCGCCAACGCCAATACCACCCTGACCTCTATCCTCAACTCCAAAGCCCAGGAAGTGATCGTCGAAGGTCTGCCCCCCACAGAGCTGGCCTCTACCCTCTATTGGCAGCTTCGACGCTGCGGCATTACGCTCCGCCTGATTCCATCGAGTGTGGAAGTGCTACATCGTCGCGGTATTCCTGAAATTTTTGCTGGAATGCCGACCCTCCGTGCTGCACCACCCATGCTGTTGGGTCTAGATTATCGCATCAAACGCTACATCGATATTACGGCGGCAGCGCTGGGGCTATTGGTATTGGCCCCCTTTCTGATGGGCATTGCGATCGCCATTAAACTCACCTCCCCTGGCCCAGTTTTCTACCGCCAAGAGCGCGTGGGGCTGCATGGCAAAATCTTTCAGATGTGGAAATTTCGCACCATGGTCGTTAATGCCGAGGCTCTCCAAGCCGCCCTAGAAGCAAAAAATGAATCCCAAGACGGCATTCTGTTTAAGATCAAAGATGACCCGCGCCGCACTAAAATCGGTAGCTTTTTGCGACGCACCAGCATTGATGAACTGCCCCAGCTGATTAATGTTTTGGTCGGGCAAATGAGCCTGGTGGGGCCACGTCCCCTCCCCATCCGAGACGTGGAGCGCTTTAACTCCTGGCACCATATCCGCCATCAGGTGCTGCCAGGGATTACGGGGCTATGGCAAATTTCAGGGCGATCGCATCTGGACGATTTCGACCAAGCTGCCCGGCTTGATCTTTACTACATCGACAATTGGACGCTTAACCTCGATTTTGAGATTTTGGTCGAAACCCTACGGATTGTACTGTTTGCCAACGGGGCTTACTAAAATATCGCTATTGAAAAATACCGCTATTGAACCGTCAAGGTAAACCCAGGCAGGATATCTTCCCCCGATAAGGTGACTGGATAGGTCAAGCTTTCTACCGCTTGACCAGGCCGATAAATCTCGACCTGCTTGTCCTGGGGGTTAATGAGCCAGCCCAGTTGTAACCCGCTGTCGAGATATTCCTGCATCTTGCTTTGTAAAGGCTTGAGTCGGTCGGTCTTGGACCGCAGCTCAATCACAAAATCGGGGCAGAGCGGCGGAAATTCTTCTTGTTGCTCTAGCGTCAGGCTTTGCCCGCGCTCTAGCTGAATCCACGCCACATCAGGAGAGCGATCGCCACCCCCCGGCAGACTAAAGACCGTAGAAGAACTAAAAACTTTGCTAAGGCCCGTTTGCCGATTCCAGATATTGAGGTCGGTAATATAGTCCGCCTCGCGTTCGCCACTGAGTCCACCGATGGGACTCATAATAATCAATTCTCCCGTGGGACTCCGCTCCATTGGCACATCTTTATTCGCCATACACAGGGCATAGAACTGTTCGTGGGAGAGATGGACGATGGGGTCTAAGTTGAGGGTGATGGCAGTCATAGAACGCCCCTTAAAATCCTGCGCTTACCCATAGCATAGGCCTATTGTCTAAGCCGGCGCTAAGGTTTGCGCTGGTTTGGCGCAATAGATTTCCATAATCGCTCTCGGAAGGGTTGCAGCCCATTATCCAGTCCAGGGCTATAGCTCGGCGATGGGAGTAGTTCTGCAAAAAACTGGGTCATCGCAATATTCTCAACGACAGGAAAGAAGTCTGTGGGCGCTGGCCCATCAATGTGGCGACTGAGGACTCCAAAGCCAGCTCGTTCTCGTGGATATTGCCGACTCGGAACCAGTTGCTGAATCCATTGATCTAAGGATTTGGCTTGATTCATACTGGTGGTCAATGCCTCTACTAACTTAGGATCGGGGAGGGCTTGACTGGCTTCTAGGACGGCCTTTTCAATCCACTGCGATCGCTGTTGGGGTTCTAGCCATGCTTTGAGGATTGGCGCACTTGGGGTGACAGGATTGTTGCGATTATTGCTGCGGGCGATCGCCAACACATCGCCACCTAGGGGCGTTCCATGCTTTCGCCACTGCCCATTCGCCTCAGCGTGTTTCCCTTGCCACCAGTACAAGCCCCCCAGACATTGACGTAAATAAGGGGTGAGCGGATTCTGCTCAGAACGGTTTTGGAGCAATTGCAGATAGATTTGCTCCACCGCGCCAAGAACCTGCGGATAAATCCCCTGATACTGCGTAGAGCGCCAAAGCGGACTGGTTAACCAAATTGGATCTCGGACAATTTCTAAGGCCAGCGCCTGTACCCCCCAATCCACCTTATTTTGCGCCAGCAAACTGAGACCTAAACTATGAAACGCGCCCCGCTTTGCGGGCACCAACTGAGTCGATTTGAGAAAGGAAGTTGTGGCTTCAGCAAACTGACGATTGAAAAACTGTAGCCACCCTAAACTACTGGTGCCTGCTTCTTGATAGGGGGAGGCCTGGGTATTGCGTTGAAAAAAGTCCTGGCTTTGACTTAAGCGAGCTTGACTGGTTTGGCCACCCTCACTTTGTGCGTTTTCACTTTGGGTATTGGCTAGGTTCCAGCCCAACTGATAGGAGTAGTAAGGCTCCCAGGGGGCAAGCTGATGAGCTTGTTCTAAGTATGTTGTAAATGGCTCAATTTGTTTTTGGCTAAGGGCGGCAAAGCCTAGGCTAGAGAGCTGCCAAGCCCGCAGAATGGGCGTCATCCAGACCCCAACGACTAACAACAGCCCGCATAACCCCCAACAAATCCATGCCACCTTCAATCGTTTTGGAAATTGTCGAGCTTCATCTGCTGGAATATAGTCGCGCAAGAGAGAGAGTAGACATACGCCGTAGAGGATGAGCGTCCCGCTGATGCCGATAATATCCAACTGGTAGTCCGTGAGGCTGACAATGCCATACCCGATTAGCCCTGCAGATAAGCTCACGCTCAGGAGATAGTCGCGCTCCAATGCCGGGGGCTGCAATTCTTTTGCAGAAGAATCTTTTGAAGAGAGATCTTTTGAAGAGAGAGCTTGCGATCGCTGCTCTCCCAGTCTGCGCCCCAACCTAACCCCCCAATAGCCTAGCCAGCCTAAGAGTCCCAACATAAGAGCAATCCCCACTCCCCCGAGTTCAGCCCAAATTTGAGCCGGGGTACTGTGGAGCTGGTACACCAGTTCTGCTTCCCGGCCCGCCCAGGCCGGACGGTACTCTTGATAAAGTAGCGGTACACCCCCCAGACCAACGCCAAAAACAGGATGCTCAAGCCCCATGGCCCACCCTGTGACATTGGTAATCAGTCGAAACGCAGTTTCTCCCCCCGCACCATCTAGGGTGGAGGCAGTGAACAGCGATCGCAGTCGATTATTGGCCAGGATAATGCCCAGCAAGGCAGCAACGGAACCCAATCCCACCATCCACCGAAAGCGAGGGGTGGTAGCCGTTCTCATGGGCAGGTGTCCCAGGAGCAACAATCCGCCCGTGAGAACGACTGCGGCCACCCCTAACCACCCCCCACGGGAACTGGTGGTGTATAGATCGACCAGCCCTAGCAAAATTCCCCCACCCCAAAGCCATCTCCATCGAGGCTGAGCGCTCACGCTTAACGCAAGCAATAGGGGCAAACTTAAGACTAAATAACCCGCCACATAGTTTTGATGCCCAATGGGTGCCCAGTTCCGGAGTTCTAAAACTGAAAAGTCATAGAACACACTGAGCCCCGCTGCCCTGAGGCTTGCCAGCCGACCCATCTCTGGGAAAAAAGTTTGACTACTCCAAAGCCCAAGGCTCACGACCATAAACGCAAGGCTCAAACTGCCCTGGAGTACCAGGAGCTGATGACGTCGAGCAGGGCTACGACACCAGGCATTTAGGGTATAGAAGGCGGCGATCGCGCCCAAGGCTGCCCAACTATACCAACGCGCCTGCTGCGGGAAGGGAGCCAGCACCATTGATCCCACCAGCCCCACGAGGGCTAAAGCAATACCGTAATCCAGACCGTAGCCCAACCCGTTCAGACGCTTCTGACGCCATCCTTCTCGCAGTAGCCAGAGCCATGGCAACAGAAGTGCAACTTGACCGATCAGCACCCAAGGCCAAGACACCACTAGACTGCTGCTATCCGGCAGTAGGGTGAAGAGAATGTAAAACCCCACCCCAAGGAGTCCAAAAATATCCTTGCGGCGATCTGTAGACGGTGGGCTGGCCAAAGAACTCACTCCATGAAGGGGGATGGCAGGTTTTGAAGATGAAATAGCGGAGGTGGAATAGCAGAGGCAGCGCGATCGCCATGAAGCCTGTTCGTATGCACACTGAATGCCTCCGCAGTGAGGATACCCGATTCTTTGGGATAACCGACTACTGGGAGGTGACACCCCTCTGCAAGCCCACGATAAACTCACCAGTCATCGGCCTCTTCGGGACGATCTGCGAGGGAACAACAGCTCAATCAGGGAAGAATGCGCTTGCGTACCGCGACTGACAGTTTCATCAATCCAGTCTCATCAATCCCATCTCATTCATCCTCATTCGTCGTGCTTAAATCGAGCGCCCAGGACGATCGCCTGTGCTGCTGTCATCTGTCCGTAGGAGAACCCGTAGGGCACTTCTGGCGGCAGGAGGGGCAAAAAGGTTTCTAGGCTGTAGGGGCTGCCGTAAAGAATCAGCCCCTTTAGCTGCCCGCTCTCTAGCAGCATATCCACCCAGTCACGCGCCAGTTGACTTAGCCCAGCGCTGCCCCGAAAGGGATTGCCGCGAATAAAGAGCTGGAGAAGGGTTGGCTCTGGGGTGGCTTTTAGCGCATCTGGCTGGGCAGGGGAATGATTGTCGATGAGGTAGAGGGTTTGGTAGCCATGCTGCTGGGGAATGATGATCGCGGGTGCCCTGCGGTTTAGGATATCGCACCCCATCAGTTCATCCACAATAATGACGTTGCGCGCAAACCCTTCGGCTTCTGCAATGGTGCCGCGCCCTTGGGAGGACTGCTTAAGAATTTGCGCTGCGGCTTCTTGGGCTGGAGGCTGAGCCAGCCAGTCTAGACGGATAGGGGCTGGGGGGCGTTGTTCCCAGGCGTGATGGTGCGTACCGGAGTCTTCAATGCTGAGGGTAAAAATCTTTTGCTTCGCACGCCAGATTCGCTCTAAAGACGCCTGAATGCGGCTGGGCGCAATGCGTCCTGTTTCCACGGCCTCACAAATGGCCTGAATCGCTCCAGGCGGATCAGCGGGCATCATCAGGACATCCGCGCCAGCTTCTACCGCTAAAACCGCTGCTTCATTTGCGCCATACCGCTGGGCGATCGCCCCCATCACGAGGGCATCGGTCACAATAATGCCGTCAAACCCTAGCGCCTCTCGCAGCTCTCCGGTCAGGATGCGGGGGGAGAGGGTTGCGGGATAGTCGGGGTCTAAGCTAGGGATGAGCAAATGTGCGCTCATGATGCTGTCTACCCCAGCGGCGATCGCAGCCTGGAAAGGCAGATATTCTAGGGACTGAAGGCGATCAAGGCTGTGGGGAATGACGGGCAGGTCTAGGTGGGAATCGGTGGCGGTGTCGCCGTGGCCAGGGAAATGTTTGGCTGTGGTCAGGACAGGATGCTTCTGTGCGCCGTGGATAAAGGCCGTCGCTAACTGACCCGTCACGGCAGGCGTTTCGCCAAAGGCGCGCACATTAATGACCGGATTTTGGGGGTTGTTGTTCACATCCACCACGGGGGCCAGCACCCAGTTGAGGCCGATGGCTAACGCCTCTTGAGCTGTCCAGCGACCCATTTCGGTTGCCAGCTCAACCGCTGACGCTGGATTGGCCTTGGCAATTTCGGCAAGGGCGAGAGGGGGTGCAAACCAGGTTGCCCCTGAAAATCGCTGACCCACGCCCTCCTCAATATCGGCGCAGAGCAGCAGCGGCACCTTAGCCCAGTCCTGAAGCTGCTGGCACCTCAGCGCAATTTCAGCCGCGCTGCCGCCCAGCAAAATAACGCCCCCCACCGCCAAATCTTGCAGCCAGGGCCGCAGAGTTTCTGCCTTTGGCTCCCAGGTTGGGTATAGGATCTGGTGATCGAACAAATGGCCAGAGGCGCGCACCACCAGCATCTGGGCAACTTGTTCCGGCAGGGTTAACTCGTTAAAATCGGGCAGGAGATGGGTCAAGTCCGCTGGCCTCGTCTAATCTTCTGGTTTCGCCGTTGATTCTACCGTAGGTTCGGCAATTGACTCGGCAGTTGGTTCGGCAAGTGATTCGGCCGTAGGTTCGGCATTTGATTGACCCATCGTCTTTTCCTGTCCTCCATCTGCATCATTGCTCTCAGATGAGCGCTCATCTGAGAGCTGATTGAGTAAAGACAGCACCCGCATGCCGCGCTCAATGGAGCGATCTTCGACAAAAATGACTTCTGGCGTGCGCCGTAGCCGCACCCGCTGACCCAGCAGACTGCGCACGTAGCCCGCTGCTGAGTGCAGCCCCTCCATCGCAGCGGCTTTTACTTCATCGGTGCCGTAGATGCTGACAAAAATTTTAGTATGCTGCAAGTCTCCAGAGACGTACACATCCGTCACCGTGACCATGCCGCTGCCCACCCGCTCATCTTTGATGCCGTGAAGCAGCATAAGGCTCACCTCGCGCCGGATGGACTCCGCCACGCGCGAAACTCTGATTCCTGTTGCCATTGCCCTTGTTCCCTTACCCGTGATGCCAGGAGATTGAGGATCATCTATCCCCAGACCAGTCTAGCCTGAACCACTGGATTCACCACGCGATTAGGCTGGTAAACCCAACATGGCTTTGAGCGTAAGGGACAGAAAAATGAGGCTGCTGATCAGGATGCCAATCAGGGCGATCGCTGTAGTGGGGCGGCGCAGCATTGGCCCCATCGGCTCCAAAAAGTTCCAAAACACTCCTGCAATGAGGGCGATCATGTAGCGAGGGTAGCGTGAGACGTTTTGAAAGAAATCTTGCATGATCTTTTTTGTCTAAAAACACCATTAAAAACCCGTATCTTGAGATCTTAACCCAGCCTTATGGATTAAAAGCTCCGGCTGTGATTTGCCTTTGGGCTGCTGGCGTTCTGTAATGGCTTTGTGGGAGCTATTCTGTCGTTTCCGTGACTCCTTCTAGAAATGCGATCGCCATCTTTCCCCATAAATTCTCTTCGGTGAGATGTTCGCCCAGTTTGAGGGTGGCTTTTTTGCCGCCGTTCCAGAGGCGTTTGAGATTTAGGAAGTTTTGCCAGCGTTGGGGTTGTGTCTTTTGGAGTTCTTGAAATTCGGCATCAATGATGGGTTGAAGGGCAGCTTCTGGGGTTTGAGCGGGGTATTGTTGCTGGAGGGTGTTGAAGAATTGTTGGTAGTCAGCTAGCAGTTTATCGAAGTCTTGTTCTGGGGCGTAGATGTGTTGGGTGGCGTCTTGACGACCGCCGGATTGGATGGTTTCGGCAAAGTTACCGATGTTGGCTCCGCGCAGGTCGTATTTTGGGGTTTCTGACATGGGTTTATCTGAGTCGGGTTTGGCTAGGGTAACAATGGCATCCATTATGCAAATTTGAACGTCTGGGGTGCGTTCTTGCAGAAGGGCTTCGCAGAGGGTGGTGAGTGCTTCGGTGCTGGCCAATTCACCTAGACATTTGGCGGCTTTGGCACGGGCTTGAGGGTTGGGATTCTCTCGTAAGACTTGGCTCAGGGCTTCGATGGCTTGTTTGAGGGTGTTTGGGTTGCGGGCCACGGCTGCGCTTATGCCTCGCGAGCGTAGATTTTAGAGACGGATTCGATGGCATGAATCCGCACGGTATCGCTGGCGTCTTGGAATGCTTGCAGGAGCGAGGGGATGGTGGCTTCGGAGCCAATTTCGCCGAGGGCTTGTACTGCGGTGGCGCGGACGGTTGGGGTGTTGTCGTTGAGGGTTGTGAGCAGGTAGTCGATGGTGTGTTCGTTGCCGATTTTGCCGAGGGTGTCGGCGGCGGCGGCACGGATTTCGGGGATTTCGTCGAGGAGGAGGGGGATGAGTTGGGGGATGGCGGCGGCGGCACGAAGTTGGCCGAGGGCTTGGATGATGCTGAGCCGGACGAGGGGGCTGGGGTCGTTGAGTTGAGCGAGGAGGTTGGGCAGGGCGGCTTGGAGTTCAAGGCGTCCGAGGGATTCGGCGGCTTTGGCACGAACTTGGGGTTCTGGGTCGGCGAGAGTTTGGCAGAGGGTGTTGAGGACGAGTTGTTGTTGTGCAAGGGTTTGAGTCATGGGGGATGCCTCGGTTATTAGGTTGTTTCAGGAGCCTGGTATGCTTTGGGCTGGGTTGGTGCTGCGGGAATTTGAGTGGTTTGTTGCGTTCCGTTTTGATGTTCTGCCCAGTTACCGATACTAGCTCCGCGCAAATCATAGTGATGTATAGCGTGCGGGTTTATGGGGCTGGCCTCACGGTTTTTGCTACGTCCGACACCATTCAGGAGCTGGGTAACGGACAAATCAAGGATATCTTTGTTGGGTAATACCACTTCAACGGTGTGCCGACCTTTTTCTTCTCTGACTAATAAATCCTGGTAGGGTATGCAGACTTCTGGATGGTCAGGGATGGGCACCATTGCTTGGGGCTTGAAGGAAAAACTGTTGTGAATGTGGTCAAAGTTGGCGCGGATAATGGCGAGTAAGGAGCGCTGACTAGGGGGCGCTCCGGTGACGGAAATATACACGCGCTTTTCTTGAATATCGGCTTTGACGAGGGCAAGGGCACCCTCAAATTCTAAAATTACCCCAGTGCGCCAGCGGAATTGATGGGTGCTATGGCTATGGGTGCGGACAATAAAGCGGGGGAGCAACCCTTCGGGCAGGATGGGGTAATGGTACTGGAAGTTAAGGCTGTGAAGGGGGTTAAAGGTTTCGGCTTCTGGGGGCTGCTGTTTGTCGAGCAGTTGGGGGATGAGGTAGTGGTCATTACGATCGGGGAAGGGGAAGCATAGCTCAAATTTCTGCATAAGGTCGATGAGAAATGGATGCCGATCGCGGGGATAGTCGGCAGAGGGGAGGAGTTGGGCAATATCGCTGAGGCTGAGGTTGCCCTTTTGCTGGGCGAGGCGGGGGGATGTGAGGAGGGTATAGATGCCTTGAGTGATCCAGTGGGGGTTTAGGACATGGGTGTCGCGGAGGCGGGGGTCGTTTTTGTAATTGAGGACAATACCAAGCCTATGCAGGGCAGCGGCTAGGGATTCTTGGGCTTGGGGGTCTGCTTCGCCTTTGTCTGCACAAATGGTGCAGTATTGCTCAAAGCTTAGGTAGTTTTGTGGCATGGTGGCCAACTGGTCTTTGATGCCGAACCAGCTTGCGGGGAATTCATCGCGCAGGTGCTTGAGGTTGTGGGTTGTGCGCTCAATGGCTTGCCGAAGCTGGACTAGATTGTGAGCATCTTCGCAGTCGGTTTCAATGAATTCGACGATATGGATGAATTTTTGCCGTAGCCCACTCCGGTTGAGGTCAAAGGGGCAGGCTTTGATTTTGTTGAGCACCACAATGACGGGGGAGTCTTCGCCAAAGCTTTCGATGAGGTTGAGCCAGTATTCGGCATCGGTGTCTTCGTGGCCTTGGCGACCGTTGAGCACCAGAATGTAGAGACTGCGCTGGGTTAAGAAAAAGTGATGGGTGGCGTGCATAATTTCTTGGCCGCCAAAGTCCCAAACATTAAGGCGCACGTCTTCGGTGCCGTTGAGCTGAATAGGCCACTGGGTAATTTGAATGCCTTGGGTTTGGGGTGCGTCTTTATCAAAGGTGTTATGCACCAGACGGCTGACTAAGGAGGTTTTGCCCACACCGCCATAGCCGATCAAAATGAGTTTGGCCTCGTTGAGAGGGCGTTTTTGGCCTTGTTGGGTGCGGTAGTAGTAGTCAAGGATAGTCTGTGGGCTTGTGGGAGTTCCCCTTCTTGCAGCTACTTCAAGCGCAGTGAACCCTAAAATTTCGGGTGGCAGATTCAGACCATCGTTTTTATGGAGATAGAGCTCTTCCAATTTACTAAGCTTTCTTAATCCGTTCGGTAGGCTCGTCAGTTGATTGTCCCAGAGGTCAAGAGTTTGCAGATTAGTAAGCTGGGAGACCGCATCCGTTAGGCTCATCAGTTGATTGAAGCCGAGGTAAAGCGTTTGCAGATTAGTAAGCTGGGAGATCGCATCCGGCAGGCTCGTCAGTTGATTGCTGGTGAGGTCAAGCGTTTGCAGATTGGTGAGCTGGGCGATCTCATCTGGTAGCCTCGTCAGTTGACTGTTGCCTAGGAAAAGCGTTTGCAGATTGGTGAGATGGGTGATCGCATCCGGTAAGCTCGTCAGTTGATTGTCGCTGAGGCTAAGATTATGTAGATTGGTTAGCTTGGTGATCGCATCTGGTAGCCTCGTCAGTTGATTGTCGCTGAGGGCAAGCGTTTGCAGATTCGTGAGCTGGGCGATCGCATCCGGTAGGCTCGTCAGTTGATTGCCGCTGAGGGCAAGCGTTTGCAGATTCGTGAGCTGGGCGATCGCATCCGGTAGGCTCGTCAGTTGATTGCCGCCGAGGTCAAGCACTTGCAGATTCGTGAGCTGGGCGATCGCATCCGGTAGGCTCGTCAGTTGATTGAAGCCGAGGGAAAGCGTTTGCAGATGGGTGAGCTGGACGATCGCATCCGGTAGGCTCGTCAGTTGATTGCTGGTGAGGTCAAGCGTTTGCAGATGGGTGAGCTGAGTGATCGCATCCGGTACGGTTGTCAACGCTAGATCTGATAAATCTAGCTGAACTTCGCCAGACTCCAGAGCCTGCTGAATCCGCTGTTCTGCCTCGTAGAGCTTTGCCATATTGCAGTCTTACCTCAACCACTCACTCCAGCCTGACTGACCTACCCTTTAGAGAAACAAGCTCGCATGGATACCCCATTTCTGCCCGTGGGCAATACGAACCGTTGCGCCACCAGGTAACATCCAGAGCGTTTTTTTATGGTAGGCGATCAGTCAGCCTCACCTTGGATTAACCATGCTTTAGAATTCTGCCAAGTGCTTTGCTAGAGCGACTCTGGAGGGGATTGAAACTTTTCGATGATGCCGCTGGAGATCTTCTGTGTCCACATCATCCTGGTCAGATTTAGCATAAACGGATAGCAAAACCACAGCACTAGGAGAAAGGATTTGATAAATGACTCGGTAGCCACCACTTTTACCCTTGCGAATCGTGCTATTTCTCACCCGAAGCTTATAGACCCTGTAGCCTATTCCAGAAATTTGATCTCCCAGAAATTCACCCTTTTGGAACTGTTCGATGATGAGCTGGAGATCTGACCGAAGATTTCGGTAACGTTTTTCAAGAGTACGCGCTTGGCGCTTGAATTCATTTGCAACAAAAACTTGGATAGAAGGCACCTCAGTCATCCAGAGCGTCCCAAAGCGTTTCGACAGAACTGATGCGCCCTGCTTTTACATCTTCGAGGGCGCGCTCGAATCCGGCTAGCACTTCAGCTTTGGAGGTGTCTTGAAGGCCAGAGGGCTGCACAATTTCCTGGAGCGCCCCAAGAACAAACGCTTCTAAAGATAGGTTGAGTTGAGTGGCTCTCTGGGTGAGCTGTTCTTCGAGATCTTGGGGAATTTGAATGGTTCGCATAAAGCTGAATCTTTCTAAAGATCTTTTTAAAGTGCACCAGACTATGGTTTTCTCTTCTATCGTAGGCGATCGCTCTTTAGTTGCCGATATCAGGATGGGCCAATATCAGGATGGGTCAGAAGCATCTGAATCAGCTTAGGTGAAGCTCGAAAATTTGTTTTATTCATGAGCTGGGCAAGCACAACAGGCAGCTCAATTTCGCCTAACCTTGCAGCCTCGCTTAGAATACCGAGCAACCCAGTAATTTTTATGCCTAAAGCAGTTGCAGCCTGTCGAGCAGGTTTATCATCCACAATAAGTAAATCAGCCTGGATTTGTAGCGCAAGCTGAATCGCTGCACGTTCGCCAGGATCCAAACGCATCAGGGCTAAATTCGTGGGTAACTCCACAACATAAACATTTAGCCAGCTAGGAGGTTGTTGAATCCATTGTTGCAAAATTACGGGCGCGCCAGCCGCAAGCATCTCATCTCGCACAGCTTCAGGAATGTTAATACTTCCGTAAAGCTTTGGCAGCAATTCAACTTGATTGATGAGCAATAAATAGTGAATGGGTGATGTATCGGAAACAACGATCATCCAGGTTGACTACGCAATTGGTTTAGGGTTTCAATATCTTGTTCAAGATCTGACTCGGCATAGTGCAGATAGGCTTCGTGCGTCTTCAGGAAACCGTCCACGGCAAATCGAGAGGGTAAGTTCAAAATACGTCCAACTTCAGCACTTGTAATCTTTTCAGACTTATAGGCTTCAACGACAAGATTTTCAAGGATGTGCCGAGAGAGAGCAGCACGATCTATCTGAAGCTGACGGGCCAGCTCATCGGGAATTTCAACCGTAACTTCCATGAAAACAACCTCAAGATTACTGAGCTTGACTTGACTATTTTGGCCAGCGACCCTTAACCCTCTTTTGCCAATTCTAGGCGATCGCCCTTGCGCGATCGTTTGCAAGATTGTTCTGTCCGCGTTTCTGCATCCGTGAGCGTGTAAAGCTGCCACCATTGGGCATAGTGTTTGCTCAGCGATCGCAAATAGGGCTGAAAGTCGATCTCCGCTGCCATAGCGCACCAGACCTACGGTTTTCTCTTCTATCGTAGGTGATCGCCCTTGAGTCGCCATAGGACAGGTAACGTCCCTGCCCTGTGTAGGGTCAACGCCTCCTCACCAATGCGTAGTCTTCAGTCACCCACTGCCAGAGCGATCGTAGTGTCCAGCAGAAGGGCGCTGCTCAGTTCAGAGTGCGCATAGTCCCCTGCGTCGCGTTCATCTGGAAGACATTGCCGCTGCTTTTTTTGCGACAAATGCCCAGATCTCATCCGCGCTCACGCCTTCGGTTTCAACGACATGAACTTTACTATGATGAACCTGTTGGGCTCGTTGACTGGCTGCTCTAAATAATGACCACACAGAAGACAGTCCATTGACGCTATTGCAGCGTAGAACTCTCTCCAATTTTACCTGCCCATCCTATCTCGACGCGCTACCAATGAGTTATCAATCACGTCTTGAAGAACTGGATCGGCGATTGAATAGAATCCACGCTGCACGATCCCAAAAACATAAGATTAAGGCCGAAATTAAGCAGAGATTTGGTGGAACCTGTGCTTATTGTGGGTGTACCCCTCGTTTTTTAACCTTGGATCACGTTGTCCCTCAAACTCAAGGCGGACTCAACGTAAGATCCAACCTGGCCGCAGTTTGCCAGCGCTGCAATCGCAGCAAGGGGAGTCGCCCACTGTGGTCATGGTGGCAAGCTTCTCCTTGCTGGAATGAGGAGAGGGCCATGCGTTTTGCCGAAACCGTTTTAGTCTGTAGGGTTTCAGCACATGACATGCCTCGGAGCTCGGAATAAAAAGCGATAAACGACTGCCTACTGATTGTGCCAAATGCCAAAAGTTTTGGACTTGTTTGGGCTTGGTTTGTTCGGGCTAGACTCGCCTGTGCTGGACTATCGGGTTCACCATTACTCAGTCTTGGTGCGAAGCTTGCCCAGGACGTTCCGCTCTCCGCTGGCCTAGCCCCAGAGCCGCCCGGTTAAAGGGCAACTGCTCTTTCCGCTTGCTTTTCTTTCAAGTAGGTTACAAGAGCGTGAAACCCCAGATAGTAGCTATTTGCGCCAAAGCCACAAATCTGTCCAATGACAATAGGCGCAAGGTAGGAATGATGTCTAAATTCTTCGCGGCGATGAATATTGCTGAGATGGACTTCGACTGCGGGAAGCTTCGTAGCGGCGATCGCATCTCGAATTGCAACGCTGGTGTGGGTGTATGCTGCAGCGTTAATCAGAATCCCGTGATGTCGCTCAACCGCGCTCTGAATTGCGTCAACCAGCGCCCCCTCATGGTTAGACTGAAGCGAGTCAACCTGTACGCCTTGCTTTTCCCCTAGACCAGCAAGACGAGCATCAATCTCTGAAAGCGTCACGGCACCATAGATACTAGGTTCTCGACTCCCCAGTAAATTTAGGTTTGGGCCGTGGAGCACCAGGATACTGATCAAAACACTGACCTCAAGACACCTTCTTCAAGAGAGCGGCCCTGCTAAAAGGCTGGCGCTTAAAAGATTCAGCTCTACTTAAGACCAGCCTTCTTAAAACCTACGCTCATTGACTGGAATAGGAATTGGCTCCAGTTCGGGCTCAGATTCTGAACCTAGAAGCGCTTCAATCACCTTTCGAGCAAAATTCTTGAGCACATCAAGGACTTTCTCTAAGTAATCCATTAGGGGGATGGCTCCTTGTCTTACAATACAAACTTTGAAATAACGCTGAGGCTTAACGCGATGGTTGGCACTTTTACCTATAGGGTCTAAGCTTAGAACCGTTTTTCAAGACATGAAGGTTTCTTAATATTAAACTAACATATTTCCCTCGAAACGGGTCTAGTCTTGCGCCAAGGGCGAGCCGTTCCGTCCGTTAGGGGATCAGTCGGGGATCAATGGGTGAACCAATGGGTGGATCAATGGTGTAGAGCAGCCGTCAGGGGCCTTGATTTTGCGTCAAGAAAGTAAAGAAGTCATCGATGGAGAGCTTTATGGGCAAGCCTTACAAAAGACTTCGGCGCAGGAGATCTAGGGCGGCGGACGCGCTTACCCCTCGAACCCAGTCGCGTCCCCGATCAGACATTTTATATTCGCGATGGCTTAGACCGTGGGGGCCGGCCAGCCCCACGTAGACTAGCCCTATGGGTTTCTCTTCGCTACCGCCCCCTGGGCCTGCAATGCCGGTAATACTGAGTCCCCAAGTGGTTCCCAATAGATTTTTAACGCCGATCGCCATTTGCTCGGCAACTGCAGCGCTCACGGCTCCTTGCGTGTTCAGCACCTCAGTTTCGACCTGGAGTACCTGGCGTTTGACCTGATTGTCGTAGGCAATGACGCCGCCCCAAAAGTAGCGAGAGCTGCCTACCACATCGGTGAGCTTTTGGCCAAGGCCGCCACCCGTGCAGGACTCCGCAACGGCGACCGTCTCGCCCCGCGCCTGCAGCAGTTTGCCCACGACTGAAGCCAGGGAGTCTTGGTCGGTGCCGTAATAATCAAGGCCGCACAGCGCTTGAATTTGGGCCTGAATTGGATCTAATTGCTCGCGGGCTTCGGCCTCTGAGGCAGCTTTGACTGAGAGGCGCAGCCTTGCCTCGCCTTGGCCTGCGTAGGGCGCTACGGTGGGAGAGTCTAGCTTAAGGAACGCATCTACTTTTTCGGCAAGGGTGGATTCTGAAATCCCCCAAAATCTTAGGCTGCGGCTATAGATTTGGGTCTTTCCCCATCCCTGCTCCTTCAGAAAGGGAATTGCTGTGTTTTCCCACATGGGGTACAGTTCACGAGGCACGCCGGGAAAGGTCAAGAAGGTGAGTCCTGGCCTGGGCTGCCAGATCATTCCAGGGGCGGTGCCTACGGGATTCGGTAAGACCGCTGCCCCTTGCGGAAGCTGAGCCTGCTTGCGGTTATTGGCGCTGAGGGTTAGGCCGCGAGCGGTAAAGCGCTGCTCGATGGCCGCCCAAATGTCTTCATGCTCAACGAGGGGTGTTTCAAAGAAGTCGGCGATGGTTTCGGTGGTGAGGTCATCGGGAGTAGGCCCTAGTCCACCGGTAAAAATGAGAAGGCTGGAGCGGTGACAGGCGATCGCAATGGCTTGTTTTAGCCGCAGGGGATTATCCCCCACAACGGTCTGAAAGAAGTGTGGGATGCCAAGCTTGGCCAGCTCCTGAGCTAAAAACTGAGCGTTGGAGTTAAGGATTTCACCCAGCAGCAGCTCGGTTCCGACACAAATAATTTCTGCGCTCTGCGTCTTGCCGCCTGGAGCATTTCCACTTGAATGAGGTGCTAAACGGGATGAACTCATAACGGTAAAACTTCATGACAGTAAAACTTCATGACGGTAAAACTTAAAATTGCTTGTGGGGTAGCCAATCCCAAGATCTATTCAAATATGGTGGATTCAAATTGCTGAATTCAAATTGCTGAATTCAAATGGCTGGATTTAAATATGCTGTAGCGCCTCCTTAATAGCCTCTTTTACCCGCTCTTGCTCTTGTTCTGATAGTTCTGGAAACATCGGCAAGGATAAAACTTCTAGGGCAGCTCGGTCAGCTCCTGGGAGCTGGCCAAGGGCATAGTTGAGGTTGGCATAGACGGGCTGTCGGTGGAGGGGCAGGGGATAGTACACCATTGACTGAATACCCTGTTCCAAAAGCGCTGCCCGGAGGCGATCGCGTCTTGGGCTAGCGCTGTCCAATTCGTCGCGATGCTGCACGCGAATCGTGTACTGATTCCAGACGCTATTTGGCGCTAGTTGGGGCAGAATAATGCCTGGAATCTGATCTAAAAGCTGGCTATAGCGTTGGGCGACGGCGTGGCGCTGATGATTCCAGCGATCTAGGTAGGGCAGCTTGACCCCTAAAATTGCGGCCTGTAGGCTATCGAGCCGACTGTTCATCCCCACGGCTTCATGGAAATACCCGCTCCGACGACCATGATCCCGCAGGATTCGCATTTTTTCGGCCAGCGCTGGATTGTGCGTCGTGATCGCGCCACCGTCGCCACAGCCGCCTAAGTTTTTGCTGGGATAAAAGCTAAAGCAGCCAATCTCGCCAATGCTGCCCACTTTGTGGGTGCAGCCTGAAGGATCTTGCCAGGTTGCGCCCGTCGCTTGGGCACAGTCTTCAATGATTGGCAACTGATGGGCTTTGGCGATCGCCAGTAGCTGATCCATCTGAGCTGGTAGCCCAAACAAATGCACCGGAATAATGGCGCGGGTGCGGGCTGTAATGGCGCGCTCAACCTGCTGAGGGTCTAGATTAAAGGTCTGCGGCACAATATCCACAAACACAGGGGTTGCCCCCACCATGCTAATCACCTCAGCCGTGGCGATAAAGCTGAAGGGGCTGGTGATTACCTCATCTCCAGGGCCAATATCAAAGGCTCTCAAAGCCAGATAGAGGGCATCGGTCCCGGAGTTGCAGCTAATGCAGAAGGGCGTATTGGTATAGTGAGCAAAGTCTTCCTCAAACTGCGCCACTACGGGGCCACCAATATACTGAGTGGAGGCTAAAACCGCTAGAACTGCGGCATTGATTTCAGCCTGAAGGTCCTGATACTGACGTCCGAGGTCTAGGGGGGGGATGATGGGGGAGGCAGGAATATTCACTCGGCAGCGTCTCTTTCGGTAGCGTCTTTCTCAGGGATTGAGATTTAAGGATTGAGATTTAAGGATTGAGATTCAGGGATTGAGATTCAGGGATTGAGATTCGGTCATAAGATTGGATTTTAGACCATGATTGCGGCGTAGCGCTCTATTTGTTCAGCCCAACTTATTGTTCAGCCCAATTTATTCCAACGTGAGTTCGATGATGCCCTTGAAGCCCCTCACCCCAAACCCCTCTCCCAAAGGCGAGGGGCTTAAGAAGCTTGATTTTTCATTGCCCCTTCTTCGCCTTAGGGAGAAGGAGGGTGGGGGGATGAGGGGCGGTTGTTTCTTGCCGAACTCACTTGATTCCAACCCGTTCCAACCCGTTCCAACCCGTTCCAACCCGTTCCAACCCGTTCCAACTCGTTTTAACCCATCTATCAACCTATCTACCCACACAGCTAACCAACTCTCGTCATGAATGAGCTACTAATTCCCCTAAAACCAGAAGACTTTTTGAGCGCGGTGGGTCTTATGGCAATGGCGGTGGGGCTATCGGCTTGGCAGCGGCTGGAGCTAGAGTGGAGCCTCGCGATCGCCACGTTTAGAACCACCGTTCAGCTCCTCATTGTCGGCTATCTGCTTTGGTTTGTGTTTGAGTGGAAAAATCCGGCAGCGGTCTTGGCCGTCATTGCCGGGATGTTTGCGATCGCCACCCTCGAAACCCGCAACCGCATTGGCAAGCGACTGCCCAACGAACTTTGGCTCATCGGCTCTTCAATTTTGATTGGACTGGCCGTCACCCTCACCTACACCACGGTTTTAATTATTCGCCCTGCGGTGTGGTATGAGCCGCAGTATCTGATTCCCTTAGCCGGAATTGTGCTAGGCAACGTGATGAATGGTGCTGCGATCGCCGGAGAGCGGCTGATGCAGATGGTACAAAGCCATCGCTACGAAATTGAAACCCACCTGTGTCTGGGCGCAACGCCCCAGCAGGCGATCGCATCCTACCGGAAAACGGCCATTCGTGCAGGGCTGATTCCCACGCTCAACTCGATGATGGTGGTGGGGGTTGTGACCCTTCCAGGGATCATCACAGGGCAGCTCCTCAGCGGCGTTAACCCTCAGGATGCGGCCTCTTACCAAATGTTGATTATGTTTATGCTGGCCTTTTCGACGCTGCTTACGACGCTTCTAGTGGTGCGAGGCTTATCAAAACATTGTTTCAATGGTGCAGCGCAGTTTGTTTTGCCCCAGTCTTGAACTAAATGCCAGTCTTGAGCTAAATGCCAGTCTTGAGCTAAGTGTTTGAAAGAATAAATGTTTGAAAGAATAGGGAAAACCCATAGGCCATTCCCCCCGCTTTTGAGCCCACGTTTGAACCCACGATGGAAGAACGCCTCCAAAAACTACTGGCCCAACAGGGCATTGCGTCACGACGCCATTCAGAACAGCTCATTGCCGCCGGAAAAGTGCGGGTTAATGGGCAGGTGGCCGTTCTGGGGCAAAAGGCGAACCCAGACAGGGACGTTATTGAAATAGAAGGAAAACCCCTCGCGCGATCGCAGCGTTCCGAATTCGTCTATATCTTGCTCCACAAACCCTTGGGCGTCGTCACCACCTGTGACGACCCTTGGGGAAGATCCACCGTCCTTGACCTGCTGCCCCCAGCCTATCGCGGCATTGGACTTCATCCGGTTGGGCGACTGGATGCCCAGACCACAGGCGCACTCCTGCTCACCAATGATGGGGCACTCACCTTTCACCTGACCCACCCGACCCATCACGTTTCCAAGACCTATCAGGTGCTGGTGCAGGGCAACCCTTCAACCGATAGCTTAGAGCAGTGGCGAAATGGAATTTTCCTAGACGGACGGCTCACCAGACCCGCGATCGTGCAGGTTTTAGTGCCCTTTAACAAACGCCACAACGGGACGCGGCTCCAAATTATCTTGAAAGAAGGCCGAAAGCGCCAAATCCGCCGAGTTGCCAAAGCCCTTGGCCATCCAGTGCTTCAGCTCCATCGCACCCACATTGCATCCCTCTCCCTGGACGATCCTGAAGGCGAGGTTTTGGCAGACGGGCAATATCGGTTGCTATCCCCTTCGGAAATTAGCCCTTTACAACCTATCATGCAGTAATTAATCATGCATTAAATTCAGACATGCAGTAGTCCATATTGGTTGAGATAATCTGGGTTCCAACGAGTTTGGTCGCAATGAGAAGGTAGTGTCCCTATGAGTCCGCTGACGTTTGATCAAGAGCAAATCCAAAAACTCACTGAAATTGGTGCTCATCTCCGCAGTATTCGCACCCAAAAGCGGATTTCGATTGATGATGTGGTCACAAAAACCATGATTCAAAAGCGGTTTTTAGAAGCCATTGAAAAAGGCCAGCCAGAAGACTTACCCGAAGCGCTCTATGTGCGCGGGTTTATCCGGCGCTATGCCGACATGCTAGGGCTAAACGGGACGCAGCTCTCCGAAGCCTTTCCCTTGGGTAGCGAATCTTTGGCTTCCACCAATACCAATGGTCTCTTGAACTCAGGCAGCGGTGTGGCGCTGCGTCCCTGGCATCTCTATATTTTTTACACGGTCTTAATTCTGCTGGCTGGGCTGGGGCTGTCCTATGTCCTGAGCCGTCAAACTGCGCCAAAGGCCGGCAATAGTGGCGGGGCATCCTTGGTTCAGCCGGTGAGTAGCGCTAGTCCCAAGCCTAAACCCGTCGCGGCCAAGAAGCCAGCTTCCCCTGCTGCGCCTGTGGCAGCTCAGTTGACCCTAAAGGCGGATGCCTACCTGGAAGTGTCGGCTGATGGTCAGTCTGCCTATACTGGTACCCTCCGGGCAGGCTCTACTCGGAACTTTACAGCAAAGCGCGAAATTCGCCTCTTTACCGGAAATGCAGGCGGGGTGACGCTGGGCGTGAATGGTCGGGCGGCAAAGGTGATGGGCAATGCTGGTGAAGTGAAGGAAGTCACCCTCACGCCGACTAGCCGATAAGCATTAAGTCGATAAGCATTAAGTCGATAATCATGAAGTCGATAAGCATTAAAGATTGACTACGAGGCTCGCCATGTTTTAAGGACTCGGCCAAGGGCGCTGGTTTCTAGGTAGGGTGTATTCATGGACAAAGACTTGAGGGCAGAGGGGGTAATCTGCCAGGTCTGGTGGGGGTCAAACAGGGTCATTTCAGCTTGATAATTTTCCGCAAGGGGAATGGCCGGCTGGTTCAGCACTTTGAGGGGATTGGTGCTGAGCTTTTTCCAGAGATCTAGGGCGCTCCAGCGCTGGGTTGCCACAAAGGCTTGCCAAAGTAGGGGGAGGGCAAGCTCTAGGCCGATCGCGCCGGGGGGGGCTTCGGCGAAGGGAACCGTTTTTTCTTCGTAGGTGTAGGGCTGATGGTCGATCGCGATCGCGTCCAGTATGCCTGTCTCTAGGCCTTCGATGAGAGCGGCTTGGTCTGTGGGGTTGCCCACGGGTGGCTCTAGGCGCAGATTGACGTTATAGGAGCGCAGGTCTTCGCTATTCCAAAGGAGGTGCATCCAAGGGGTGCTGGCGGTAATCGGTAGGCCTCGCTCCTTGGCTGACTTGAGGAGCGCGACGCTGCGAGCCGTAGAAACGCGCATGATATGGACGGGCGTTTCGATCGTTTCGACAAGCTCTAGCAGTACGGCTAGGGCGGTAGTCTCAGCCAGTACCGTGTTTTCGGGCAGGCCGCTCTGAAGCGCCTGGATGCCTTCTCGGATGACGCCCCCTGACGCTAAAGCGCGATCGCAGGGCCACAGCATGACGCTGGACTTAAGGGGCTTGAGGTAGCTCAAGGCGTGACGCAGAATGGTTCCTGACTTGAGAGGCTGGCCGTCGCTAAATCCGCAGATGCCTGTATTTGCCAGCTCTGCCAGCTCAACCAGCTTTTGTCCCTCAGCCTGCTGAGTGAGGGCAGCCCAGGGCTGAAGCAGGACGGGGAGATCGGGGGGACGGTTCGCCAGTACCCACTCCACTTGCTCCACGCTGTCAATGGCGGGGTGTGTGTTGGGCAACAGCGACACCCGTGTAAAGCCGCCCGCCACAGCGGCAGATGCAATAGAGCGAAGGGTTTCACGAGCTTCAAACCCCGGCTGGCCGACGGTGCTGTATAAGTCCACCAAGCCTGGCCCCAGGATGTATCCAGTACAGTCTGTGATCTGAGTCTGTTCCGGACTATCCCGAATTTGTGGGGCGATCGCCTGAATGATATCTCCATCAATCAGCACATCCACCACCTGATCCCGATCGGTCAGGGGGTCAAGGAGCCGAACTTGACGAAGGAGTTCTGAGGGCATGTCTGGGCGATGGCCTGGAGGATGATTTGGGTAGTGGTCTGACGGGATGGTCTGGGTGATGGTCTGGGCAAAAATCTAAACAATGGATTTAGAAAAGGGACTAGAGCGCGCCTGCTGCGGTGCGATCCAATACTCCCCCCAGGTGGGTGGTAATGTTCATGGCCTGAAGGATGGGTGGGCCTTCAGCGGGATAGTCAATGACGCTCACCGCGCCGTTGCCCTGCTTAAAGCTCCAGAACTTCTCAGCGCCTGCACCCACCACGTGGCTCAGAATGACTTTATTGGTGGCGTCATGGGCCACAACCAGCCCTACACTGGTGCGACCGGAGTCCTTGGCTTGGACGCGGGCAGACTGTACCATCTCATCCCAAGCGGCGATCGCCCTGTCCCATACCTGCTGTAAATTTTCGCCCTCCGGCATCTGCACCAGCTCCGGCGTCACGCGCCAGCGCTCCAGATCCCCCGGAAACTCCTGCTCAATTTCAGCTTCGAGTTTGCCTTCCCAAGTCCCGTGGCTAATTTCGCGGAAGTCAGGTTCTTCAGCCAGCTCCACTTGGGGATGATGCTGTAAGATTGCCTGTGCCGTCTCCTTGGGGCGCTTCATGGCGCTGGTAATAGCAAAGTCAAGAGGTACAGACTGCAAAAAATCGGCAGCCTGTTTGGCCTGCTGGTGTCCATTTTCATTGAGGGGAATATCAATCTGCCCTTGAAAACGTCCCTGACGATTCCAGTCTGTTTCTCCGTGGCGTACAAGCAGCAGCCGCACGGCGTCATGACTCTTGCGCACCTGGGGTAAGGGTAGTCCCAAGTGGCTCGTAATATTTAGCGACTCTAGCTGAGCGCTGCCCAGGGTATTGTCAGGAAAATTAAGAATACTGATGTTGCAGTTGGCCTGCTGGATGGTTTGGTAGCGATCAGGAGGCAGATTCAGCGCCGTACAAATTAAGGAGCGATTGATGCCGCTATGGCCGACCAATAAAACTGTTTGATTGGGATGGGCAGGTAAAACTTCATCCCAGAGTCGCCGCGCCTGGGCAAATAGAGCCTGAACTGGGAAGAAGGGCTGTCCTGTCTTTGGATCGTCCATCTTCAGCAGATGAGGAGCTTGATGCCAATCACGGTAGGCATCGGGATACTGCACTTTTACTTCATCAAATAAAAGTCCTTCCCAGAGGGGCAGGCTGATTTCAATAAGGTTGGGGCTGACCGTGGGCTGCGCGATCGCAGGATCTTTTTGAGCCAGCTCCTGCCCTAAAACATCCGCAATATTTTCAGCAGTCTGCCGTGCGCGCTGGAGTGGGCTATGGTAGAACGCTTGAATAGGAATACCCTGCAACGCCTGCCCCACCAGACGCGCTTCCGCCGCCCCTTTTTCCGTGAGCGTGGAGATATCGATATGTCCCTGCACCCGACCTTCAGCGTTAAAGCTGGTTTCACCGTGACGCACTAAGATAACGCGAGTAGCCAGGGCTTTATCCTCCATGGATGAGTTTGGCGCATTAGATTTAGATATCTGGCGCATTTTATTGATGTTCGGCGCACTAGATAGATTTAGCGCACTAGATTAGGGCGCATTGGAAAGGTTGCTTTTAAGCCAGAAGCATTCTACCCCGTCCTGCCCGTTTTACTCTATACCGTCGCGCACATCTCATCGGCCTCATGCGACAATAAAAAGCCGCTGCAAGTTGGGTGCTAAGTGGCGGGTGAAAGCCTCTGGAAATCCCCAAGAATAGATTGTGATGCGGATGGTTCTGAACAGGCTCCAGGCAACGACAGCGAGAGCTATAGGAATTCAGCCTCGATTCATGAAGGATTCATGAAGGATTCATGAAGGATTCATGAAGGATTGACGAACGATTGATGAGGAGCAGCGGTTTATGAGGAGCAGGGATTCATGAAGGTCTATCGACCCATTTTAGTGGCGCTAACCCTCCTGGTTACAATTTTGATTAGCACCGCGCTGATTGGAAGCTGGACTGAACCCCAAGCGCAAAGCCAGCTCAACCTTTACCAGTCAGACCTGCTGCTGCACGCCAGTGAGTGGGAGCAACTGACGGAAGAACTCAAGGATGCTCCGTCTCTGCGTAACTCTTTCTTAGGCGAAAGCCCCGTGAAAGATGCCCTGAAAAACTATGAAGCCGTTCGCAAGTCTGCCCAAGCTGAATTCAACAGGCTGAAGCTGCTCCCGAAGGCAGAGCAACCTGCCCCAGCGAGCCCCAGCGTAGAGCAGAGAGAGACTGACCCTGATACTCAGTCTGTACTGCGATCGCCGCGCCAGAGTAAAGGACAGTTCCTTGAGGAACTAGATATCCGCATCGGTCTGCTCCAGGCAAAAACTGGACAGCGTGATCAGGCCCTCAAGACCTGGACACAAATGCTTCAACCCCCCCAGACGGCTAATGCTCAACAGCAGCCGACCCAGCAGCAGTCGATACCTCAACAGACTGCGCAAATTCTGCGAGGGCTATGGAGCGACCCGCCTGAGATTTTCCCAGAGGCTGAAAGCATCCTTAACCAAAACCTGACGGGTTGGTTTCGGTTTGAGTCGCTGTCTAAGCTTTATCAGCTCCAGCAGCGTCAGGATGCGCTGGTAGATCTTCGGTCAATCGAGCAAGAGACGGCTCAAAACGCTTTTCTGCGGCTGTTGGCGGTGGGCGTGATGCCTGTGTTGGGGAGTGCGGCCGGAATTGGAATACTGCTGCTCTGGGGCTTGCGGACTTTTCTCTTCCAGCGAGATCGATCACGGGAGCTAAAAGACTCGGATGCCAAGGCTACAAGAACTGACTTAACCCCTAAGCTCAGCAAAGCTGACGGAAATTTATCGAAGGATAGTTCTGAGGACTTACGTTTAGGCGCGATCGCCAATCTTGCCCCAGATAATCTTGCCCCAGATAATCTTTCGCAAACTGCAAGCCCTGCACCACAGTCTTCAGATCCGGCAGTGCTTCAGAGTTCGGTACTGTGGCCGACTGAAACGATCTGGCAGGTGATGGTGCTTTGGTTTACGGCTTTTTTTGGGGTGAGCTTTTTCTTGGTGCCCCTAAGCGTTGCACTGCTGCGATTAAAGCCTGAGGTGCTTGATGGTCGATTCCAAGCCTACCTTTCACTCTTTAGCTACGGCTGCTTGATGGCGGCGGGCTTTGGAATTTTGCAGCTTTCCTTGAGGCGCTACGTTCCCAATGTGTTTCGCTGGCTCAGCGTGCGGCTCACGGGTAACTGGTTCGCTTGGGGGCTGGGCGGATATTTTGTAGCGCTGCCGCTGGTCTTAATCATTTCGCTGCTGAATCAGCAGATTCTGAAGGATCAGGGGGGCGGCAACCCTATTTTGGAGATTATTCTCAAGAGTGAGGATGGCTTTACCATTGGGCTGCTTTGGTTTCTGGTGGCGGTTTGTGCCCCTGTGTTTGAGGAAACGCTGTTTCGCGGATTTTTCTTGACTTCTCTGACTCGCTATCTCCCGACTTGGCAGGCGATTGGCCTGAGTGGTGTGGTCTTTGCGATCGCCCATCTCAACTTGGGTGATCTACTGCCCCTGAGCCTCCTGGGGATGGTGTTGGGGTTTGTCTACTTGCGATCGCGGAATTTACTTGCGTCCATCCTGCTCCATAGTCTTTGGAATAGCGGCTCTTTTGTGAGTCTTTTAATTCTCGGTGGTGGCTCTTGAAGCCCCTCACCCCAAACCCCTCACCCAAAGGCGAGGGGCTTAAGAAGCTTGATTTTTAATTGCCCCTCCGTCTCCCTAGGGAGAAGCAGGATGGGAGGATGAGGGGCGGTTGTTTCTTGTCGAACTCACGGTGTTTTAGGAGAATGGCCTATCTGAAGTTGGTGGGATTCAAAAGCTTGACGAACCCGCAGCCGAAACTCTCGCCCAACCCGCCATTGCTCCATAGGCGCAGTTTTAATCCAAACCCGCATTAGCATTCCGTTGCCAGAGATCTCATCTATGCCCAGGACCTCCGGCGGATTCAGGATGCGATCACTCCATCCTGGTTCTTTATAAAGCTGCCTTGCAACCTGGCGTAATACATCTAGTACCTGTAGCGGGTCATTTTCGTAGGCCACCAAAATCGAAAAATCGACCCGTGACCAAAGACGCGTCAGGTTACTTACATCACTGATATTGCTGTTAGGAATCGTAATCAGTTGACCTTCATGGTTGCGAAGCTGGGTCACCCGCAGGTTAAGGTGCTCGACTAAACCACTTTTGCTGCCAACTTGAATCACATCGCCCACCGCAAACTGATCTTCCGCAAGAATGAGGCATCCATTCACCAAATCCTTAATCAGACTTTGAGACCCCAAGGAAATAGCAATCCCCACCACAGCACCCCCAGCTAAAATAGAGCCTGTGGGCACGTTAAATAGGCTCAAAGACCAGACAATCCCCAACGTCATTAATAGAAACGTGATGAATCCTTTCAGCGCTCCTGACACCGTAGCTGCTCGTAGCGCAATTCGCTGGGATTCACTCAGCGGCAGGTAGGGATGGGTTGTCCAAACCTGGGTTAGACGGTCGATGAGGCTTTTGGTAATCCGCAGCGCAAGGCTAATCAAAAACCACAGCACTAACAGCAATAGTGGTGCAGCGGTCGCCTCTGTTGCCCACCGCATCAGAAAGGGAACCTGAGAGGTGATGGCTGCAATACCGCCATACCACAGCAAAATAAAGGCCCAAAACAGCATCCACTTCAGAAAGGCATAGACTTCCATCTGGCGTTTTAGGCTGAACTGCTGCTGAAGCAGGACTAAAAACCGCGATCGCAGATTCATCATTGTCTCAGCGTCGGCTTCGTCCCCCTGGAGAACTGGGGGCTGCGCCCCTAGAGCACCCTCTGGCTCGGTCGGGGAAACAGCGGTTTGTACAGTAGATAAGTCTGAAGAGATCTCTGGCGCAGCAAAATCGGCTTGATAGCGTGCCTTGAGCAGCTTCTGGCGACGGATGACGCGCTGCCGTAAGACCCATAGCAGCAGGCTACCCAGCACCAAGCCCACTAGGATTTGGAATGCTTGTCCAAGGCGCTGCCACAGCACCGGAGGCGAAAAGAGCCGATCAATGCGATCAACTTCTGCCTGGAGTATTGTTTGCCATTCCTTCGCTAATTCTTCGAGGGGCTTACCGGAGTAGTCTGCATCGGGTTCTGTGACCGTCACTAGCCTGAGCGGACGGGATGTTTGGCGGCTGATTTTCCCATTGGCTTGACCACTGTTGAGCTGAAGAATGGATTCGTTATTCAGGGTATCAATGGTGACTAAGGGGGGATTTTGAGTGTTAAGGACTCGATCAAGGGCACGGTTTAAGCGCTGGATAATTTCCTCAGCACGTACCTCCACTGGCAGGCTATTTTCGAGGGGGCTTTCGCGGTTAAAGACCGTAGGGGAAACCACTTCAAATAGCTTTTTCCGATCCAGCGGGGATCTAACCGCTGCAATTTCATAGACGCCAAGCCGAGTGACGTTATTGGGCGGCTTATGCGGATCGTTGGAGGCTGCGGTGGGCAGGGAGGGGAACTGGGCATGGGCGATCGCACTCCAGCCCATGACTAAGGCGATCATCAATAGAGCAACTGGCACAAACCGCAGTTTTAGTCGAGTCGTCATCATTCACTACGGCCTAAAGTGAGGAGAATAGAAGATACAAAGCGCGTTGTTGTGACAACTCTAAAGATAGCCTGATACCTAGCTAGGAACGTAGTGCATCACAAGGTTAACAAGAGTCAGAACAACGGTATATGATTGGCTAGCTTTGAAGATATCGTCAGTTTTTCTATCGCCCTGATTAATGACTCCCCACAACGCTATTCATCAAAGAACTCGAAGACTGCTTAATGCGTTTGACATCAATCACAGCTCAGTCTTCTGGGTTGTTTTTGTCAGCACTTTGCCCACCGTTATTTTGTTGTTCATTTCTTACTTTCAGGCGATCGCCTTGGCAAAAGCAGACTTAGATAACATTATTAAAATAGCCACGAGTGAGACAAATCAACTGTTAGAAGATGCTGAGGTTACTCTCCGTCGCAGCAATCTAGATCTTCAAACAGCAGATAATCAAACTGCTGTTAATCTTTTAAGACGAAAAATTTATAATGATTTTCGATTTCGAGAAGCAGGCATCATTAATAAGCAAGGGTTTATTACGGTATCAAGCTTAGGACTATTAGATAAACCGATTCCTGAATCTCAAACAATGGCTCAGTTTGACCCTAAGAATCCTGAGCTTCAGATTTTAGGGCCAGGAAAAACCCGGCTTATGCAGGAAAAATCAATTGTTTTTATACTGCAAGGTTCAGGTCGAATTGGCGGCACTTACCTACTCGTTGATCCAGCAATCCTCACCTATTTTCTAAAGGTGATCCCCAGCCAAGACTTAGGAGAGCATGGTTTTATTTCGCTTGTCACGACCGATCAGCGTCTGCTCAGCTCTATGGGTACAGCGCCTGATGATCTGTCTTTTGACCTACAAAACTCATCCTTGGATACAATCCGCTCTTCTAAAAATACTATTAATCGTAATATTAAAATTGTCGGGGGAATTAGTCGCAGTTGGGCACTACGCTATTGGTTACAAAATCTGCTTGTTTCTGCTCCACTAACCATTTTTATTAGTGGAATTTTAAGCTATCTTTTTGTCCGCCAATTGCGTCGAGTGAATGGCTTAGATTATGAGCTAAAGCGCGGACTTGCTGAAAATGAGTTTGAGGTTCACTACCAGCCAATTGTAGATCTAAAAACAAGGCAGTGTATTGGTTCAGAGGCTTTGCTGCGATGGCGACATCCTCAGCGCGGCCTTATTTATCCAGGCCTATTTATTCCAATTGCTGAGCAAACGGGCTTAATCATACCTATGACAGAATGGTTGCTTGAACAAGTGATCCAAGACCAAATTCTCCTCAGCAAAAGAATTTCAAATTTTTATACATCTGTGAATCTTTCTCCTACTCAACTCAATACGGGCGATGTAGAACGCTTGATTCAGATAATGAGAGCAAAAAGCCAAGATTCTAGGGCCATGATTACGTTTGAAATTACTGAAAACAAGCTCATTGAAGAACAGGTTCAGGTGGTGCAAGATGCGATCGCCCGTCTCAAGCAGTTAGGAAGTCGTTTTGCAATTGATGATTTTGGAACCGGATACTCTAATATTGCTTATTTGCAAAAACTTGACCTTGACCAGCTTAAGCTAGATCAACTCTTTGTCAAGGGAATTGAGCATGGTAGCACCGTGATTCAGATTGTGGACAGCCTGATTGATTTTGGAAATCGACTGGGTCTAACGCTTATTGCGGAAGGCATAGAAACCGAGGCACAATACCAATATCTCAAGGATAGAGGGGTTCGTTATGGTCAGGGATGGCTGTTTTCTAGACCCCTGCCATTGGGAGACTTTGAGCAATTTCTTCAGTCATCCGAAACCTAAAAGATAGGCTTGATGCCTCCTTTAATGCCTAATTATTTCCGAGGCGATACCACAAACTTCGGTTTCAGCGTGGCTGTACAGCTTGAATTGGGAGCGACCTCAGGGCGGTTAATAAACGCGATGCCCACATCTCTGCCACAGGGTTTTAAGGTCACGCCATGCCCCAAACTGGGAAATTCTATATAGGTGCCGTTGCTTAACCATTCCAGAGCGCGTTTCCCGCGATCAGTAGTGGTTTGGGCATCGTAGCGCCCCTGCATGACCAGGGTGGGAACATTGATTTTTACGATTTGCCGTTCCCTGGGGTCTGCGGGCTTAACCGGCCAGTGTTTACAGATGGCTAATTGTTCCAGCTCCTCCCCATAGCTGGCTTGGGCTAACAGGGGCAGTGGCAAACTGCGATTCACGGCTTCGGTTTCTGCCTGGGAACTCCAGGACACATGCTCACGACAGTCGAAACTCATATGCATTCCTGCTGTGCCCCCTTGGTCAACGTCACTAACCTGATTGATGTTGTCTGTTAGCAGTTCATAAATGTGCCGAATCTCTGGCTCGGCCATGGTCTGCAATTCTGCCCGCAGGGGTTGTGCGGTTTGAGCTGGGAATATTTCAGTGAGCAAGGTTAGCAAGGCCTTACGATCGCGTCCTCGGTTGGCATCGTAGCCTGCACCATAGAAGTTAGCGATCGCGAGGCTTTGCTGAGGTTCTGGCAACGTCTTCAGTCGCGCTTTTACCTGATCAACCCACTGCGTTGAATGCCGCTTTGCCTGGGCGATGGTCGCCCTTTCCGTGAGTAGGTCTTGAGCTTTCAATTGAAAATTAGTTGCCAGCTTCCGATACTGCTCAATTACTGGCAACCCCTTAGGTTTGGGGTCTGACTGAAAGAGTTGACCAGAGAGGGCTTGCCCATAGGTCGTTGTGTTGCCGCGTTCCAGTTCAGCAATCATCAACGGCAAATAGTTCGCAAACGTGGGCTGTAGGTTCAGCCAGCCTGGTACGTTCTCAGCAAAGCTCTTGAGCGTAATGCTGGTTTCGGTTGGGGCTGCTGCTCCCGATGGGGTTGCCGCAGACTTCGCTTTGGGCAAGGGGATCGGCTGTTTAGCCAGCTTTTCGAGCAAGGCGTTGAGACGGGCTTGCAGATTGGGGTATGCCTGGTTGCAGGCGGGATCGGCGGCACAATCCTCCAGCAGGTTCACCACAGGTGTCACGCCCCGTTTTCCTGCCTCGGTGTATTTGTTGATATGGGGGGTGGCGGTGGAATCTAGGACAACGCTCCGGACTACGGTGGGGTGGTTTCGGGCGATCGCCATTGCCAAGTAGGTACCGTAGGAAATTCCATAGAGGTTGATTTGTTTGTACCCCAAAGCGGCGGCTAAGTTCACCGTATCGCGAGCATTGTTGGGGGTGTTGAACTGACTCAGATCAAAGCCATTTTTTTGCAGCACCTGGGCACAGACGGCATACTGAGCAATCGTGCGGTCATCCGTCAATGGATTATTATCGGCGAGCTTTTTCACATACTGGTCAAACTGCTTCCCCAACTTGTCCAGGGCAAAGGCGGTGGGAGCACAGCCTAAGGAACTGGAAAACTGAGTTCCCCGCTGGTCAAAAAACACCACGTCGCGGGTCTGGCGGAGAGGGGCAAAAATAACTCGACTGTATACATCCAGAAGACTCACGGCGCTGCCCCCTGGCCCCCCCTCTAAGTAAAAGACCGGATCGGGCAAGGGTGACAGGCTGGTGCTGTAAAAGCGGGCATAGGTGATTTCAACCTGACGACCCTTGGGCTGGTCATAGTTTTCGGGGACGGTAAGCACGCCGCAGGTCACAGTTTTTCCTTCTGTTTCCAAGGGCAGTGGAACCGGGCAGGGAATGGTTTGGGTGCGGTAAAGCGGGGGAGGTGAAGCAGCCTGAGCGATCGCGGCTTCTGGCTTGCCCCCAGCCTGGGTCAGCCCAATCCACGGGAAGGACGCAGCCATCGCCGTCAGTCCCAAAGAGAGATAGGTTTTTTTCATGTTCCTCACTTCTGATTGCGTCTGATTACGGATTCATGCGATCGCTCAGTGTTCATGCAAAAAGCAGGTTTACTCCACCACAAAAAGCGGCTTGACCTGAGTCAGACAACTGCTGTTGGGCGCTTGCTTGGGGTTGGCGAGAAAATCGGTGGCAATCTGAATCACACAGGCTGTCGCCGGCATACCTGGTGGCGGAAAAAACGACCCATGCCCAAGGCCAGGGAAGGTGTAAACATAGGCAGTTTTTAGGTTCCTTGCCACGGCTTCCCCGTAGGGTTGGGGCGTCACTGGGTCGTACGCGCCATTCAACACCAGGGTGGGAATCTCGGGATTTTCGTAGACAAAGGGTGGTTTCAGGTCGGCCTGGAGGATGGAGCAGACTTTCGCCACCGTTTCGGCTTCGCGGATGCCCAAGGGGATCAGTTGCGGATAGGGCGGCGGCAGCACCTGGGAGGGGGGAACTTGCACCGATTTCGCCCGGGCACAGAGGACGGTGTGATACATTCCTTTGGCGCTCTCATTCCGACTTTCCAGACCCTCTGAAAGGTTTTCTGCAATCCAACCAAAGTTGCCCTGGCTCGCTGCGTAGATGAGCTTGGGTATAGAAGTACCACGGGCTGTGTTACCGGAATAGGGTCGGCCTAAATTAGTTACGATGCCAGTGATAAAGGCATTGCCATCGAGTTGGGTAACGAATGTTTTTTTGCTGGAGGGAATGGTCAGGGTCAGGGGAATCGGTTTCTGGCTGAGCTGATCGACGATCGCTAGAAATTTTTGCTCCAGATTGGGATAGGCTGAGCTGCATTGTTGATCTTGCGCGCAGGCGTGAAACACATTCCGCAGGGCATAGCTGAACGAGTGACCCGATGCCAGATTAAAATCAATATCCGGTCTGACCACGCCATCAATGATCACGCTGCGCAGTTTCGCCTTGTGCTTGTCTGCTTGAGCAATGACATATTGCCCCAGCAAGGTGCCGTAGGAGACGCCATAGTAGTTGAATGTCCGGTAGCCCAACGTCTCTGCGACGAAGTAGACATCGGCTGCGTTTTCGCGGGTATTGAAGGCGTTGAGGTTGATGCCCTGTGATTTGAAACGATCTTGGCAGGTCTTGAACCAGCTTGGGTCGGTGTATCCCATCTCCCCTTTGGCGATAGCGATATTCTTGGCATCGTACTCCGGGCAGGAAAGGAAAGGCTTGGAATACCGTGTCCCCCGTTCCTCGACGAAGACCAAGTCACGGCTCTTCAGGACAGCCTGCAATTCGGGCAGAGTCGGCACTGCCCAATCGACGATCACGCCGATGGTGGAATCACCCGGACCACCCTGCTCGACAAACAGGGGATCGGCAGCAGGGGCTTTGCTGGTGCTACGGGTACGCACGACCGCCAGTTGGATGGTACGTCCCTGGAGTTTTGCGTGCTGTTCGGGGACGGTGACGTAACCACAATCCGACTGGGCAGCAACGGCGGCAGGCATGTCAAAGGTTTTGCAGTCAACGGTTTTCCATGCCGTACCAAATTTGGCACGAGCGGGAGTCGCGCCATTGACGGCACTGCTGCTAGTGGCAACAACCGCGATCGTGAGCAGGGTGAATGAGCAAAAATGAGTCAGTCGTCGGTTCATGAAGGGTTGTCCTTAATCGTTAATTCAAAAATCGTTAATTCAAAAACATTTGTCACGTTACACATGTCGAAGGCAAGTCAGAACGCCTCTCTAGTCTCGGTTTTCTAGCATTGTCTCTGCTAGCACTGTCTCTGTCTTAAGCATTCTGACTTAAGCATTCTGACCAAAGCTGTATTGGGCGCTCCTGTGATCGTGAAGGGTGCAGCCATTACCGCCAGTGACAAAAATGGGTAGATTTGTTTCCTGGTTATCATTCCTGATTGCGGATTCATGCGATCGCTCAACATTCATGCAAAAAGCAGATTTACTCCACCACAAAAGCTGGCTTGATCTGAGTCAGACAACTGCTGTTGGGCGTTTGCTTGGGGTTGGCGAGAAAATCGGCGGCAATTTGAGTCGCACAGTCTCCAGCAGGCATATTCTTCGGCACCATTAACGCCCCATGCCCAACGCCTGGGAAAGTGTAAACATAGGCAGTTTTCAAGTTCTTTGCGACGGCTTCCCCGTAGGGCTGGGGAGTGACCGGGTCGTAAGCGCCATTCAACACCAGCGTGGGAATCTCCGGATTTTCGTAGATAAAAGGCGGTTTCAGCTCGACTTGGAGGGTATCACAGGCTTTCGTCACAGCTTCACCTTCGCGGATGCCAAATGGAAGCAGTTGCGGATAGGGCGACGGCAACACCTGAGAGGGCGTGACTTGCAATGATTTAGCCCGAGCACAGAGGACGGTGTGATACATCTCTTTCGCCTCGTCACTTTCCAGCGCCTCTGAAAGGTTTTTTGTAATCCAACCAAAGTTGCCCTGGCTCGCTGCCTGGATTTGCTTGGGTAGATCACTACCGCGAGCTGTTTCACCTGAATAGGGTCTGTATAAATAGGGCGCGATGCCATTGAGAAAGGTATTGCCATCGAGTTTGGTTGCGATTGTTTTTTTGCTGGAGGGAATAGTCAGCGTAATAGGACGAGGCTTCTGGTTGAGTTGATCGATGATCGCCAGAAATTTCCGCTCCAGGTTGGGATAGGAAGAACTGCACTGTTGATCTTGCGCGCAGGCGTGAAACAGATTCCGTAGGGCATAGCTGATCGTGTGGCTCGTCGCCAGGTTAAAGTCAATATCCGGTCTGATCACGCCATCAATGATCACGCTGCGGAGTTTTGCCTTGTGCTTATCTGCCTGAGCGATAACATACTGCCCCAATAACGCCCCGTAGGAAACGCCATAGTAGTTGAATTGGGGGTAGCCTAACGTCTCTGCCACAAAATAAACATCGGCGGCATTTTCGCGGGTATTGAAGGCGTTGGGGTTAATCCCCTTTTGTTTGAAGCGATCATTACACGCCCTGATCCAGCTTGAATCGGTGTACTCTTTCTCCCCTTTGGCCACGGCAATATTGTGAGCATTGATCTCTGGACAAGACAGGAAGGGCTTTGCGTACTTCGTCCCCCGCTCCTCCATGAAAATTAAGTCGCGGCTCTTTAACAAAGCTGATAGTTCGGGAAATGCTGGCAAGACTTGATCGGTAAACGTGCCAATGGTTGTGCTGCCGGGGCCACCATTCTCTACAAACAGAGGATCAGCCGCAGGCGTTTTGCTAGTGCTCCGAGTGCGTACGACAGCGAGTTGGATGGTGCGTCCCTGGGGTTGTGCGTGCTGTTCAGGGACGGTGACGTAGCCACAATCTGACTGGACGGCAACGGCGGTAGGCACATCAAAGGTTTTACACTCAACGGTTTTCCATGCCGCACCAAATTTGTCGCGATTAGGAGTTGCTCCATTGACTACATTGCTGCTGGCAGCGACAACCGAAACCGTGAGCAGAGTGAATGAGCAAAAATGAGTGAGCCGTCGGTTCATGAGGGATTGTCCTTACATTTAATCGAAACACATGCTTGCTCAAAAATTGACGGGCTTGGGCGAATTGGCGATCGCCCGCTCCGGTACTTGCTTGATCTGCAACCACAGCACAATGCCCACAATGAGTTCAATGGGAACGTTGAACAGTGCGATCGTACTTACAGCCGCGTTCGTTTGTTCCCCCGCCAGGGGAGCGGCAAATAGTACAAAATCCCACATCCCGTGAAAAATAACCAACGGCAGGATGTTGTTGAGTTTGAGCATCAACGGCGCAAAGAAAAAGCCAAAGAGAAACGTGAGTACGAGTTGAAAGGGAACATTGAACAGGGGCACTCCTCCGAACACATTGACGGCATGGAGTAGGCAGAAGGCGATCGCGCTCACCAGCATTGCCAAACGGACTCGGTTGGTGGTTAAAAAGGCGTGTAACACAATGCCCCGATACATGATTTCTTCCCCAAACCCAACTAATAGGGTGGTGAAGCCAGCAACGGCTAACAATTGCCACTGGGTGGCACTGAGAGAGACCTTCGCTAGGCCAGACAGAAAGACAGCCCACATCGCAATCAGCACGACGATCGAGGGCAGCAACCATAAGAGTTGTTTCCGGTTGAGGGAACGAAAGCCGATCGCCGTCCAGCTAAAATAACGAGTGACCCAGAAGACATTGATGGCATTGAGGATGATGAGAATGAACCAGAACAGGTTCATCATGGCTGGATCGCCGTAGGTAATGCTCAGGAAGGTTTTCATGTAAAACATCCCGATGCCCATGATTGCCGTGTAGATAAATGCTGCTAAGACAGCAATTTTCGGTTTTGAGAGTGATGCGCGATCATTCATAGCGTTTTAGTTTCCTTCTTGTTCAATCGTTCTGTCTCCTGCCGCGATCACCCGCTCCGGCACTTGCTTGATCTGCAACCACAGCACAATGCACCCAATGAGTTCAATGGGATCACTGAGTTGCGAAATCGATTGAATCGCCGTGGTCGTTTGTTCATCCACCAGCGACGGTTCTGCGAGAAGCTGCACAAAATCCCACAGCCAGTGGAAGATAATTAACGGCAGGATGTTGTTAAGTTTGAGCATCAGCGGCGCAAAAAAAAGCCAAGCTGAAAGGTATTGAGCAGTTGGATGGGGACAGCCTGTAAAGGATAGCCCCCCAAAAAGTTGACAGCATGGAGTAGGGAGAAGGCGATCGCGCTCACCAACATCGCCCAACGTACTCGCCCGGTGGTTAAAAAGGCGTGTAACACAATGCCCCGATACATGATTTCTTCCCCCAGTCCGACTAACAGGGTGGTGAAGCCAACCAGGGCAAACGATTGCCATTGGGCGGCACTGAGGGATGCACGTGCCAGACCCGACAGAAAGACCACCCACATGGCAATTAGCACCACGATCAACGGCAGAAACCATAGCAGTTGCTTGCGATTGAGGGAACGAAAACCGATTGCCGTCCAGCTAAAATAGCGCGTCACCCAGAAGATATTGAGGCCATTGAGGATAATCAGGATGAACCAGAACAGGTTCATCATGGCTGGATCGCCGTAGGTAATGCCCAGGAAAGCTTTCATGTAAAACATCCCGATGCCCATGATTGCCGTGTAGAGGACGGCGGCAACGATCGCGATCTTCGGCTTTGAGAATGACGTTAAATTCATAGTGGTTGCTTCGCGTTAAATTTTGCTGCTACTTCGTTGTGGTTGGCAGCACAAACTTGGGCTTCAGCGCCTCCCGACAGTCCGCCTTGGGGGGACGAGAGGGATTGTTCACAAACGCCGCCCCCACATCCCGCGCACACTGAGAAAAAATCAATGCCCCATGCCCAGAATTAGGAAATTCAAGGAGCGTTCCGTTGGTCAACCCGGCTAATGCTTGGGAACCGACAGTGGTATTGGTTTGGGCATCGTAGCGACTTTGGAGCACCAACGTGGGAATGTTGCTTCTCACCACTTCGCGATCGCGCAAGGGGGCAGGCTTCACGGGCCAAAATTGACAGACGGTATACGCTTGTTTTGCTGCTAAGAAGCGGCCTCGGCCCAGACCAGGCATCTGCATAGACTGAAATACTTCGGTAGAACGGCTGAGGGTGCTGGGGGGGGCTAAATCTTGACAGTCAAAACTGCGAAACACGCCCGCAACAGTCACGCTATCCACCGTTATTGCAGAACGGAATAGGGTGCCAAGCGCTTCGTAAACATGGCGAATTTCTGTCTCTGGCATTGTTTTTAGCGGCGGAGTCAGAGCGTTCTTTAGGTTGGCAGGGAAAATATCCGCCACTGAATCGATGAGCGTTTTGCGATCGCGCGGTGCGTTCCGCTGAAACCCTACCCCATAAAGATTAGCCCGCACCAATGGCCGATCCTTTTCAGGTAAGGTTTCGATTGCCGTGATTGCCTGCTGGACCCATTGCTGGGAAGGGCGTCGAGATTCTGCAATCTTCGCCTTTTCCGTTAAGAGCTTACGAGCCTGTGCTTTCAATTCACTGGCCTTTTCCAACAGTCCTTCAGGACGGCCAATGAAAATTGACGCCTTTGCAGGGGTGGGGAATATCTTCCCCGATACAACCCCGGTATAGGTCGTTGTGACCCCCTTTTCTAGTTCTGCAATAATCAGTGGCAGATAGGCTGCTTTGCGCCCATTCAGGTCCCCATTGATCGACTCTACCAAGTTTGCAAAGTCCCCAGCCGTCAACGGTTTTTCAGATCCAGAGAGGGGGATTGGTTTGGTATCGAGGGCCTTCACCAGCGCGATCGCACGGGCTTTGAGATTGGGGTAGGCTGCATTACAGGCAGCATCCTTCTGACAATCTTCAATCAGATTAAGCAGCACCACTTCTAAATCGAGCGGAACAGCGTCATACTTTTTGACGTGGGGAGGAATGGTAGAGTCCAGCACCACGCTCCGCACCCGTTGCGGGTAGTCGCGCATCACTCGCATCGCCAAATAGGTACCGTAGGAAATCCCGTATAGATTTACCTTGTCGTAACCCAATGCCGTGGCCAAGTTGGTCACATCTCTTGCATTATTTGAGGTATTGTACTGGCCAAGGTCAAATCCGTGAGCTGTCAGGATATCCGCACAGATCTTAAACGCCGCAAACGCATCAGCAGACTCAGCAACGTCTCCTTTGAGGGTGCTGGCAAAGTTTTTAGTATAGGCATTCAGCTTTGCGGCCCATTCACCTTTGGGATCGCTGGTTAGGCTACTCAGCGCGATCAAAGCAGGCGAGCAAGCCCCATCGCCCGAATAGCGAGAGCCACGCTGATCAAACAAAATGACATCCCGCAGTTGACGCTGCTGTGCATAGTAAGGGGTATAGCCTGCAATATTGGCAATGTCACTCCCGCCAGGGCCACCGTGCAGCACCAAGAGCGGATCGGGTTGGGGAGAAAGGCTGAGGCTCTTAAAAATGCTGTAGGTAATTTCAATCTGCCGTCCGTTGGGTTTGCTGTAGTCTTCAGGAACTGTAAGCACACCGCACAGGGTGGTTTTACCTTCAACTTCTTCTGGCGCAACGGGGGTAGGGCAAGGAATTGAGGTGGTGCGCAAGGGCGCTGATTTCTGGGGCTGCTGGGCAAGGGCGGTATTGGGCTGAATAAGCGGGGCGATCGCTGTCAAGGCACAGGTCAACAACATTGCGGAGAGCGGAGTTGGGCTTGCGGTCTTTTCAGAAAGGGGTTGAAGCCTGAAGCATTTGTTCGTGGTTAGGCTGTCCTCTGCCTGCGTCTTAGAGACCTTCACCATCGATAAGCTATCCCAGATCATGAGTGTTCAATCGCCTCAATAAAATCTATGTACCCCTGAAAGCATCCAATGGATTGAATGCAACAAATGCAGCATGCAACAATAGTCAGCTTTGCGGTTTTTCAATGAAAACCTATGCCTGTGGCAACTTAATTGGCTACAGGCATAAACTTGAGCGGCCTAGACGACTTGTCCTAAATTGAGCGACGATCATTGCCCAGGAAACTAAAATCGGTTTCTATTTCCGCCCCAGTCGCCTGAATCGCAGGTTCCCCGGAACCGTTCAATTCCATTTATGGCAATCTGGCCGGTGCGCCGATCAATATCCACACGCGGTCTATTAAGCGCGTTCATGCGGTATCTTCCCGTAATTCGACTAGGTGTAACGTTCAGATCATCAAGGTTCCACCACCCATCAACTCCGCCCGAATTAATCGGTGCGATGAGTTTTCCAGTGAGATGAATTTTGCCTCGCTGATTCCGAATCTCAACCTGAACTTGAGAATCAAAGTTATTGGAAGAGGATGCGATGCGATTCCGCAATTCATATCGCTGACGACGTTCGTTCCATTCATAGTCACTACGGGTTTCAAGCCCTGGCTTGCGACCTTCGCCATAGCAGATTAATGTCAGACGCTGACGCGATGTGTTGAAGTTATCGCGGTCAGGGTAGCGCGCAGGATAACGGTTAGGTGTTCCTTGTTCGCGCAGGTAGCCATCGATCGCAGCTTGGGCTTTACTGATATCTCTTGAACTACAGGAACTCCCGTTTTGGAGAAGTTCTCCTTGAGGACTAAAAAGGACGGTACAGCCGCTCCCTGGAGAAAGGCGAGTGACGCTCAAGTTTCCATTGTCCACACGATCAATCACGGCTTGAGCATGAACTGAACTCGATACGGAAAGGACTGAAACCCCCAACAAAATAGATGCAATAGCTCGTAATTTTTTCATGAATTAAAGCTTAGATATAAGCTGAATAGAAAACAATATTTTGACACTTTATCATAAAAATTTAATGCTAAGTAGATTGCTAAATAAAAAGTGAATTGACCTTAAAATAATATTTTTATTGCTAAATAATAAATTTTAATAAAATGTTAAAAATAGACTTCTATTAATTAATGTTTTAGGCGGTTTTGATCAAGAAAAAATTTCCTGAGCCAGAACCGTGACTGCCGTGATTGGGGTGTAGGACAGGAATCGCTTGGTCTTTGAATGTGTGACGTGACCCAGACATGCAGGACATTACCTTCTTTATTCAGACTTCGTTTCTGTCTCTCTCTCAATCGCAATACGATAGGTTTCAGCGGTATGGTTGGGCAAAATATCCCCCTGGTAAGAGAGGAAAGTCCATAGTTCGCCGCCGTGGACAAACTCCGCCTTAAACTGTTTGCTCATGGGCAGCAGGGGAATCATGTCGGCGAGGTTGATGATGCGATAGTGGTTCGGAATTAGTTGGCTATGGGCCTCAATAAAGGTTTTGTCACCCACTCTGGGGCCAGCGTAAGCGTAAAGCTGAAGGTTGGTTCGTAGCTTGGGGTACAAAAGCGCCAGATCCATAGCGGCCAAGGTTGCAAGACCTGCCCCTAAGCTATGACCCGCAACGATCAGGGGCTTGTTGGGTTCTAGCAATTTGACGGCTTCAGCGACGGGTTTTGCGAGAAATGTCTTATAAAAGTCGTAGATGCCCAGGTGTACATTGCCGATCGCCGTCTGATCAACGGGATTGTGATAGGGAGTCAGCACTGCCAGTACATCTTCGAGCCACTCTGACTGGCGCTGGGTGCCCCGAAACATCAAGAGATTTGCCTTGGCAGTGGTTAACAAAAAGCCAAAATAGACCGGCGTTTTTTGGCGTAGATGCACCACCCGCTTGACCTGGCTTTTGATGGCTTCTTTGGTTTGGTTGACGCGATCGCCCAAATCTTTTCCGCTGCCACGCCCTGAGGCTAAGGCAGCAAGAGGCAGCTCAATGGGGACTTCAATGGGAACTGTCTCGTCCACCCGTTCAGCAGCCTTGAATGAAGCAATCTGTTTAAAGGTTGTAAATCCTTGGGTGTAAAGGGGCAGCGCTGTAATGCTGCCGTCATAGTCTGCATCCACCTTTCCTCTAAGGTACTGCTGGGTGCAGAGCTTGCTGCCTACAATCAGCAGCTTTGACCAGTCACGGCTGTAGGGAATATCGGGCGATCGCAGTTTTGCACTTTGCTGAATGGCGGCCAGCTCCTCACGCGTCCTGATATCGTAGCCAAAGGCTTCTTGAGCTACTTGGGTGGGGTCATAGAGCTGCTTGAGCTTTGCCTGCTCTGCCTGCTCCGCCCTTCGCTCTAGGTGATCGCGCCCAAAGGCTGCTGCCAGGGTGGCACCTAATCCAGACCACAGTAGGTTGCGGCGGTTAAGCTTCATAATCAGAGTCCCCCGCAGACAGGGTATGCGCCGAGGACTTGAGGACTTTACTGAGGTAAAAATAATGCACCGTCTGCCCCACGCCCCAGAAGTAGAAAAATGCGGTCACTCCAGCAGCCAACACCATCAAGCTGGGAAAGTTAGTCATGACCGATAGAGCCACAACGCAGAGCCAAGCAAAGGCCGCCATCAAAATTGACCCAGCCAAACCAAACAGAACGCCAACCCGTCCCAGGAAATCACCCCCCCGATGGAAGCGCCAAAGCCTCGCAATTCCAATGACCAGTAGAATGTTGAGGATCAAAAGGGCGATCGCCTTTAGTAACCCAACCTCAGGAATGGGCAACAACGCAACGATCGCCGCAGCCAGCGCATAGTCCAGAATCAGACTTCTAACGTTGAGATTGACTTTGGCAGGATGATCCATAGCAATCAATGGGGAGAAATGAGTGAGCGCTTAGCAGCATCGGTTATGGGGGTGTGCATTAACCTAGGCAGAACATAGACGGCGATCGTCAATGCCACTGCAAAAACTTGTCACTGCAAAAAACTTGTCACCGTAAAAACTGAACCGTTTCGCTTCATTGAGGCTTCTACTTGCTACCTGATTCAGATCTCTCGTGGACGAAATGAGAGGGGGTTATCCACAAAACCAGCCTGATAATCGTGGAGCCACAGAGCCTTCAGCCCCTTTGGCCTCTCTTGATAGAAGAGCTAGCCCTATGACTCCAGTTGATATCGCAACGCTTTCGCTAACAAGCTTTAGCGGCTGATACTGACAGAGAGAATAGATTTATTTTGAGTATTGATGTAGCATCTTGCCCGTTGAGATGTTGCACTGTTGCGGAATAGCAGTGAACCTCTCCCCTGAACGATAGGATCTGAATTGACGTAGTAAATATCTCGTACCGGAGCACCCAATTCTTCAGCCACGCGCACCTTACAGGACTTGACAAAAGAAAGGGAAGCGATCGCAGAAAGGGCCTTGGACAGAGCAGATGGCTCCGATGAGCCAAAACTGGAAGGATTACTGTGGTGCGAGGAAGTATGTTGAGACTGAAGGGTAACAGACAAAATATCACCCGTGATGGTATTCACCCGACAGTCTGCATTTTGTCCGGTTGCCGTATTGCGGAAGTAGAGTGTTTCCGACCCACTTTCAGCGTTAACGGTCCCTTCGCTTAGGAAAAACACATTAGAGGTTCTTGTGCCCAGTTCTTCCGCAACCCTTACTCTGCAAGCATTTTGTAGAGAATAAGCGTTTAGGGGCTGACCAAAACTGTCTCGATTACCTTGAGCCAAGAAACCTTGTTCCCGTCGGTAAGTATTGACAATCTGCTGGGCTTTCTGCCGCTCACCAGCGCTACAAGCGCTTCCACTCTGTAACTGTCCTGCCTGTGGGTTCAACAGGGCGGTACAGCCACTGCCGGGAATAATCCTAGACACGCTAAGATTGCCATTTTCTATGCGGTCAATGCTTGCTTGAGCGCTCGCAGCGCTGACCATACCAAGGGTCAAAAAGCCTAGAATAGCTGGAGCTAAAAGAATTTGCGTCGTTTTCATAAATGATTACACCAAGGTTCTCTTCAGTGAAGTTTGCTGAACTAAGTTTGCTGAGCTAATTAAGCTGGCTTGCTGCACAAAAGCATTCGGTGCCGCGCTACGATATGCTGCCCAAACTGATGCCGCGCAAGCATAAAACAAAAAATTGACCATAACCTGCCCTACGGACAGGAATCCTGTCTCCTGCGATCGCTAGGGAACTTCCAACAAGAGCCTCTACTTCCGGCAGTCCTTTGCTGCATTTGTATAAACAAATGACTGGTAACGCCCGTCCTTTGTAAGCGCAGCCACGCAGTTGTTGGTTTTGCCCTCTATCCAATAGCTATAAACAGCATTACTCGCAGGTGCATTCTTAACAAAGCGATATCCGCGTTGTATGACTGTATTTTCGGCCTGTCCTGCCCTAGCCCCAACCAAGTCACTCAGGCGAGAGACGGGCTTTCCCATTAGGGGCTGTGCTGCTGCCACAGAACTATTGCCCTTCATACTGCTACTCTTAGCGCTGGTACCTTTCGCGCTGGTACCTTTCACACTAGTACTCATGGTGCTGCTGCCCTGCTGGTCGTAGGGTGCTGCATCCCAGTAAACAAAAATAGATTCGCTGGTAAGACGATAAATCTGCCCTCTATCCCCTAGTCCAGACTCACGAAGGGCAGAGCGACCCTTCTGGTCACGATAAGTATTGGGTTTATTGCCTACGGGCGTTAGATCGTAGCGCGTTCCGTCTTTGAGCTGAATTCCCACATTGCCTTGTCGCTGCGAAAACGTGCACAGTCCAGAGGACTTAGCGCGGTCATCTCCCTTTGGAAAAACATCACAACGCGCCTGTACGGTATCGGCTTTAGCCGTGGTCGTAAGACTCACCGTTGCGATCGCTACAGTAAGCGCCAAATACAAACTTTTCACCTTTATTCCCCACCGCGTGCTCTCTAAGAACTGAGCTTTGACATGCAGAAATACTACTGCATTTATATTTCTTTAGGGGGATGTAAAATAATTGTTTAAGGTTTAGCAAAAGCTTTTTTAAGCTGGCTCTGCGCTTAACTTAATCGCAAATCTTTCGTTACCACTGCCCCAATAGCAGATATAGGGCGACTCATTCAGCGTAAACAAAGCTGGCCAGCTCCACTGAATGATGGTGTGGTTGTTCCCAACTTGCGATCGTAAGCGTCTTGCGGTTGGAGCAAAAATTTCAGTCTTCTTCAGTCTTGAAACTTAGGTCGTCTGGCTCAAGACGGCTGGACGGAAGCTACCCTGGTGATTGCTACTCTTTTGTAAGACAAGCCTGTTCCCCCTGCCCCCCAAGCCTCAGATACGGCACCCCAGCAGTTGGGACTTTAAGCATCGCCCATCTCAACTTGAGTGATCTACTGCCCCTGAGCCGCCTGGGGATGATGTTGGGGGTTGTCTACTTGCGATCGCAGAATTTACGCGTGTCCGTGCTGCTCCGCAGTCTGTGGAACAGCGGCGCTTTTGTGAGTTTCCTCATCCTGGGTGGTAGCGCTTAGAAAGGCACTAAAGATCAATCAACGTGATTAATAAACGTAGATGGCTCCTTTGGCATCCACTTCCAAAGAACGCGTGATGCCAAAGGCTCCAGGCCTTGAGGTGACGGTCACAATTAGTTCGTTATTGACGACCGTAACGCGCGCGCGCAGATTTGTATCGTTGACGTTGGTGTAAACGGTCAAGTCAATGGGGGGCGGCAAAAAACTAGACTTCAGCGAGCCAAAGGTGACAGACTGCTGGGGCAATACCTTTCGCTCCCGTGAAGTCGGCTCTGCCAGCACAGCTAAGATTTCCACGCTCGACTGGTTCACAATCCGAATTTGGATGGGCTTGCTGGGGTCAATTTTGGCGGCAATAGGCGATCGCCGATCATTCTGCTGCGGTGTACCAGGGGCAACTTCACTCGGCTGAGCTAAAATAGGCGTTGTGCCAGCAATCATGCCTAAAGTCATCAAACTGGCCAAGGCTACAATGCTTGATTTCATAAATTTCCTCTTCACCCAAAAATATAGCTAAGGCTCAAACTACGGCCAATTTCATCATACCTGGAGCGTAAACTTGGGGTAGAAAATTTAGCCAATCTCTAAACTCTGAATCGGGCAGCAGCCCGAAGCGCTTTTTGAGCTTATGTTTGGGCTTCTTTTTGTCTAGGGTTTTGCACAGCGATGATTTGGATAGCGCAGCGACAGCTTTTTCTCTGAGCACAATTTTTTAGACAAACCATCTAGAGCTTTAATAAAGTGGGCTTAGCAATAAAGTGGGCTTAGAATTCCTTCTGCTTGCATCAGCGGTTTTTATTCTCGCATTCCTGTTTAGTCGATGGCGTCAGCAATCCCCAGCTTCAGTAAGGGGACAACGGGTTCATCGGCAAAAGAGCCAAACGATTGAGAAAAGTCTGGCCGAACCTTCTCCCACCCACCCTTTTTCGAGTCAGTTTGAAGCGGAAATTCGCGCCTTGATTGAGCAAGGCAATAAAATTGAGGCCATTAAGCGAGTTCGCAGCTTAACGGACTTAGATTTGCAGCGCTCTAGAGATTTTGTAGAGGCGCTGGCGACCGGAAAAACAGCCCCATCGCTGAGAAGCGATATTCCGCCAGAACTAAAAGCCAATCTTAAAAATCTTGTGCGGCAAAACCAGAAAATTCAGGCGATTCAGCAACTCCGAAACCATACAGGATGGGGCCTCAAGGAGTCAAAAGACTATGTTGATCGACTGTCTTGATAAAAAACTCTTGATCAGAAACTCTTGATAAAAAACGCTGGATAAAAAGCTCTTGCTAAAAAGCTGGCCTTCCTGCTCCCGATTAAGTGAGGGATAAAGCACTGCCGTCCTTTGCCCATCGCTGCTGTCAGACTAGACGACCACGCTCAACGGGCTTGTCAGCAAAGACTCTGGAAGCTGTGCACCTGTCAGGATGGCATTGTCCAAGATTGCGCCCGTGAGATTAGCCTGCGCAAGATTGGCATGAGTGAGGTCAGCGCCCCGCAAGTCTGCATACTGCAAATTTGCACCCGTGAAGTCTGTGCCCTGTAAATTTGCGCCCTGGAGGTTAATAAGCCTCATCTCTGCCTTGACAAAATTGGCCTGGTTCAAGCTGGCATGACTGAGGTTGGCCCGAATCAGGAAGGCCCCCGCAAAAGAGCTTCCCCCTAGGCTAGCCCTGATCAAATTTGCTCTCCATAACGTCGCACTTTGCAAGTTCGCTTCGCTGAAGTCTGCTTCCAGCAAAATGGAGTGGTTGAGATTTGCGCCTTCTAAGTTAGCGTGAGCCAAAATAATGCCAGATAAGTTCGCTTCACTCAAGTCAGCATCCTGCAAATCTGCGCCTGCAAACGTTCGCTCTCCTGACGCATAACGACCTAAAAGCTTGACAGTCTCCATAAATATCCGCAGCCCTATACAGGCTCTCTTGAAGGATGTGGATTGAGAAATGTGATGAACACTACGAACTGCACAAGTACGAAACGAGCGGCTTACGCAGGCGATCGCGAGACATTAACTTAAGACATTGAACCTTAAGGAATTGAACCTCAAGACAAAGAAGTCAGCAGCCAGAGCAATGCACTGAAGCCTAGGGCCGCAATCAGTAGATTCTGTTGCCGTAATTCCTGGCCAGCTTGTGTTTCCGTAGGATGAACCGCTGCACACACAATGGGCTCGACAGCATAGTGATGGGGACGGTGATTCGGCGTTCTCTGCATGTTAAACCTGAGCTTTATGAGATTTATATTGTCTTATGTAAACAAATATAACAAATTATTTACATTTTGCGTCAATTGCCTTGAGCTACCGAGGACTTTGCCGCTTGGCTTGCGACAGCAAGCTGCTTTAGGGGCGCTTGTACTATAATGAGTTCAGAAACACAGGGGGCTGTAACGGCTTCGACGTTTTAGTGAACGTAGCCTCGTGATTCAGGCCGAGAGTGAGTTACCTCTCGTAAATCAATGACTCAAACAAAACGTAAATGCGAACAACATCGTTCCTTTTGCTCGTAAGACAGTACTAGCTACTGCCTAAAAACCTCTCCGGTTTTTGAGCGTTTATAGTTTGACTCCGTTAAGGACTATAGACCTAACCCCCAACGGACTGCTCTAACGATTTATCTCTGGTTAGATCGTTAGCTAAGACAATACTAGAGAATCCTATCGTCGGGGATAATTGACGATCCTCGCTTCTAGGGTATAGAAGCTAAGCCTGTGAACGAATGGGGAGCTAATAACTAGGGCGGACACGGGTTCGACTCCCGTCAGCTCCACTTATAGACAAATCAATAGCATCCAAGGATGTTTACTTAACCCGCTCTAGCAGCGGGTTTTTGCTGTGCGGTGTTCATGTCGCTCTAAATTTTGGGAACGGATAAAATAATATGGGAACCATCCCAGTAGGGGAAAATTTATTAGAATTATCCTAGTTTAGTGACTGAAATGTTAACCTGTTGTATAAAAACTGAGGTTTGAGCCTGATAATCATAAGTGCTCTATTTTGAATTTAATACTGTGAACTTCAATGAATTAATTCGTTCTGAAATTTCAAGAGTGTCTCTAGCTCATAGGGTAGATCCTTCTGTGCTAGAAGATTTAGCTCAGTTTGTAATCGATAACTATCGTAAGAAGCCACCTAAGCCTAAGGCGATTAAGCCACCTAAAGTTAAACGACTAACATTAGCGCAAATAAAGGCTGCGGTATTGGATCACTTTAAGGTGCTTGATGCCAAGGCATTGAAGCAGTCTGCCGAGTTTGTAATGGCAACTAATGGAATGGACATTAAATTGACTGGCAAGGAGGGCTGGGAAACACTCTATCGCAAATTTATTGGTATCTTGCCAGGGGAAGACGGGGAGGCTGGAGAGGGATGTATTAATGGCATCAACATCTTTAAGTACACGATGCCTTGGCGAATCTTTGGATTGGATCCAAAGGTTTCGACAACGGAAGATGTAAAAACAGCTTATCGAAATCTGAGTAAGGTCTACCATCCAGATGTTCCAGGAACAGGCGATGCTCGGATTTTTGAACGACTGACAGTGTTCTATGAAAGCTTGACGGAGAAGGTTTAGGTGGCTGAAATCTACATTACATCTAAAAAGCTCATTGAGACATTGAAGATTACCGATCATGAACTGATTGAAATTGAAACGTTTTTTGACAGTATTCCTGATGACCAGTGGGACTTAAAGGCGGGGACTGATTACAAGGTAGTTTCTGGTAATGGTCTCAGAGAGTACACATGCTCTGGAGCATTTTCCATTGCCGATTATCTCCAGTTCAAGCGGCAGACTGAAAGAGGCTGGTTTAGGAACCTCATTGATACTTTAATCCGAGCAATTAAGGGAGATATACGAAAAGCATTTGTCAAGCAGCAGATGCTGAATAACAGCTCATCCTTGGTACAGAACAATAACCGCTATTTTCTGTCTAGTGCGGATGTTATTTCTATCTTTAAGACTCGTTCAGACTATCTCAAAAAGATGTTTGAGGAAGCGAAAAAAGATGATAAGACTGCGCTGATTAAAAATGAGGACTATGTAGAGCTTCCAGATAAAGGGTTTTACTATTCGTTGTCTGGGATGGTTAAGTTGGGACAGGTGTTTTCTGCCAACATCATCCGCCGCAATCGTAAGGATTGGTGTAGTGATGTCAGTGAAGTAGTAAACCCTTGCATGGCCGACATCTTAAAGCAGATTGATGCTCGGAACAAAGCTATAGATAAAGCGGTTAAGCAGGCCAAGACTAGAGCCGATAAAAGATGCCAGGTTACGGGAGCTAAAGGCAATCAAGTTACCAAAATTCCAATGGCTGGACATCACCTGTATTCCAAAGCTGAATATCCGCATCTGGTGGACAGCGTTGATAACATCATCTGCGTTACCGTCGAGGTTCATGATCATTTTCATCAGAGTATGGGTGGCTATCACAAACCCTGTACTTTGGATGACTTTGAAAAGTTCGTGAAGCAGTATTATCCAGAAAGCAACGTGTTTATCTGGCTACAACAGCAACGCTTAAGACTGGGAAATCAGCAGCCCATTAAAGCGAGAGAACGCCATGTGCTGCATTTACCTTGGCCTATTCCTCAATTGTTGCTGCCACCTGCATCAACCAATTCATAAGCCAGTTGGAAAAAGGATACAATTGCTGCATATATTTAATTCCAGCTCACTGAAGTCTGAAAAAATTTAAACGCTATTGGGATAAATCTCAGGAAAATGAGATCAGTCGTGACCTGTCGAAGAAGGCGATCGCCGCTCAACTCCTCGTCGATGCGTATAAGGCTGCTAGGCCATATCCCAACATGGCAGCATGGCTGCGCTGCGTCATCACCGAAGCGGCACAGCGTGATCTGATGAAAGGAGATGAGACTTAACGCATGGTGAAGTCGGTCAGAGAGCTAAAAGCCATGTTGCTAAAAGCTGGATTTAGTGAATTTTCAGCTAAAGGCAGTCATACAAAATGGCTACATCCTTTGTTTTTAGGGCGAGTAATTTTATCTGGGAAAGATAGCAACGATGCCAAGCCATACCAGGTGAGAGAAGTAATGGACGCGATCAAACAAATTAAAGATAAGGAGCTTGAAGAATGACCCCACTTCACTATGAAATGGTCATCACTTGGTCAGAGGAAGATAGCTGTTATCTAGTTCACCTGCCAGCCTTCCCAGAGCAACACTATCGAACTCATGGGGACACTTACGAAGAAGCGGCACGGAACGGGAAAGAAGTTTTAGAACTGCTGCTAGAAAATGATGGTCTACCCTATCTACAACCGAAAGCGGTTAAAGTCGCCTAACCGCTAGGATCCCAGCAACACACATGAGGGGTATAGTTGGGGGCATCTTAAAGATGTCCTAAATTGAAGTGCTTGCTGTGTAGCTATCTCAAAGCTTTTGTCTATGGTCGTCAGCTCCACTTTGGATCCTTAAGTGATATCCATAAGTATCTGTCAAACCCTCTATTACGGAGGGTTTGACCTATGGAGGAGAGTGCATTTCATAAGGCTGAGACTCTTGGTTCCATAATGTGGGATGAGCAGCCTAGCCCCCTGGATATATCCCCTGGATACATTAAGGCTTGCATTTCGGAGCGAAATCGATCTTGAGGACTCCTTCTGCATCAGCTTAGTATGCGTCAGCTTAAAAGATTCCCCGTCCTCTAGGATGAGACCTGCTTGAGCAACTTGTAAAAAGGCTCCCAATCATCTGTCTGTGCAATGGGTTCCCAAGCGGCTTCAATGGCAGGCCGTAAAAGCACCGTAAGCGGATTGTAGCGCTGGAGGCACGCTGCAATCTGGGGGAGTTCGGAGGGAGGGAGCTGAACCAAAACTCGATGATATTGCTGCCGCCACTGCTCTAGCAGGAGTGTCTGCTCTGCCTGATTCGCTTTTGCCTGACTAAATATGACAGGCTCCTGCAAAATGTGCACCGAATCGACGCGCCACAGTTCTGAAAAGTCTTGACGTAGTGCCGCAAAAAAGTCGTGGTAGCCTACCTGGGTGGTTTGCAACAGGGCGATCGTTGCCCCTAGTAAATCATCAGCGGCTGAAGTCTCGGAGAGACTTGAATTCTGAAACCCAAGCTTTTGCATCATCCGCTGGCGATAGGCCCTGTCATAGGCCGATTGAAACAGCGTTAGCCCTGCATTAAGCTGTTCCTGAGACAAGATGGACAAAAGAGGACGCTGGAGCATTTCAAGGTTCCAGTGGCAGATGGTGGGCTGGTTGCCGTAGGCGTAGCGGCCATAGTAGTCAAAATAGGCGGCGGTAAACCGCAGGTCATAGGTGGAGATGAAGGCATAGGGGCCGTAGTCGAAGCTTTCTCCCGTGATGGACATATTGTCGGTGTTGAGTACGGCATGGCAAAAGCCCACGGACATCCACTGCGCCACGAGTTCGGCGGTGCGCTGGACTAGCTCGGCATAGAATTTGGCGTCTTGGTCTGGGTCGCCGACCAGATGAGGATAGTAGGTTTCAATGACGTGATCCAGCAGGGTGCGAATTAAATCCGGTCGCCCTAGAGCGTGGAGCCGTTCAAAGGTGCCAAATCGGATATGCGATCGGCTGAAGCGAACCATCACCGACGATCGCGTAGGCGAAGGTTCATCGCCGCGCCAGAGTTCTTCTCCGGTTTCAATGAGGCTGAGGCATCGAGAGGTGCGGACGCCCAGGTGATGCAGCGCTTCGGATGCCAATACTTCCCGCACGCCGCCCTTAAGGGTGAGGCGGCCATCTCCCCCACGGGAGTAGGGGGTGGTGCCGGATCCTTTGGTGCCAAGGTCGTATAGTTCGCCATTGACGCCGCGAAGCTGACCGTAGAGAAATCCGCGTCCGTCACCGAGCCTGGGGTTATATTCCCCAAACTGATAGCCGTGATAGCGGAGGGCGAGTAGAGGACTCCGATCTTGAAAGTGACCAAAGGCTTCAATGAAGTGCTGATCGGTTACGTGGGAGGGGTTCAGGCCTAACTGTGCGAGAACGCCATTGTTCCGAAAGCGTAGGAGGTGTTGAGGGAAAGTGCCAGCGGCTACGATGTCAAAATAATCTTCACCGAGGTCTTGTAGATTAGTCTGGTACTGAAGCCCTAGGATGGGGTTGGAGGTTGAATTGGCTGGGGTTTGAGGCGTAGAGGAATGAGCGGTCATGAAGCTTAGTGGCCAAGGTAGAGGGCAATGAGCTTGCGGGATTCAGTTGTGCGATTCGTTAATTTTAGAAATGCAGTGGAAGTTTGGATTTGATCATAACAAGCTCCAAGAAGGTCGCTCAGGTTTTGCTTGGTTGCCCCGAACCATTGCCCCGAACCATTCTCCCAAAACATTCTCTAGAAACGTGAGCTTGATGATGCCCTTGAAGCCCCTCACCCCAAACCCCTCTCCCAAAGGCGAGGGGCTTAAGAAGGTTGTTTTTTTATCGAACTCACGTCTAGCAGCATTTTTAATGACTCCTGACTAATGGCTCCTGATGTTTTGCTAACTCCTGATGTTTGCCAGTGCTGGCTGGGGATTGATTTTGGCACGACTGGAGCCAGGGCGATCGCCATTGATGGGGCAGGCGCTATCCTGCATGAGCAGTCGCTGGCCTTTGGGGATTCTGAAGCAGCGCGATCGCCCCAGGTTTGGCGGCAGGTTTTGATGCAGCTTTTGGAAGAACTGCCCCTAGGGATTCGAGCTGGGCTAGTGGCGATCGCCATTGACGGCACTTCTTCCACGGTGCTGCTGTGCGATCGCCAGGGTGAGCCGCTTTTGCCTCCCATGATGTACAGCGATCGTGGCAATTCTGCCTGGGTTGAAACATTGACTGCGATCGCGCCACCGGGCCACTGTGTCCAGAACGCTAGCTCCAGCCTGGTGAAGCTCCTGACGCTTTGTAGCCAGCCTGAATTTGAGACGGCGCGATACCGGACGCGATACCTGCTGCATCAAGCCGACTGGCTGGCGTTTTTGCTGCACGGACAGCTCGGCCTCAGTGACTACCACAATAGCCTTAAACTGGGCTACGACCCCGCTACAGAAACCTACCCCCCTTGGTTTCAGCACTCAGCGCTAGCGTCGCTGCGCGCCTACCTGCCCCGTGTGGTGCCGCCTGGGACTGCGGTGAGCCCCATCTGGCCAGACCTTGCCCATCGGTTGAGTCTACCCCTAGACTGTACGATTCATGCTGGCACCACAGACAGCATTGCGGCATTCTTGGCGAGTGGCGTGAGCAACCCTGGAGAGGCCGTCACTTCCCTCGGCTCAACCCTGGTGCTCAAGCTTTTGAGTACCCAGCGAGTGGACCGGGCTGAGTACGGCATCTATAGCCATCGGCTTGGCGATTTATGGCTTGTTGGAGGGGCATCGAATGCGGGAGGTGCGGTACTGGCCCATTTTTTCTCTGCTTCAGCGCTCATCCAGTTGAGCCAGCAGATTGACCCCCAAGTGGTTAGCCCCCTTGACTACTACCCGTTACTCAAGCCAGGAGAACGCTTTCCGCTGAACGATCCAGACCTCCAGCCCCGCCTCACCCCTCGCCCTACAGAGGATCGGGAATTTCTCCACGGTCTGCTAGAAAGTCTGGCGCGGATTGAAGCTCAGGGATATCACTTGCTGAGGAACTATGGTGCAACGCCTCTGAGCCTGGTGCTAACGGCAGGGGGTGGGGCTAAAAATGAAGTCTGGCAGCAAATTCGGCAGCGTTATTTGCGGGTGCCGGTGCTGCGATCGCCCCAGGAGCAAGCGGCCTACGGGACGGCTCGGTTGGCCCAGAGGAGCGCTATGGCCAAATTCAACCGAAGCCTGTGAGGAGGGCCACGTCAGAGGGTAGGATGAGGGTTGCAATTCTTGTTATTTGACTCGTTCTCCTATGCCCGTTGCTCATATTATTGGCCTTGGCCGCTCTGGTGTTGCCGCTGCTCGACTGCTCAAGCGTGAGGGATGGGAGGTCTCGGTGAGCGATGCAGGGGAGTCTTCAAGCCTTGCAGAACAACAGCGATCGCTTGCCTTAGAAAATATTCCAGTTATCCTAGGGTGCCGCTTCAGCCTCGAAACCCTCGTTGCAGAAAAGCTGAAGAGGCCCGACCGTATTGTGGTCAGCCCAGGCGTTTCCTGGCAATTGCCTGCCCTAGTGGCTGCCCGTGAGCAAGGCATTGAAGTTTTGGGTGAACTAGAACTGGCCTGGCGATTTCTGCAGCACTGTCCCTGGGTTGGCATCACAGGCACCAACGGCAAAACCACCACCACGGCGCTAGTAGAGGCCATTTTTCGGGCGGCAGGGCTAAAGGCTCCCGCCTGCGGCAATATTGGGTATAGCGCCTGTGAAGTGGCGCTTTCTGGTCAGCCCGTGGACTGGATTATTGCCGAAGTCAGCAGCTACCAAATCGAGTCTTCTCCTACCCTTGCGCCCCAAATTGGGGTCTGGACAACCTTCACCCCCGATCACTTAGAGCGTCACGGCACCCTTGAAAACTATCGAGATATTAAAGCAGCGCTTCTGAATCGGTCAGGCTATAAAATCTTGAACGGTGACGACCCCTACCTGCTCCAGCACTTCCCCGACCGATGGCCAGAGGCCCAATGGACGAGCACCCAAGGTTCAGCCCTGTCTTCCCCAAGTACCCCTTCCTCAAACCCATCTGCCCTGACTGTTCGTGCCTATATTGAAGGGGGTTGGGTGATGGTTTCTGAGAGGACTTCTCACGCCCAAACGCAAGCCCAGAAAATTGTGCCAGTAGACGCCCTGCGGATGCCAGGGGCACACAATCAGCAGAACCTCTTGCTGGCGATCGCCGTGGCGCACCAGGCGGGAATTGAGGCAGAGGCGATCGCCCAGGCTGTTGCTTCCTTCCCTGGCGTTGCCCATCGGCTGGAATATATCCAGACCCATCAGGGCGTCACCTTCATTAACGACAGCAAAGCCACCAACTACGACGCAGCGCAGACGGGTCTAGCTGCTGTGGATGCCCCAGCCATTCTGATTGCAGGCGGTAGCCCTAAGGTGGGCGATGATACCCTCTGGATTGAAACCATTCAGGCCAAGGCCGCTGCCGTGTTGCTCATTGGCGATGCTGCCCCAGCCTTTGCCCAGCGGCTCCAAGAGCGTGGTTATACCGCCTATGAAATTGTCGAAACCTTAGAAAACGCCGTCCCCCGCGCCGCAGAACTTGCCCAGCTCAATCAGGCGAAAGTCGTCCTGCTGTCTCCTGCCTGCGCTAGCTTCGATCAGTATCAAAACTTTGAGCAGCGCGGCGATCATTTCCGTCAGCTCTGTCAGACGCTGCTTAGCAGTCCTGAAGGCTAAGCTTCCCAGGCTAAGACCCACGGCTAAAACCTAGACGCTCTTGTAGAGAACTTCGCCTACTCCTTTTCTCTGCATCCTGCCTCAATACTGTTCGGATAAGAGGAATCGACTTTGCACTTGCCCCCCAAAGTCCCCCAAAGTTGGGGGGCAAGTGCAAGGATGCTGAGTTTTAACCGAACAGTATTGCATCCTGCTCAATTCATCCCCCACAGATCCGTATCCAGGCTTACAGCACTCACTTCTAGAACCCCTTAGGGTTAAATCTACTTCTTTGTAGTCTTCACTACATTAAGGCTGATAGTGCACTGAAGTTGCTGCATTGGAGTTTGATGAATGAGCGATTTAACGTTGTGGACTTAAAGGTATGCGAATCGAGCAGCTCCAAGCTTTTCTCGCAGTTGTCCAAACGGGAAGTTTCCAGCGGGCGGCTGCTCAATGTGGCGTCACACAATCGACCATTAGCCGCCAAATCCAAGGGCTAGAAGAAGGGGTCGGAATGCCCTTGTTCCATCGGGGCGGACAAAATAAGCTGACTGTGGCTGGCGATCGCCTCTTGCCTAAGGCGCGGCGCATCTTTACAGAATGGCAGGACGCCCTCACCTCTATCACTGCCCTCAAAGACGGCCAGCAAACGGAGCTATGCGTTGCGGCGATTCAGTCTGTCTGTGCCCACTACCTACCCCCCGTTCTGCAAAAATTTTGTCAGCTTTATCCCCAGATTCAGCTTCGGGTCACTTCCCTCGGCAGCGATCGCTCCCTAAAAGTGCTGCGAGATGGGTTGGTCGATCTAGCCATCATCATGGACAATCCCACGTTAATTCATCCCCCCGAAACCGTCGTCGATCCGCTCTATGATGAGCCGATTCAGGTTTTGATGGCGGCAAACCATCCTTTGGCGCAAGAAGCGGTTGTGCCGTGGTACGCCCTCGCTCAGTTCCCGCACGTTGTCTTCAAAGATGGGTACGGTATGCAGCGCTTGGTTCAAGAGCAATTCAAACAGCTTGGGTTAGAGCTAAATATTGCAATGGAGCTGAACACCCTGGATGCTTTTCGCGGCGTCATTCGTCAGGGTAATATGGTAGCGCTCTTGCCTCAGGGGGCGCTGGTTGAATCCCGTCGTGACCCTTCCTTGGCTGTGCGGGATCTGGCCGTTGCCTCCCAAGACGTGCAGATTGGCCAGCCCCAGAGAGAACAGTCCCAGAGAGAGCCGTCCCAGAGAGAGCAGCCCCAGCCCTGTGCGGCTGTCCTCATGCGAAAAGTGGTCATGATTACCACAACGGATCGCCTTCTGATTCCGCCCATTGCTAACTTTCGGCAGCTCGTTCAACAAAGTATGGGGTCAATTCAGGTGCCGTCCACGCTGCCGCAGTCCATTCTTCCACAGCCTGTGGAGTACGTTTAAGGTCTATGAGTCAAGCCTTTCGTGACCTGCTAAAGAAGGTAGGGAGTGGCACCCATACCAGCGCGTCGTTAACCCGTGCAGAGGCGGAGTCTGCGACGCTGATGATTTTGCAGCAGGAGGCAACTCCCGTCCAGGTCGGCGCATTTTTAATTGCCCATCGCATTAAGCGCCCGACCGGTACAGAACTGGCCGGAATGCTAGATGCCTACGATGCCTTAGGCCCAAAGGTCGCGGCCATCGATTCTTCCCAGCCTGTTGCGGTCTTTAGTGTCCCCTACGATGGGCGATCGCGCACGGCTCCGCTTTTACCCCTCACGGCGCTGGTCTTGGCCGCAGCCGGATGTCCTGTACTGATGCATGGCGGCGATCGCGTGGCGACCAAGTACGGTGTACCGCTGCTGGAGCTATGGCAGAGCTTGGGCGTGGACTGGTCTGGCTTAAGCTTGCCGCAAGTTCAGGAGAGCTTGGCACAAAACCAGCTCAGCTTTTTGTACGTCATGCCCCATTTCCCAGCGCTTGCGCCGCTCATGGAAGCGCGCGATCAGCTTGGTAAGCGCCCCCCCTTTGCGACCCTAGAGCTGCTCTGGTGTCCCTATGCGGGCAGCGCCCACCTCATCTCTGGCTACGTTCATCCCCCCACAGAAGCCATGCTGCAGGAGGCGTTTGCGCTGCGCGGTCGGACGGGCTATACCACCGTTAAAGGCTTGGAAGGCAGTTGCGATCTCCCGCGCGATCGCACGGCTATTATGGGTGCCCACTGCTCAGACCATCCAGACCTGGTGCGCTTCCTGCTCAACGCCCGTGACTGGGGTTTAAGTGGCACGGAAGCCCCCTATCAAGACCTCAGCACTTGGGCCTCATCGGCAAAGGAGGTTTTGCAGGGCAATCAAACCATCGCGCTCTATTCAGGGGTACTGTGGAATAGCGGCTTTTATCTGTGGCACTTGGGGTTCGCCCCCACCCTGAAGGATGGCCTTTCCCTAGCCGAAAGGCTGCTCCAAGACCAGAAAGCAGCGGCACAGCTCAAGACGGTTCAAGACTCCCTCGCCAAACGTTAGAACACCCCCTTTTCTCCGTGCTGAAGCCCTCAGATCAAGTGACAGCCCTTCAAGTGACAGCTCTCATTCTTGCTGGCGGACAAAGCTCGCGGATGGGGACGGATAAAGCGCTAACGCTTTGGCAAGGTGTTCCCCTGCTTCAGCGCGTCGTTGAAGTGGCGCACCAGTGTTGTGGTGCCGTCTCTATCCTCACCCCTTGGCCGGAACGCTATCAAGATTTGGTGTTTGACCCAACCCACGGTGGATCAATTCAATGGCTGATGGAATCTGCTCAGAATATGGGGCCAATGGGCGCATTTGCCCAAGGATTAGAGGCTATTACAACCCCTTGGGTTTTATTGTTGGCCTGTGATCTGCCCCAGCTAGACCCGTCCATTCTGCTGGCCTGGATGAATCAACTGCCCGTTCAACGCTCAGCATCCACGGCGATCGCCTATGTGCCTTACCATCAGTCTTGGTGGGAGCCGTTGTGCGGACTGTATCACCGAGACTGCCGAGCAGGTCTAGAAGCGTTTTTGTCTGAGGGAGGGCGCTCTTTTCAGAAGTGGCTAAGCCAGCAATCGGTTATTTCGCTTGCCGTTGATGGGGCGATCGCCCCCATGCTGCAAAACTGTAATAGCCCTCAGGATCTGACCTCACCGATGAATGGATCGCAAGGATAATTGCGAGATTAAAACTGCGAGGTTAAAACTGCAAGGTCAAAACTGCACGGTTAAAACTGCACCGATGGAACCTGTCTTTTTTAAGTTTGAATCCGACTTTATCGCGTCCTTGCGCTGTATTCCCATGATTGTGCGCTATAAGCTCGACATCTGCGGCATCAAGCTCAAGCTAGAGCAGTGGAGCCAGTTTAGCCAGAGCGATCGCCATCAACTTGCGGTGCTGCCCTGCGATCACCCAGAAGAAATTGCCCACTATCGTCAGGCTCTTTGCGACCTCATTGAGCAAAGAACCCAGACCCAACCCTCAGAACTGCCCATTGAAGTGCATCCCGCCTGGACTTTGTCAGACCATATTCCAGTGCCCGTCCTCGAAAAAGCGGCAGCCGTGGGGGTGCCCTTTAGCCTCGACCAATGGCGATCGCTCACCCCGCTTCAGCGATTTGCGCTCATCAAGCTCAGCCGCTCCAGTCACGAAAATCGCAACTTTAAGCCAGCCCTCCAGGAATTTCAGCAGTAGCTTCTGCTTTAGCGCTGTGGGTATCCATTAACTCTAGGAGCGCCTGCCAGGCCAAACGGGTGATCGTCCCAGGGCATTCAGGCAGTGGCGTTTTGTGGATTTGACGTACAGGCATCAGCAGCCGTACAGAAGAACTCAAGAATGCTTCTTGAATATTGTCCAAATCAGTAGGCACCAAAACCTGTTCTGCGTAGGGAATATTCTGCTCCTGCAAAATTTGCAGCACAAATCTACGGGTAATGCCCTGCAAGATTCCAACCTCCACAGGGGGTGTCAACACAACACCCTCTCGCACAATCCAAAGGTTGCTGGTGGTTGCCTCCGTGATTTCGCCCTGGGCATTGAGCAGCAGCGCATCGTCAGCGCCCATCTGCTGCGCTTCAAATAGCGCCAAGATATTGTTTAAGTAGTTGCCCGTTTTTGCCGCAGGGTCTAGCGCTTTCTTATCATTCCGAATTCGCTGAGGAATGACCAAATGTAGCCCCGTCTCAGACAGGACAGGCTCCGGTGCGATCGCTGAAATTATAATCAGCAGATTGGGCTGAATTTCTGCACTGGGCTGAAGACCAATGGCAATATCCGTCCCACGCGTGACCACCACCCGAATATAAGACTCCTGCCAATCCGCCTGAGCCAGCGTCTTTTCAACCTCAGTCTGAATCTCAGCATCCGTCCAAGGGACAGCCATGTAGAGATAATCTGCGGATTGCCGTAATCTGGCTAAATGCTCCTGAAGTCCAAAATGCCGCCCCCGAAAGGTTCGAATGACTTCGTAGACGCTATCCCCGTAAAGGAATCCTCGATCTAAAATCGAAACCTGAGCCGTTGCAGCGATGTGGCCGTTGAGGTTGGTCAGTAAAGGCATGGGGCAGAAGGATTCAGCAATACTGCATCAATCTACCTGAATTGAGAGGCTGCCGTAAATCAATTTTTGAGCTTAACGGCCATTCGCTTGGCTATTTCCTTAAGGCTGCTTCTCAACCTCTTGCTTCATTCGCTCCAGGGTCTTATTCATCTGCTCAAACATCTGAATTGGTGTCATACCAAACTGGCCGAGCTGGGTATTCATTTGCTCTACCGTCATCTTGGCCATGAAGTCGTCTGATAATTCAAAACGCTTCATAAAGACCCGATAGCGATCCATCATCGCTTCCATGCGCTCAATGAACAAAACCTTTCCCTCACGGTCAAACTTGCCGTAAGCGCTGCCAAGCTGCGTCAGTGATTGATAGTCCTCAAACAGCAATTTGGCTTCTTGTTGAACAATCTCAGATTCAAAAAATCCCATGGCTTGTGTGAAATCCTTTCTCAGCAGACTTGGAAGAATGGTCTCAAGATATTTTGCAAGACACTTTTATAGTACCGCTTGGGCTTGATGGGCCTCGGTTCGTTGTATTAGGGAAAACCGTAATGGTGGGAGTCCGAATAAAATAAAAGTATGTCCTCGTGGTCTGTTCGCGTCCAGTTCTCGGTTTTGTTCCGTCCTCAGATGCGCTGCTGATACCGCCATAATCTTTTCTGCAAACGCTCAATGCAAATCTTCTATGCAAATCTACCTGGACTATAGCGCCACCACGCCCTGCCGCCCGGAAGCGATCGCCGCAATGCAGGAGGTGCTCACCCAGGGCTGGGGAAATCCGTCCAGTCTGCATGAATGGGGTTCCCGTTCGGCCTACCGCGTAGAGCAGGCTCGCTGGGAAGTAGCTCAACTTATCAATGCGCCTACGGAGTCGATTGTGTTTACCTCCGGCGGCACTGAGTCAAATAATTTGGCGCTCCAGGGCGTTGCCCGAACCTTTACGGCACCCCAGCACCTCATCATTTCCGCTGTTGAACATTCCGCCATTACTAAAACAGCCGCTATGCTAGAGCGCCAGGGCTGGCAAGTAACGCAGTTGCCTGTGGATGGGGCAGGACGCATTGACCCCAAAACTCTAGAAGCTGCCCTCCAGTCCAATACCGCCCTTGTCTCAATTATTTATGGACAAAGCGAAGTGGGTACCCTGCAGCCCATTGAGGCCCTAGGACATCTTGCGCAGCAGGCAGGGGCGCTGTTTCATACCGATGCGGTTCAGGCCGTTGGTCGAGTGCCGATTGATGTCGGTAGACTTCCGATTGACCTACTCTCAATGTCGGCCCATAAGCTTTATGGCCCCCAAGGGGTTGGTGCACTCTACGTTAAACCTGGGCTTGCCTTACGCCCTCTGATGGGTGGGGGTGGACAAGAGCAAGGCTTACGTTCCGGCACGCAGCCCGTTGCGATGATCGCAGGCTTTGGGGCAGCGGCAGTCTGTGCCCTCGCCGAAATCGATCACGAGCCACCCCGCCTAGTCAAACTCCGCGATCGCCTCTTAGACCAGCTTCAATCCTGCCCAACCCTAAAACTCACAGGAGATCCGCACCATCGCCTCCCGCACCACGCCAGCTTTTGCCTTCAGTTGTCCAACATTTCCTCTAATGCTCCACCCATCAGCGGCCGTACCTTAGTCAAGCAAATGAACCTTGCAGGCATTGGCATTAGCGCTGGTTCAGCCTGCAATAGCGGCAAAATTCAGCCTAGCCCAACGCTTACAGCAATGGGCTATACTCCCCATCTTGCCCAAGCGGGAATTCGGATTACAGTCGGGCAGCAAACGACCGAAGCCGATATAGACTGGACAGTCACAGCACTTCAGCAGGCGATCGCGTTGTTGACGGATGCCCAGTAAATGGGCCAGTAGATGGGCCAGTAGATGAGCTGCTAAAACTCGCGTCTTGCAAAAACGAGGCTGGCGATCGCCAGCAGCAGCGCAATATACAGTACGCCGTAGCCCGCATTCAGCGCCAATGCCCCTGAATCTGGCAGTAGTCCGTAGACCGCCTGATTCTTGAAATCTAGCCGCGATAGATCTGGAAAAATTAGATAAATCCCCTTCACAATATTTTTGACAGAATCCGTCTTGATCGACTGGCTTAAGGCCACCAGATTCTGGCTAAAGTGCCCCATGAGGTAAAACGCAAAGGTCAAAACCGTCGCCACCAAAGAGCTGGTAAAAACGCCAAACAATAGCGCCACCGACGTAATTAAAGACAGTTCCAGCACCAAATACAGTGCTGAAATCGTCAGCGTCCCTAAATTAAACGGAATACCGCGCCAAGCCATCACCCCAAACAGCATCGCGTTCATCAGCGCCACCAGCACCGCCAGAATACTGGTCAACCCTAAATGTTTCCCCACAATAAATTCAGCGCGGCTCATCGGCTTGGCCATCAGCACCAGCGCCGTCTTTTTTTCAATTTCTTTATTCATGAGTCCCGCGCCCACAAAGGCCGCGACGGTTAGACCCAATAGACTGATGCCAGCCAGCCCCACATCCAGACTAATTTTGCCTTCAGTGCCCCCAGATACCTCGTTAAGCAACAGCACCGCAATGACAAGAGCAACGCCAAAGAGTGCTGCGATATAAAGGACACGCTCCCGAAACACTTCTCGAAATACGTTGGAGCCAATGGCCCAAATCCTAGCGATGTTCATAGCGACAATTAGAAAAAATCTAGGGAAAAAATCTAGGAAAAATCTGCACTTCTTAAACCGTCAACCCTATAGTACCCAACCACTCCGGCAATGATTAAGGCGAATCACATCGCAACATCAGTCCCCATGCATCAATACAATCAATATCTTTGAAAGCACATCTGAGAGCACCTTTGAGAGCAGATGACCGCAGATGACTGGCCTGCACTGACAACCATCCTGCCGATGAGCCCATTGAGAACCCCATTGAGAACCCCATTGAAAATCCCATCCCAGCTATCGAACCAATCCAGTCCAGTAGAGTATTAAAGGAGAGCAACGCAAGGCAAATCCCCATGACAAGAACGGGTATCGGAATCAAAACGGCGCAAGATCGCTCAGAACGGATCGTCGGCCAAATCCACATTTATAACGGTGCTGGCAAAGGAAAATCCCAGGCGGCACTCGGCGTGGTTTTGCGCTCCATTGGGCTGGGTATTGGTTCAGTGTTTCAGACCCGTGTGCTGCTCCTGCGCTTTCTCAAAGGCCCTGGCCGCACCTACGATGAAGATGCGGCTATCGAAGCGCTCCAGCGTGCATTTCCCCACCTCATCGACCAGGTGCGCACCGGACGAGCCGAATTCTTTGGTGCCGATGAATCGACTCGATTCGATCGCCTCGAAGCCCAGCGCGGCTGGGATATTGCTAAAGGAGCGATCGCCTCAGGACTCTACTCCGTCATTGTCCTCGATGAACTCAACCCCGTTTTAGATCTGGGGCTATTGCCCACCGAAGAAGTTGCCCAAGTCATCAAAAACAAACCCGAACACCTAGAAGTGATTGCCACGGGTCGCGGATCTCCCCAGCCCCTCATCGAGATTGCCGACCTCCATTCCGAAATGAAGTCCCACCCCTCCGGCGATAACCCCTACGGCATCGAAGGCATCGAAATCTATACCGGAGCCGGTAAAGGCAAATCCACCAGCGCCCTCGGTCGCGCCCTCCAGGCGATCGGTCGAGGCATCAGCCAAGATAAATCCCATCGCGTATTAGTTATGCAGTGGCTTAAGGGTGGCTCTGGCTACACCGAAGATGCCGCTATCTCCGCCATGCAGCAAAGCTATCCAAACCTTGTCGACCACCAGCGCTGTGGACGAGACGCCATTGTTTGGCGTGGTCAACAGCAAGAGCTGGACTACGTCGAAGCCGAACGGGGCTGGGAGATTGCACGGGCTGCGATCGCCTCTGGACTCTACAAAACCATCATCCTTGACGAACTCAACCCCACCGTCGACCTCGAACTCCTTCCCGAAGAACCTATCATCCAAGCCTTCCTCCGCAAACCCCGCGACACCGAAATCATCATCACAGGCCGCTGCAAAAACAATCCTGGCTATTTCGCCCTCGCCAGCACCCACTCCGAAATGATCTGCCACAAACACTACGCAGAAAAGGGAATCGAGCTAAAGCGCGGCGTAGATTACTAGCACTGTCACTGGCACTGTCACTAGCGCTGTGTTTACCCTCCAAAATAAAATCTAGCCCAGGTGTTGACAAGACCAATTAAGTTCGTTATATTCATAAAGCGCTCGAAACG
>JAKRSB010000127.1 GCA_022402525.1 Thermosynechococcaceae cyanobacterium MS004
TGAAAATAGATGTCTCTCTACTTTACACATCCCACCATTCCTTGATGCACTACCTCCGCATCCGGGGTAGGGCGATAGACAAAATTGAGCGCGATGGCAAAGCTCTCTGAGCCAAGGTGGTGTTTGCCCATCTGCAAGTTAGCCAATCTGTGCGTCTGCAGGGAGCTTGTCGCGTTTGGGGACAGCCTGTTGCCCTAGAAGGTTTGCGTTTAGACGATGGTGAACTGCTGGTGATCATTGCTCCACCACATGAGGAAAACCTGATTGCGGATTACGCCTTGCGCTGGGGCATAGAAACCCTCTATGGCATCTTCAAAACATGAGACTTTTGCCTCGAATCGACGCACTTTACTGAACCCAAGCGTTTACGTAAGCTACTGGCGCTATTGACGTTGGACTTATGTTGGGCAATGAGTACAGGTTTATTTTTGCATTAGCTCAAACCGATTGTCCTCAAAAAACATGGACGGCGGGCTAAGAGCCTGTTTCGCTTGGGATTTGACCATCTTCGCCAACTTGTTCTCAATCCTCGCGCCTCTAATGTGAGCCACTTTCGGCAAGCTCTAAATGTTTTGTCCTGTACTTAGGGCCAGATCAACTTCAAAAATTCCGTCTAGGAGCCAAAAAACTCCTGTTTGGAGCCAAAGCCTGTTCTTTTGGTAGCCTGCTTCAAGATAGGCTATTAGGCGCAATTAGGGATATTGTCCTATGTCCATTCCCTTTCAATACTATGGATCGCTTTTAGCAGACTATCTCAAGCCACAGCGATGGACGGTTATTGGTCTGGCGATCGCCCTACTCAGTAGCATCATGTTGCAAATCATTAATCCCCAAATTTTGGGATACTTCATTGATGCAGTCACGCAAAAAGGTTCTCAGCAGAATTTACCCTGGGCAGCACTTTTATTTATTGTGATTGGTTTTCTGATCCAGACTTTCTCTGTCATCGCTACCTATTTAGGAGAAACCGTGGCCTGGACAGCAACTAATGCCCTGCGTCTTGACTTAGTGGCCCACTGTCTACACCTTGACTTATGCTTCCACAAAGCCCATACACCAGGCGAGTTATTAGAGCGTGTGGATGGTGATGTCAATGTCCTCTCTCGTTTCTTCTCGCAGTTAATCATTCATATTGGCGGCAATGGCTTTCTTCTACTGGGCATTTTAGTTGTCTTGTGGATTGAGAACCCACTCGCTGGCTTGGGGTTAACAATTTTTTCTCTCGTGGCTCTATCGCTACTCCTCAGCGTCCAATCACTAGCCATTGCACCTTGGGCGCAATATCGGCAGATCAGCGCTGAATTTTATGGCACCCTCGGCGAGCAAATTGCTGGACGAGAAGACATTCGGGCCAATGGTGCGGTGGGATATGTGATGCATCGCTTTCATACTCTACTGCAACGCTGGCTCCCAATTTATCAAAAAGCACGGTTTGCCAGTACCGTTCTGTGGGCGGCTAGTGTGGGCTTATTTACCGTTGGTAATGTGATCGCCCTAACCATTTCCGCCTATCTGTGGCAGCAAAAGACTATTACCATCGGCACCGCTTACCTCATTTTTCACTACACCAACCTGCTGGCTCAGCCAATAGAACGCATTCGTGAAGAGCTAGAGCAACTGCAACAGGTGCAAGCCAGCATCCAGCGGTTGCAACTGTTGCTCTATCGGCACTCTGTAGTTCCTAATCGGGGGACAGTGGCGTTGCCATCAGGTGCTGTCTCAGTCTGTTTCCAACAGGTTTGGTTTAGCTATGAACCGGGTAATGCTGGGGTACTTCAAAATATTTCCTTCGATCTACCAGCCGGTCAAGTGCTGGGGCTACTCGGCCATACCGGCAGCGGTAAAAGTACAATCGCACGGTTATTGCTCAGGCTATACGATATTCAATCTGGACAGATTCTCCTAGATGGGCACTCCATCACAGAAATTCCTCTAGCACAATTGCGTCAGCGGGTGGGCTTTGTTACCCAAGATGTGCAGCTTTTTCAAGCAACGGTACGGGACAATCTCACATTTTTTGACTCGCGCATCTCTGATACCTGGATCTTAGAAATTCTCGCGGAACTCGGACTCATGCCATGGATGCGATCGCTCCCCGATGGTCTAAATACTTCCTTAGGTACAGACAGTAGCGGCCTATCCGCAGGACAGGCACAATTGCTAACCTTAGTGCGTGTCTTTCTCAAAAATCCGGCACTTGTGATTCTAGATGAAGCCTCTGCCCGCCTAGATCCGCAGACGGAAGCACAGGTTAAACAGGCAATTCATAAACTCCTAGAGAATCGTACGGGCATTCTTATTGCCCATCGCCTACAGACATTACAACGAGCCGATCAAATTCTGATTCTAGAGCAAGGGAAGGTTGTGGAATATGGCGATCGCCAAACCTTGATCAGCCAACCCACTTCCCATTTTGCTCAGCTTCTTGGTAAGCAAGAAGAATAGGATTAAGATAAGAGCCTTAGCCTTTTATTGAGAAAAATTCTTATCTTATGTTTTCGACTCTTGAAACTCAAAACTTAACCCTTTCCTACGAAAAGACTGCGATCGTTCAAGATCTATCTCTGGTCATTCCATCTGGGCAAATTACAGCCCTAGTGGGTGCCAATGGTTGTGGTAAATCTACCCTCCTGAAGGGGTTAGCCCGATTGCTCACCCCGACCCACGGTACAGTGTATCTGGATGGGAAATCGATCGCCCAGCGTTCCACCAAGGCGGTTGCCCAGCGGTTGGGCCTACTGACGCAAAACCCCACGGCACCAGAGGGGTTGACGGTTAAAGACTTGGTGGTGCAGGGTCGCTACCCCTACCAAAACTGGCGACAGCAGTGGTCAACCCAAGATGAGGCCTTTGTTCAGAAGGCTCTCGAAACCACAGACTTAGTGGATTTTGGCGATCGCCCCTTAGAAACCCTATCGGGCGGACAGCGCCAGCGGGCCTGGATTGCCATGGCACTGGCCCAGAATACCGAAATTTTGCTCCTCGACGAACCAACCACATTTCTAGACCTAGCCCACCAAATTGAAGTTTTAGACTTACTTCAAGATCTTAACCAGCAACAAGGAAGCACGATTGTAATGGTGCTGCATGACTTAAACCATGCTTGCCGCTATGCTGACCATTTAGTTGCCATTCAGGGAGGCCGAATCTTTGCGGCTGGAGCACCCAGTACCGTTATTACAGAGGAAGTGGTGCAGGCAGTGTTTAATCTACCGTGCCGCATTTATCCTGACCCCATCACAGGCACACCATTATGTATCCCCATCAGTGCCAAGGCTAAATCGATGCCGAGCGCTTAACAATCTTTGTCCTAATCGTCCCATCTCGCCTGACGATAAACAGGGCTTTGTTCTAATTCATCTCCCATTGCCGTGACTCTAATTCACAATTCCTTGGATTGGCAAGAACTTTGCCAACAGACTTCTGCTAGCAATATGCCGTTAGATCTAACGGAGTGGGTTCAGGATATTCCGACCTGTTTGGGGCGAGGCTATACCCAGGGCATTGACATTCTGCTTCCTGGGGTTTGGCTGGAATGGCGAGCCAGAACCGCGATTACCGCTGGACTTATCCTGGATGATCTCGAAAAATATCTCGTTAACACTCCTTGGCGTTATCCCTGACTTCTTGAGATCTTGTGATTCTAACGGCAGCGATCGCCCCAAGACCAACCCGCCAACGACACCTAAATCCTCAATCAACTGAAGAACCTTGATGGTGATCGCTTTATAATTAAACTCCTCAGCTGCCTCTGGACGTGAGACAAACCCTGTGCCGCTGCCCTAGCTGCCCCCCAGAAACCTACCTATCTGCTCACAGAAAATCTACAGAACAGCGCTCCGGCTCTTTTAGTGCTTGCCCGTAACTACAAAGACCTTGGCTTACGTGCTTTGCAAGCGGGCTTTTCTTCCACCGCCTCTGTCGCTTTTGCGTGGCGCTGAATTCTTCTGAAGTGACGCCTCATAAACCGCGCCGACCACGACGCACAACTCATCAAATGCTTTGCGATTCAGCCCTGTCAAGGCTCGGATATACCCTGATCTTTCAGTTATGGAGTGACCTGCTGACTCTTCGCTAGCAAATACCTGACTGCTTCGGTCGCACGGGTTTCTTCCAGGGTAGTCAACACCATCAATGCCACCCAAATGGGTAATTGACGAATATCGCCCAACTCATCAAAAGAGATGCAATTAACCTGATGCCTTTCCATCAGCATTACATACAGATAAATATCATTTTGTTCTAAATTACGAGAAGGACAAATAATGACAATTAGCGAATTACTGAATCTAGTCCGATTTCAGTAATAATATAAGTGCGATTCAGTAAATACCCGTTCATAAAGCTGTTTCTCTTTCTGAAATTTAACTTCACAGAAATATACAAATCCTGAGTTTTTGCTGTCTAGTGGCAGAAATACACCATCGATTTCAAATTTTTGTTCTTTAACTGCTCTTTAACTGCTATTGAATCGAAGATGTATTCATTCGCATTACTGGGTGGGTTGGCCAGAAGCTCAAATAACAACCCCAGATATTATTGGAATAATTTATAAAATATCGAATCTCGCCGCACGATGGTTAAATGATACGTTGACCAAAAGCTACTCTGCGCTCTAGCGTTCAAAAACGATTTCGGCTAGCATTCTTTTTGCTGTTCTGACCTAGACAATATTGATAGCCTTTTACTACTTGACTCATGCTTTTCATAGCGTGAACCCGATGAGCAAGCTCAATCATCCAGGCCATTAAGTTGCACGTATATATTAACCATGACCCAGATTTCTTTGCTACGTTTTCTGCGATATGCCCAGCCCTATCAATTACAAATCTGGGGAGCCATTTTTTGCTCCGTCTTTCGCACTTTATTCGATCTAGCTCCCCCTTACCTGATTGGGGTTGCGCTGGATATTATGGTTGAGCAAGAGAAATCCCTGCTCGCCCGATTAGGCGTGCAAAATCCACTTACCCAATTGCTGATGTTGTCGGTGTTGACGATCGCCACCTGGGGATTAGAATCCCTCAGCCAGTATGGAGCCGACAGGCTCTGGCGTAATTTAGCCCAAACTCTCCAGCACGAACTGCGAGTCGATACCTATAACCACTTACAAACGCTAGAGCTGGCTTACTTTGAAGATCGCAGGGGAGCATCTCACTTTTGCGATAAGTAGAAATACTTAGACAGTATTTTGTGACT
>JAKRSB010000128.1 GCA_022402525.1 Thermosynechococcaceae cyanobacterium MS004
CTGTTGATAAAGTTGGTCACTGATCTGCTTTTCATTCACGTATTAGGGGTGATTGAAGTCAGAGTGTAGTTGATTTTATCACCTGCCTTTTGGATGAGAACGGGTGCATGTGTAGGTGATGACAAAAGAGGGAGAATAGAGACGTGACACCGCCCCTCGCAAACCTGTTTGCGCTGCCCTCGCCGCTGCCAGCCGTTGAGGAAACCGAAATTCTTGCCGTAGGAAAAGGGGTTCGCATTGAGCGCATCCTATCAACAGGCCAAACGACACCAGTCGGGGAATGGTATGACCAGGAAGAAGACGAATGGGTGACATTGCTCCAGGGAGAAGCAGCGTTGAGGTTTACAGAAGGAGAACTCTATCACCTTAAATCAGGCGACCATCTGCTGATACCCGCCCATTGCCGCCATCGCGTAGAGTACATGAGTGAAAACCCACCGTGCGTGTGGATCGCAGTGCATGGAAGGCTTCAAGCCAGCCCGTAAAAAGCGTCAAATCCTGAGAGCGCGCGATCGCCATCGGACTTAAAAGAACGATACAAGCCGAGTCGAAGTCAACGAGATGTTGTAGAGTATGGGCACCTTAAAGCAAGGCAAAATCAGCAAAACTCAGTGATCGACCGTCAATTCATCGAATATTTACAGCAAGAGCTAGGGATCAGCGAAACAGAGATCGCCCTAGCGAATCGAGAACAGCAGCCAAGCGTGACCGAGCTGCCGATTGTGCTGTGGAATTATGGCCTGATAGACCTAGAGAAAGTGGGGCAGATCTTCGACTGGATAGAGAAAGCTGCCGGATAGACGGAAGACTTAGGGTTAGAGCGTGAGATAGAGCTGAAGCCTAGCGCCAGCAGTGCCCTCATCGAGTCACCGTTTTCTTCGACTTGTGCATGTGCATCGCAAGAGTGATCGCCGCTCTTCTGTTGGGAAGCCAATATTCCAAAAAGGAATACAATGAAGATATGGAATGGCAAATCAAAGAGCATGACCAATATACAGAATGGTTTGACACGCTGGACGAGTATCTGCAAGACGAAATTTTAGCCGTGGTGGGCTTGCTTCGTCGGGAAGGGCCGCTGCTGTCACGCCCCTATGCAGATACGGTTGAGGGCAGTAAACATTCGAATATGAAAGAGCTGCGAGTACAGTATCGTGGAGAGCCTTGGCGGATCTTGTTTGCCTTCGATCCAGTCAGGCGAGCAATCTTGCTGATTGGCGGCAATAAAACGGGTAAAGGGCGATGGTACAAAGAAAACATTCCAATTGCAGACCGTCGATTTACAGAGCATCTCAAGCGTTTAGAAGAGTCTGAAAAGGAGGTCAAAGATGGTGACATTCGAGGAAAGGATGGGACAACTGGCACCGGAAAGAAGGGCAAAAATAGAGGCAAGAACTGAAGAACTTCACCGCGAGTATGTAACGCTGCGAACCCTAAGAGAGCGATTGAATATCACCCAAGCAGAGATGGCACAGCTGATTGGCGTGAAACAACCTGCAATATCTAAGCTTGAGAATGGCGATCGCCGCCTAACGTTAGAAACGCTATCTGAGATTGTTACGGCATTAGGGGGAGAATGGGAACTAACCGTCAAGTTGCCCAATACTGAAACCGTGCGTTTAGTCGGCAGTGAAACATACGGTGGAAAATCGATTGTTAATGACTTCCCCATTTAGCCTCAGCTTAGTCTCAGCTTCTGAGTAATTCTCAGAGCAGCGATCAGCGCCAGTGCCAAGAGTGCACCAATGTTCGTTGATGGCTCGGAAACGGGTTGTGGAGGTTCTGCTGGCTGAAAAGATGCTTGAAGTTCGTAGCTATTAGGAAAAGGAAGCGGGTCAGGAATCCGGGGGTCAGGGGGAGTTGAGAATGGCTGTAAAGTATAAAAAACACAGTCTGGGGAATCTAGAGAGCAAGTCACCCTACCGCCAACCACTGAGGTTTCCGAAGAACTTGCTAGATAGGAAGCTTGCTGAGTAGTCGGGAAAAAGTCTCTGAGGGATAGACCAAAAACAGCACGAGGAAGAACACCTTGCCCAGAAATAACCTGTTGAGCAAAGAGCCGGGAGGAGCCTATTGCTGGGCCTGTAGGAGCAGCCAGACTTTGTGCAGAGACTTGCCAATATTCTCCATCGAAAAGAGTAACCAAAGGGCCATCAGCAAATGGGGAGTTACCTGGGGGATAAGAATCACCGCGTGAGAAAATTAGCGATACGGTATCTGGTGTTTCACTACCAATGATGGCAGCATCAGAATGTAATGTGTGTGATGTCCAGGCCAAGCTAAAAATCAAGCATGACAGAGTGGATTGGAAAAATCTCTTGTTCAACTAAGGCTTCCTTGCTTGAGTGGCTCAATTAGAATCACATCGATGATGTATTGAAACATTCTGGTAGCCATATACACAAGTAGGGAAACCGAAGAGTGGGTGCCCCCGCCATTGTGCAGATGGCACCCACTAGCTGCTACTGAAGTTCCTGTCGCCGTTGTCTTAGGCGATCGCTTCCGTAGAGTCTTGTCTTGTGCCGTTTCCTCTGTGACCTTGGGCTTACAAGCTTTTTTCAGCACCGGAACGACCGTCTGACTAACCGGAACAGTTAGAGACTCAATGACCCAAAGAGCCGCAACCAGGGACAGCACCGAAGTGAATCAGTGGTGAACTGTATGGTCGGGGACAAATGAACTGAAGGCCATCGGCAGCACCTGAGAAGGAAAGAACGGAGCGGGAGCTATTGATAGCTTCCTGTCATTTAGCTTGCTAAATGAGAGTTTCAAATAGATTTGAGGCGAAGTGAATTAGATAAAGCAGTTTGGTGAATCAAATTCGTGACGAATAAGAGCTGCATCGATTTCGATGCTGGAGAGAGCTAGACAGTCTCCTTCGGTATCAATATAGACACAAGATCTTTCACGCAATGCTGGAGGAACTCGTTCTAAAAAAGGACGAACTTGTTTGATTTGCTTAGAGGCAACATACATCTGAAAATGCACATCATGCTTTGTATTTTCCATTTTTACTCGTTCCATGCCAGGAATAGGAAAAATTTCCGACAAACCATGAAAGAGCTTTCTAAGAATGGCAGGTTGATCTGGAATACAATCTATGGAGACACGAATAAATTTTATAGACTGTTTTTGTTGGTGACATGCTTTTAATTTGCTAAATCCCTTGTCTGTATTAAATTCTATCGGATAATAAACTTCAGCTTACTACTGGTTGTGAGATATTTGAGCCCAGGCCGCATAAGGCACCATGTGCTCTTACAACCTCATTACTTCATAATTTTGTTCGGAGTATTGCTATATTTTTGTGTTATTAAAATCCATCTTTAGATAGATTTTAATAAATCATTAATCTGTATTTTTGTGATGAGAGTAAATGATAAATTCACGAAATAAACATATATTAAGAAAATGAAACTCTGCTTTAATTTGATTCGTCTTAAAGAGCAACTCCACCAGTAGGTTAACTACCCCCATTGGCGGAAAGGAACCTATGAAGTTTACTTTTTTAAGAACTACAGCTTTTATTGTTGGGTTAGGATTAATTAGCCCATTTGTAGGAGAAAGGGCAAGTGCTGCCGCTCCAGGTTTGGGTCAGCTAAACCAACCCTCTCTTTCTATTCTGGCACAAGCGAGAGAGCGGTCTTCTTTCGGCCAGTCCCAGCAGGAGTCAGACAATTCCCAACGCCAGCGTCAGCGAAACACCCAGGAGCGATTGCAGCAGCAAAATAATCAAAACCGCCAACGACAGCAGGATGAGCAGAAGCGTCAGCAAGAGCAAAACACTCAAGATCTTCAGGAGCGACAGGAAGCCCAGAAACGCCAGCAAGAGCAGAACACCCAAAACCTCCAGCAGCGCCAGCGGAATGCTCAAGATCTCCAGCGCCAGCAGGAAATCCAAAAGCGCCAGCAAGAGCAAAATGCTCAAAGCCTCCAGCGACGGCAGGAAGCTCAAAAACGACAGCAAGATTTCCAAAACCAGCAGCGGCAACAAACATCTTTCCAGCAGCAGCGGCAGCGTTTACAGATGCAGCAAGAGCGTCAGCTTACTATCCGCAGAAATCGGGCAGACCGATATGCGCGTCAGGTTGCCCAGCAACGCCTCGCATGGCAGCAAGATCGAAATCGTGATCGTAATACGTGGCAGCAGCAGCAGAATTTGATTCAACGTGAAAGTCGGCTGAATCGTGTCAATTCTCGGCAGCAGGCACTCTACCAAAACTATGTGACGAACTACAATCGCGATTACTGGGAAGATACCACCTGGCGCAATCGTAATTACTGGGACAATCGCACATTTTGGAGTGGGACTGGCTACTGGTATGAGCGCGATTACTGGAGCCAGCGCGGATACGCCTGGGACGATGTTTTAGGAGGTGTTCTGCAAGGGCTCATCAGCGGGTTGTTTCAAGGCGGCAGTGGGTCTACACGATCCTCCTATCGTCAGGCCAGCACCCTATATAACCAGGGGCCTCAAATTCTCTCCTACAATGGCCTGACGCAATCTGCCTGTGAACCCGGTAATGTTGTGATTTTGCTGCCAAATCAGAAGGTGATGTGCGCCACGCCAACCTACTCATTTGTCCCCGGTACTTATCAAGTGGGTAGCCCCGGACTCAGTTTAGTTCCTGCTGAACTGCAGTATTAACATGGGTTTAATAGATAAGAATCTCCGATAAGAAACGCTGGGCTTAAATCTTTAAGCCCAGCGTTTTTCCACGAGCTGAGGTATTAACGCTTATTCCAGATGGATGGACACAACCTAAAGGAGCTATGAAAAACCACTATTTTCTGAAGGGTAAGAGTCCTTTTAGAAAATGCTCTTATCGGGGGACAAGCCTGCACACTGGGCTCAGCGACATCACTTCTTGTCGAGAGTGCTGGTATAAGTATGGCCTAATTGTCGAGCAAAGTAAGGCGATGAATCCTGTGCTCAGCCTCTCTTTAGCCAAAGCTTGGCTAAAGAGAGGCTGATGTCCTGCTTAATCTGAGCGATCGCCCATCATCTGCTTGTCCCCAAATACGCTGTAAGGGGTCACAAGGATAAGGTGAGAGACAGGTCGTTGACTGGCTGAGTATTAAAAGTGATGCAGAGCATAGGTTTAGATACGCTGATACAGCCCTGAGCGCCGTATTCCTTTTAGCCTGAGGAATTGGCT
>JAKRSB010000129.1 GCA_022402525.1 Thermosynechococcaceae cyanobacterium MS004
ACCACTTCAAAGCGATCCGGTACAAACTATACGAAACCCAGCTCCAAGAACCCGCAGCCCTAGGGCACCTGAACGGCAAAGCCTTCAGTAAAGTGCTGAAATACGGCATTGAGAACAACGGTCTTGCAGAGATCACCCAAGAACTAAAGACCCGACTAGCGAGCAGAAGCCTATTACCTCAAGACCTGTATCTGCTGTTGTTCCAGAGTGACAACGAAGACCTCAAAGAACAAGCCTATCAGCATCTCAAAGCAAACGTGCAGGATGCCGCAAGCATCATCTCCATTGCCCGTGTCCAGGAATCAGACTGGCAAGGCATCGAATACATCGAGGAACAGCATGACCAGACCTGCCCCTTTCATATCTGGCTGGTCGTCAACAACCAAGGAGAGCGGCAGACAACAGAACACCCTGGAGAACACACCCAAAAGCAGCCAGCGAAACACCGTGCCTGCTTGAAGTGGATTGAGTCTTATCTGCGGGAGACGCTTGTACCACCAGAGCAAAGAGTGCAGCCAGCACCACCGGAGCCAGCACAGGCAAAAGACACCCCGCCAGCGCCAGTGCCAACCATAGACAAGCGATCGCACCCAATCTTGGGTAAGCAGCTCAAAGATGGGCAGATGTTCGTGAGCCTGTTGCTGGAGCTATGCCAGGGACTGCAATGGCCGAGTCCAAGTTTCGAGATAAGAGCATCAGGAGAAGCAGGCTTCACCTGTGAATGTCGTCTAGAGGCGATGAGCGAGAAATTTGTGGGAGAGGCGACAGCGACGAAGAAGCAGAGAGCAAAGCACTTGTCAGCGAGGGCTGTTCTGGAGCAGTTGCAGGAGAGGGCGGGGGAAGTAGGGGAGTAGCGTAAATTGTAGACGAATGATTGAGGCAAGAGAATACTAAAGCTTCAAACGTCATGGTCTCGCCCAAATTTTATTAAGTCATAGAGAGAGAGGAGCCTTGCTCAAGTGCAGACGTCTGCACTTGAATGCACTGTTGCACAATTTATTTGAGCAAAGGCAAAATATTGGTGTATTCTTACAACTGTGCAATCGTGCAGTTGCAGGTGAAAATCATGATTATTGCGATCGCAGCGATTAAGGGGGGCGTAGGTAAAACGACGCTCACGTTTTGTATTGCAGCGACACTGGCTCAAATGGGAAAGAAAGTTCTCTGTGTCGACTTGGATCATCAAGGTGATCTGTCTGCTGCGCTGGGCGTAGAAAAAGATGCATCTTCGCCAAATATAGGGCAGGTACTATTTGCTCCAAAGCGAGAGCAATCGGACTTGTTCGCGCAAGCCATTATTAAAGTGTCTGGTGGAGTTGACTTAATCACCCCTGGAATAAATCTTGGAGCTTATCAATCTGAAATTGAAAAAGGACTAGCCAGTGAAAGTCGCTTGAAGGATGCTCTTGATCAGTTCAATGTGACTTACAAAACATACGATTATATTTTGCTCGATACACCAAAAGGGGAAGGTCTTTTTACCAAAAATGCTCTTGTCGCTAGTGATAGCGTGATAGTTCCAGTTCAAACCGAGTATTTCTCGCTCAAAAATATTCCAGAATTACTCAATTTAGTTAGTGAGATCGCAGATCGAGCCAACCCTAATCTTGTGGTTTCAATGATTGTACCCAACCGGATGAAATCGACTAGCTTACACAAGAGTATTTATGAGCAACTAACTGAATGGGATGTACGTTCTTATTTGTCCCATCAAGAAGCACCAGCATGGGTAGCTCCTCCTATTCGTGATTTGACAGTTTACGCTGAGTTGTCAGCTCAGGGGCAGTCACTTTATACATATTCTGGAAGTAAGGCGGAACATCGTGCGCCATTTATTGAAATTGCTGAGCACCTAGAACTTTCAAAAACTAGCGAAATTAAATGTGAGGTAGAGACAGTTGGCTAAGAAGAATTTTTCAAGGGTTAGTGCTGTTTCTGAAAAGACTTCACTCCCAAATAAGCTTGTCGTTTTGCCTCAGAGAATTTCTGAAGAGGTATTAAACCTTGAACGGATTGATTTGGCTGATCGAGAAAATTGGCTAAGAGCCCTAGAAATCTGCCGTGGGAAACCGGATCAATCTCTTGATGTCTTATTACAGGAAATTGAAACGTACCAAGGCCAGATAGATCAAGCTCTTCAAACTGTTCAGGCTCAAAGTACAATTTACGCATATGCAATAGGAACTAGACTTGATGTTATTGAAGAGCAAGGGCTGTTCAAACAAAAAGGGTATGAAAATCTTACGGCCTTTATTAAAAATGGGGAGGTGCGTCGCCCTGGTGGTGCTTCAATTACAACACGCCAAGTATGGGCTTACAGGAGTGTTACTCGTGGACTTAAGGAATTCCTGCAAATAGTTGAATCTATTCGCGGAGGAACCCCTATTTCTCCTGAGTTGAATGAACAACTTGAATTTTTAAAGTCGCAGGTCAATCAAGACGTAGTGGAGTCGTTTCTTAATTCTTATGCCGCAAGCGTTGCTGGCGTACTAGAATTAGGCGTCTCAAAGCTTGAGCAAGTTTGCCGCTTACCAGCTCCAGTAGCATTGAGTGGATTAATAACGGGAAAGCTCCCACTTCAACACGAAATCATTGAAGTACATGATGTTTCGTTTTCTCAATTAAGAAAGGCTATTAGCTCCCACGAAAGGGGCCGTAAGTCTTTGAAATCTTCAAGTATTGTCTTTAATGTTGATCGTGCTTTAGATGGACTTGAGAAAAATATATATGCACTGAGAGATGTAGAGCTAAGTGAGACTCAAAAGGCAAGACTTAGTGACTTGAAGACATTTTTAGGTGAGCTTGGGTAAAATTCACTTACTGCTAAGAATTTGAACAGTAAATGCAGTCTGTCCAACCATCTACCGCCCCTCCAGAAAGCATCCGCAATGCCACAGCCGCGATCGCCCCTCCCCGCCAAGCAAAAGCCTATGTGATCGCCTAGATTTAGCCAAGCGAAGAAGCTAGGGCTATCATGCCACCTCCGCAAGTTATTCCATCTTCAGCGGAAATCGTCTTTTTTGCAGGCCAAAAGTCAGATGCCGCAGCGCCAGCTTAGGGATGTTAGGCATTTCGCTAAAATAGGTGCATGACACATCCCTCTAAAATTGTTGTTTGGTTTCGGCGGGATCTGCGTCTTAGCGACAATCCTGCATTGGCTCAAGCGGTCGCCGAGAAAGCTGAAATTGTCCCCCTCTTCATCTTTGACCCGTATTTGCTAAATCATCCAGAAACTGGCATTGGTAGAGTGCAGTTTCTTCTGGGCTGCTTAGATAGCCTGCAAAAGAATTTAGAACACTTAGGCTCCAAGCTCATTCGGCACTATGGCAACCAACCTCAAGTCTTGGTTGAGGTTGCAACTAAAGTAGGTGCTGATGCAGTTTACTGGAACGAAGACAGTGAAAGGGAATGGCGCACAAAAACAGATGTTTGTGCGATTGAGGCACTGAGGGAAGCGGGAATCAAGGTTCGATGTTTTCAATCCGAGGCAGTGTCACCAGCGGGCGGGAAAGAAGTCTACGACCTCAAATTTTTTACACCTCAGTGGTATCGGTTTTTGCAAGAACCAGTATCCTTAAGACCCACACACCTCTCTCCTGTGCAATTCAGTACAAACACAAGCCCGCTGAAATCATTGGAGGATCTGGGCTTGCCCATGACGACTCAAACTGTACCCGTTGCGGGAGAGCGAGAAGCCCATCGGCTATTGAATGAATTTCTAGATTGTAAAGTGCCTCGCTACCTCAAGAGTCTGAGCGTGGCGACCCAAGCGAGTCAGAACACGAGTCGATTGGGTGCCCATATCAAATTTGGAACGATTTCTGTTCGCACTATTTACCAACAGGTTTTGCTGAAGCGACGGACTGCAACGGCTTGGGAGCAAAGAAACCTAGACGGCTTTATCAGTCGGTTATTCTGGCGAGATCATTTTGCACAAAAGCTGCGAAATTTGCCGCGCTGCGAGACTGAATCATATCTTGAAGCATTCGATTCAGTGCCTTGGAGTCAAAATGACCAGCACTATCGTGCTTGGTGCGAGGGAAAAACAGGGTATCCCCTCGTTGATGCAGCAATGCGCTGTCTAAATGCAACTGGATGGCTACCGTTTCGACTGCGAGCGCTATGTGCCACCTTTTTGTGTATTGACCTGTTTTTGCCCTGGCAGTGGGGAGCGAAACACTACATGCAGCAGCTCATTGATGGAGATGTTGCGATTGACCACTGGCAGTGGCAGAGCCATGCAGGAGTGAGCAATAGAGGTCGCACCTGGTTTAGAGTTTATAATCCCGTCAAGAGTATTGAAAAGATTGACCCCAAGGGAGCTTTTATCCGTCAGTGGGTTCCTGAATTAGCCAATGTGCCTGAGGAGGCATTGAGGCTAAGCGGCTCTGCGAGTTTAGAATACTGCTGTCCTATTGTTGAGCATCAGGAAGCTCGTCGTCGAGCGTTAGCTGTTCTAGAGCCAATCAAGCATCAGCATCAGTATCAGCAGCTTTAGCGATGGCAGTGTGTGGTCAGGGCGCAAGGCGATCACCCTTCTTTAACCCAAGAAAAGGCGAGGCATGGTGCCGGAGGTGTTGTCATTTCTGGCAAAGCTACCGTAGAGCGATCGCCCTCTCTACCCCTGCTGTCGTCCAAAGGAGGGAGCGTGAGAATGCACCAGGGCAAGACCGCTTCTGAGACTTAAGCTGCCTTATGTGTCTGTGCAAGGCAGCGATTGAGATAAATTAGTTGATTGTCATCTTTGATTGCCCACTGTAGCTCTAAGCGACCGTCAACGATAACCCACTTCGCAAGCATTTCCGTTTTCATGACCGTAACCTCTGAAGCAATAACCGAATACAAGTATTATTCGGCGAACTGCAAAACGAGGCGGTGATATCAGGGGAAATGTGCTGTGATCTTCATTACATGACGGGAGACAAGGTGATCGCCTTGCCCCCGCATTACCCCCGTGATCGCCCTGGTCGCAGAGGGGTTCGCCATTCAGTCGCGTCAATTCCGGTCTGATTTAGAGAGCGCGATCGCCATCGGACTTAAAAGAGGGCAACAAGCCGCGTCGAAGTCAACGAGATGGTGTAGAGTATGGGCACCCTAAAGCAAGGCAAACCCAGTAAAAATCAGTGAACGACCGTCAATTCATCGAATATTTA
>JAKRSB010000014.1 GCA_022402525.1 Thermosynechococcaceae cyanobacterium MS004
AGACGAATTCTCAAGGTCTTGTGGACATTATCGCTTAAAAAGCAACAGGTCTATTCTTATCTACAAAGGTCAAAATAGATGAAAATCACCTTCATGACCATCATTTTTTCTTGATTTTTCCAAGTTGCTCAGCTTGATTATATTGAGACATTAAATCTTGTATTTCAAAATTCCCTAATTTGTCCTCTGCCTGACTTGATGTTGTTGCGTAAATGTAACTAAGGAGTCCACCGCCCTGAATTTCGGACAGGTCTTCATCGGTTAATTCAATCGAGAGATCTTGATTTTGATCATGGTTGGTCGTCATGGCATTTCTCCTAGAGACTACAGTTAGTTTAAGAGTCGGTTTCAAGATTAAAGAAATAAGACATCTCCTCAACCACTCATTGAATTATGCAGTTTGCCTAGAGAAGGGCGTGTGATCTAGATCAGGCGTATTGATGATAGTCATCGCTTAGGGCTGTGCTAGCGATCGCTCACCCCATAGAAAATAAGTAATTGCTCAACCTAGTAAGATCAACGGTTTGAGGCTTGTTTTCGTCTGGTTTTTACATTTTTCATGTCAAAAAATCATGGCTTATGTCGATTTCAGGCGATTGGGTGAGGCAAAAATCGCCTGAAATCCTAATTTATTCTGAGTTGAGCAATTACAAAGAAAGAAAAGCGGAAAAGATCACAATATACCGGTGATAAACTTGCGGCGCGTTGCTGTGCAGCCTCACTGGCAAACCTGAGCGACTCCGGGAGAATCAAGTCATTCAGTTATTGATTTCCATTCCGCTTTAGGAGACATAATTAATGAAACTCATTCAACCCATTTCCCTTGGACTACTGCTTTCTGCATCCTTAAGTTCCGTAGCCCTTGCCATGCCCCGCAGCACTACCACCCAAATTCAGGGGGCACCTCAACCTGCATCTTTAGAACATCCAGGGCAAAAACAAAGCCCTGCAAAATCGACAGGTGTTGGCAGACCTGGCATTTTACGGGGCGCTTGTCCTGAAGGTCAGCAGCCTTCTTCATGGCAGAAGCCCATTTATGACAAAGCCGGACTATTTGTTGTGGGATGGGAGACCGTTGCGACCTGCATTCCAGAGGGCCTTGAACCTGCTGGTTAAGCAGCGTAAAGCGCGACCCCGATATCCATCACGGTCTGATGTCGCCGCTCAAAATAGGACGAGATTATCAAAAGCCCTCAGCGACTATCGCTGAGGGCTTTTGAGTAACTTGAGAGCCTGAGTTATGAGAGCCTGAGGTAGATCTCTAGACTACAGATAAATTTAGACAGAGGCCTTAACTTGTGCTGGCTTTGCCGCCGTCAACCATTCGTAGGTTGCGCGCATCTTCAGTCCAGTTAGCACCTGGAACAGTCCAGAGCCGTTATTGGAACCCGGTGCATCGCGGTGCTTCAGCAGCAGCTCGGTCATTTCGCCCTGGTAGCGGGAGGAGGTATTGCTCAGGTGACTTTCGACGTAAATCATTTCGTCTAGCCGCTCAAACTGTCCGTCCACCTCTAGCACCGATACGCTGTTGCCGTAATATTCATCAGGGCCGTAGAACAGCTTAATGCCAGGGAAAGAGCAGGTCAGTTTACGACCGCAGGGTATCCAGTTAATGGTCGAGCCTTCGTCGAAAAGATACACAGGCTTAAACCCTGGCACATCTTCGCGCTGAATCAGCCGCACGCGCAGCAGTTTTTTCGCGAGGTCGCCTTCCTTGACAAGCTGGGTGGGCAGAATTTGAATGACCACATTGGCGTGGGCTTTTTGTGGATCGATATAGGCCTCAAAGTCAGGTTTGCGAGAATTGATGGCCGCCAAAACGTCTTCGTAGGTATGGCCGCGTTCTGCCATGTCGCGCTGAATTTTCCAGTTGATTTTGACTTCATCGCTAATGTCAAGATAGACACTGAAGTCAAGTAAAGAGCGCACACGCTCATCGTAGAGGGGATGGAGCCCTTCAATGACCACGACTCGATTTGGCTCAACTTTTTCGGGGGGGTCGATGAGTCCGGTTTCGTGGTTGTAGATGGGCTTGTTGATGGTTTCGCCACCCTTGAGCGCCTTGATTTGCTCATACATCAGGTCAAAATTGTTGGCGCGGGGGTCAAGGGCCGTAATTTTGGTTTCTTTGCGCTGATAACGATCCAGGCTGTGATAGTCGTCTAGACAAATCACGGTCATAAAGTCTTCGCCGAACAGGTCTGCCAATCGGCGCAGGAAAGTGGACTTACCGCATCCAGAGTCTCCGGCAACACCGATCAATACCACGCGGTCTGGCTTACTGCTCATAACTTTGGTTCCCTTTAAATCAATCTATTAACAGCAAGGATGTCCAGATGTTCAACCAGAGATGACCAAGATTGATCCACCGTCGATTCCATCACTCCTTATTGATATTACAAGGGGTTTGACCACTCTGAAATATCAATCTTGAAATTCCTGTCGGTTGGGGGGATGCTGCGATCGTCTTTGGGGCTGAGGGACGCTTCTGGGCTAGGTTCGCACCATCGATTTGGGGCGGTTTAGGCTTGGTGTGGTTTAGGTTTGACGGGTGGGGCTTTGCGGGACAGGCGACGGTGGCAGGTTTCTCCAGACCATCATGACTGTTCCCTGGCCGTCACGACTGGGGACAAGGTGTAGGTAGGCGGTAAACAGCTCGCGCTGGATTGGGTAAATGGGTGCGCCACCGTAAGTGGTGGGGCTGGGCATAATCTGAAAACCTTCCTTGACTAAATTGGGCTTCAGATATTGCTCTAGTAATTGCTCCGGTGCTTTTTGAATAAAGTTTTGGCTGAGGAAAGCCTCCGCTTGGCTAAATAACTCAGGCTGAGCCGTCAGAGATCCATCCGTAGGCACGCTGCCTTTGATGCTGGCCAGAACATCGCCTAGCTGGACGATCGCCTCTTCTGACTTTCTTAAGTCTTCCTGGGTGGTCGGCTGACTGGCTAAAACATATGCTGTACCGAAGGGGGGACGAGACAGCACGCTCAGAAACTGTGTGGACTTCCCTGCCGTGATCTGGTAGACCTTACGACTCGCCTCTGCAATGACGACTTGATGATTCCACTGTTGTGGCGTTTTGAGAGCCGTATCAAAATATTTGACAACGCGCTGAAAGTCATCGGAGGTCCTGAGGGCAGGACTCTCTGGGCTATCGGTTACACCTGGATAGGTCGGAAAATCTTTCCATTCGGGGTCAGGTTTTTGGCTTATGGAAGACTCTTCCACAGGCTTTTGTGCGGCGGGAGGTGTTATCTGAGGCTTGGCTGGAGTCTCGGTAGGATTTTCTGGCTTGGAACGGGTTGGGACGGTTGCAGGGGACTGTACAGCACTGGAGGCGATCGCGCTAGGGTTAGCGGTGGCATTTGTCCTGGGCGGCAATTGCCCACGCTGTTTTGGTGGCTGAGGGGTCGGCTGCTTCACGGTCTTGCGCTGCGGCGCTGCGGCAAGGCGAGTCACTTTGATCGTCGGGGGTTCTTTCGAGGCAGTCTCTAAATTCGGAAGTGGAATCCGGAGCGCTAGGAGATGAATTCCAATAGAGGTGAACCCTAAAAGCAATAAAGAGCGCCAAGGAAAGGGTTGAGCCTTGTAATCCGTCTCAAAATCAGCATCAATCCCCTGAAGACTGGCGGCAGCAGGCGCTAAAGGCAAAAGGCTCTCCCTGCGCTCACCGAAAACAGGGTCTGAGGAATGCGACCTGTCTTGCTCATCCGGACGTTGGGGGAAGGGAGGATTCATGAATGGCTGCGACTAGGGTGGCTGCGACTAGGGTGACTGCGACTGAAATGGCTGTGTCACTGAATGTTTGATAGACAGTGGAGGCCAAGCATCTAAAACTGAATCTTTGAAAACTGAATCTTTGAGATAAAAGCCGAGATAAAGGCAATGCTGAAATGATGGAAGCTTCGAGCTTAAAGACTAAATCGTCAAGATTAAATCTGGAATACGGAACCTGGAACATTTTGAGTAGATATTCTGACAACCTTTATAGATGATAAACAAAGCCATTAGGCAGAACCCTAGAAAAACCTTGCCCCCTATCCCCTTCATCTTACTCAGGACATGCTATGTCTTTACCGCTTAAGTTCTCTCACTTCTTGCAGCCCAGAGCGTCCATCCGCCAATGGGCTAGCCAATGTTTAACCGTCTTGTCCTGCCTTGCGCTTGTGAGTGGCGGCAGCGCGATCGCCGCAGATCCTTTCCGGACGGGTGCTGCCGCCCGACCCATCGGCCCCGCACTAGGGAGCGCCTTTGAAGCCTTTTTTCGCCACGGCAGCTACCTCAATTCCAGTCAAAGCCTCAGCATAGCTGAATCTGAAAACCCCAAAGAGCCGCTGGTTTATACCCTTCAGGCGGCGCTGGCCTACATGAACGAGCAGCCCGATCAGATGCTGTCTTTGGCTAAAAAAACGGCTTCCGTCGCCCAAGCCATGAAGACCCAAGATAAAGCGCGATCGCACCTATACCTCGGCATTGCCCAAGGCCTAGAAGGGGCCAGCTACTACCTCAAAGATAGGGACTTCGGGCTGGTGCGAGCCATCCCAAACGTCACAACCATGCTGAGCGAAATTGACCAAGCCCGTAAGCTGGCACCTACAGACCCAGAGGTGAATCTCATTGTGGGCTACGTCGAAGCCATCCTAGCGAATCAAAAAATGAAGCGCCATGAAGATGCCCTTACCTCCTTTCGCAAAGCGCAACCTTCTTACCTAGCGCTGCGCGGAAAGGCCCTCGTCTATCGAGACGCCAAGGACTACCCCCAGGCGGCGGCAATGGTGGAAAAAGCCCTCGCCGATGCCCCCAAAAATCCTGAATTGCTCTACCTCAAGGGGCAAATTCTGGCGCTTCAGCAAAAGCCTGTGGAGGCTATTACCTATTTTGATAAAGCGCTGTCCCTGGGCAGGCAGCTTCCAGAAAGTACCAAAAGACAAATTCGTAAAGAGCGTGGCAGCCAGATTTCTAAAGCATCCCAGGGCGCAGTCCTTGGCCCTGCGATTCCTAAGAAGCCTGTCTCACAGTAGCCAGCTCACAGCAGCCACCTCACGGTAGTCATCTCACAGGAACGGAGTGCTACGATTCAGCCTTGGGCGTGCGGACTGCTTGAATCATGGCCTGAATGGCCAGCGCAACTAGCCCCAACGTCACAAATGCAAAAATTCCAGTGGCCATTGTAGCCAGCCCAATCACCAGCGTCCGAATCGCCGCAGAAAGGCTAAGCACAATCCTATTCTGAGAAACGATGGGATGGGCGGAAAAGGACAGAACAATAGAGGTCGTAAGACGGTACATCAGCAGACCGATTGCAGCCGCCATCAGTGCCCCCGTGAGCGATCGCAGGGGGGCTGGTGGGTTGTCCGAGCTATTTAGACTGGTCTTGGCCACGTCTTGACTGGGCACATCTTGACTGGGCGCATCTTGATTGGGCACGTCTTGATTGGCCACACTTTGATTGAGACGTTCTTCAACGGAAAGCCCGTCATCTGAGAGCGGGGAAGATTGGGGCATGGGGTCTCCTAATGCGCTGCTTTAGGATATCAAACCCACAGCGCCAAACCCCAAGATATCAATCAGTCAGTACCTGTCTCTGATGCTCCCTGCATCTGCGTTTAGGGATAGGCGCAGATTAGCGTTAGGAGGAATGTATAGTCCTCTAAGGTTCTCCCCAAGATCCTCCCCAAAATCCTCCCCAAGATCCTCAAGTTGTTTACTGAACCTACCTCAATGTGAAGAGGTTCGCTTAGAATATGAGCAGAATATGTAAAATTTTGTAATCTTTCTTTATATCCGCCGAGATAGCAACCTTCATGACCTCAGTAACTTCGCTCTTTGCTCCAGTTGAGGACGATCTCGCACAGCTGGTAGAGAACTTAAAACAGTTAATTGGAGCACGCCATCCGGTTTTATTTGCGGCAGCAGAGCATTTGTTTAAGTCGGGCGGGAAACGGGTTCGCCCTGCCATTGTGTTGCTTTTGGCGCGAGCAGTGGCTGATGCGGGTGTTGAGATTTCGCCTCGGCACCGACGGCTGGCTGAAATTACAGAAATGATTCACAACGCCAGTCTGTTCCATGACGATGTGGTAGATGAGGCTGAGATGCGGCGCGGAGTGACGACGGTTAATTATGAGTTTGGGAACCGCATTGCCATTCAGGCCGGAGACTTTTTATTTGCCCAAGCCTCTTGGTACTTAGCCAATCTGGATAACCTAGAGGTGGTCAAGCTGCTGTCTGAGGTGATTAAAGATTTGGCGGAAGGCGAGATTCAGCAGGGCTTTAGCAGTTTTGATGTCGCGCTAACGCTGGAAAATTATCTCGAAAAGTCTTACTACAAAACTGCTTCGCTGATTGCCAATAGCTCTAAGGCGGTGGGAGTGCTGAGTGAAGCGCCGGCTGACCTGACCCAAGATTTTTATGAATTTGGCCGAGCCGTGGGTTTAGCGTTCCAGATTGTGGATGATATTCTGGACTTTACGAGTACGGTAGATGCCTTAGGGAAGCCAGCTTGTGCGGATCTCAAGAGCGGTAATCTCACGGCTCCGGTACTGTTTGCGATGGAAGAAAAGCCCTACCTTCAGGTCTTAATTGAGCGCGAGCTCACTGAACCAGGAGATCTCGAAGAAGCGATCGCGCTAATAAACCATAGCCAAGGCATTGCGCGATCGCGCGCGTTAGCCGAGGAGTATGCCGCCAGTGCGGTACAGCGATTGGCAAAGCTGCCAGCCTCAGACGCAAAGCAGGCACTCATTGAGCTGACGGACTATATCTTAAAGCGGCTCTATTAATTTAGGCTACGAATAATTTACGCTACAAACTTGCGCTACAAATTGGCTCTACTACGCATAATTGGCGCTACAAGGCATCCATGACGAAAGATTCTGTAGATATCAGGCCAGAGGCTGATTCAGAGATTAAGCCAGAGATTAAGCCAGACGCTGAGCTTTCTGGAGGGCAAAGGTTCTGGAAGGCTCAGAAAGATAATATTCTAACCATTGTGATCGCCATGATTTTGGCGGTGATGATTCGCGGATTTGTGGCGGAGTCGCGCTATATTCCTTCGCCTTCAATGGTGCCCACTCTTTACCCTGGCGATCGCATTGTGGTGGAAAAGCTCTCCTATCGCGTGCGATCGCCCCAAGCGGGAGATGTGGTGGTGTTTCGTCCACCGGATCTGCTTCAGTCCGCAGGATATGCCGCTGACCAAGCCTTCATTAAGCGGGTGATTGCAGTCGCAGGTCAAACCGTGCAGGTTCATCAGGGTCGCGTATATGTGGATCAGGTTCCCCTCCGCGAACCCTATATTGCCGAGCCGCCCACCTACGAAATGCCCTTAGTGCAGGTGCCAGCGGGAATGCTGTTTGTGATGGGCGACAACCGCAACAACAGCAACGATTCCCATGTATGGGGATTTTTGCCCCAAGAAAACGTCATCGGCCGAGCCAATATTCGGTTTTGGCCCCCCGGTCAAGCAGGCTTCTTGGAGAGTGCGGCTGTGGCGATCGCCCAGCCAAAGCTTGCTGCTTAGTCCGGTATGGTTCAGTCCCTTTCACTGAACCAATTCATCCATATTTTTTGACCCAATCTTGTACCCAATCTTGAGACTTCTCTAGAGACTAGGCCTATTCCAATTCCACTGCATAAAATAGAAAGAAACGACACTCATTCCGTTCAAGAGGAGTATTGCAATGGTTGGTTTTCTTGGCTTTGTTTTGCTGGTAGTTTATGGTCTAGGAGCTTGGAAGTTTTGGGCTGGCTTTCACCAAACCCATTACAGCCAGTCTCGTGCGCTCTTAACCTTTGGCTGGCCTGTGATGATTTTTAATGCCTCTTACCGTCAAAATTTTAGACGAGCGCTTAAGGGATAGGGCGTATTGTTCTGCTTCTGCTAACTCGACTGGCGCGCTCAGGTGCTGGGGTAAGGCCCTAAAGGGTGATGATGCCACGGTCAAAGGGCTGGGCGTCTGTGCCAATTCCCTGAATTTCAAGGCGATCGCCATAGACCTCTAGGGCAGAAAACCCATGGCGAGAGTCGGCAAAAGCCGTCCAGTCAGATTTACCCACTGGGCGGAGTCCCGCACCCCCATGCCCTGTAATCAGGTAGGTGGTGCCATTAATCGGCTGAGTGCGTTCGTAGTGGTGCTCGTGGCCGTTAATGTAGAGCTGGACGCGGTATTTCTTAAAGAGCGGGGCAAGCTGGGCAATCCGTTCGCGGTCGGTGCCGTACAGGCCCGATGAGTATGCAGGATGATGGCCGTAGACAATTTTCCAGGGGGCATCACTCTGGCGCAGGGCTGTTTCTAGCCAAATCCGCTGTGTTTTCCAGTCTGCATTGACGTTGGTATCCAGCACAAAAAACTGTACGGCGTCCTTTCGATAGGTATAGTACCGCCCCGCCATATTGAAGCCGGGGTACTGCACCTGAAGGTCGCCATTTTGAGTGATGATGTCGTGATTGCCCAGGCAAGCGCGAAACTCAACCCCGGACTTGATTAAGTCTGCATAGGGCTGCTCAAAAGCCGTGGGGATTTTCTCGATTTCGCCATAATTATAGATATTGTCGCCCGCCAGCAGGGCAAGCTTAAACGGGCGATCGCGGTGGTAGCGGCTCATGGCTTGACCCACGGCAGCTTGGTTTTGATCGCTAGACCCTGCATCCGCAGTCGCAATAAACCTGAGAAGCAGACCAGAGGCCGGAGTCGCAGGAATTGTTGCGGGCATTTTGGCCGCTGGTTTTGACGAGGGGGGCTGCTTCTGTCCGACAACAGCTCGGCCACGGAGGATTATCCCAAGACTACTCAGGCTACCTAAGGTCAGGAAGTGGCGGCGTTTCATGGGCATTTTGGCTGTTTCTTCTTTTCTTATGGTGAGTCTTGTGATGAATCTTGTGGTCAATCTTGTCGTGAATTTTGTGGTGAATGGCGACCCATGATCTGCTCAACGGGCTGAGCAACACATGCCGCTATGCGATCTGCTACGGTAGAGCCTGCCCAACCTGGGTCAAAATATTCATGGGCTGGAGGGCGCGCAGGGTTTCCAGTTGAGCTGCATCTTTGACCAGCAGCGCTCCGGCAAACCCTAGAGAGTTGACGGAAATTCCCCCAAATCCTTCCTGAGATCGCGGGACAATGCACATCCACTGACGGGTCACGAGGAGATTGTAGGCGCTCAAGGGCTGCAGTCCATTCTCTGGCAAACTATTCTCTGGCAAACTATTCTCTGGCCAAAGGTTTAATTTTTTCATCAGCCGCTGGTACTGCTCTTGGAGCCAGGGGGCGATCGCTAGGGGCTGTGTAAAGTCCAGGATATTGAGGTGGGCGATCGCGTGACGGTAGGGCAGGACGGGGTTGACGCCATCCGCCGCTAGCATCAGGGGATGGATTGGCAATGGAGGGGCGTTTGGCGCATCGGGGGTGAGGGGAAGCGGAACCAACTGGAGATGCTTGTGGGGCTGACTGGCTCCGGCAGATTTCCCGCCATTGTAAAAGGCAAATCCATCCATCTCAGAGAGGGCGATCGCCAAAGCCTGAAAATCTTCAGCGCCCAGCAAACTTTCTTGAGGCTCAAACCTGCGGGTCACAATGAGGATGTGGTGATCCACCACGTTAAATTTATTCAGCAGCACGAGGTGTGTGGGCGAAAGGTTCGCCACAAATAAGTCCGCTTCGTAGGGCAGAAACGGATTAAAGTTCTCCGGAGGCTTTTTTTTCTTTGCGTTTTCCTTGCGCTTGAGGTTGGCTAAAATCCGCACCAAAAACTGAACCTCCCCATCTTCAATCCAGTCGTAGGTGGTTGCAAAAGGCTTGAGGGCACCAGAGTTTAGGGCAAGGCTGTGCTGCGCTTTCACCCGCGCTGCTAAGGTGCCGGATTGCAGATACTGTGGGGGAGCAGACTCATCCTGAACCATTAGCCTGAAACATTAGTCTGAAACATTAGGGATAAATCAGAATTTTATAGGTATCAGAACCAGGGTTAACGGCCTGGGCGATAGCGGCATCTAGGTCTTGGAGTGCGTAGCGATCGCTAATGAGGGCGTCTACGTCAATGCGTTTGTTAAACACAATATCGGCGCAAAGCCGCTGAAGGCGATAGGAAGAGCTATAGCTGCCCAGGAGATCAATTTCACGTCGATAAATCAGGTTTGGATTCAGGGGAATTTCGACCTCATCGGGGAACTCGGCAAAAAATAAAATTTTGCCACCCTTCCGGGTACAGTCTATCGCTTGAAAAAAAGCCTTAGCGCTCGGAACCGCTAGCAAGCTGACATCTACCCCCAGTCCACGGGTTTCGGCCTGTACTTTTTGGGCAAGGTCAGGGTCTCTGGCATCAAAGGCGGCGGCGGCCCCAACACTCAGGGCTTTTTCGATGCGATTTGGCAGCAGGTCAGTGGCGATCGCCCTTGCCCCCAAGTAGTTCACCAGCATGATAAACATCAGCCCGATAGGGCCTGCCCCAGTCACCAGTACCGTCTGACCAGGCTGGATCTGGGCCTTTTTGACCGCCTTCATGCAGCAGTTGGTAGGCTCTACAAAGCTGGCCTGCTCAAAGGTGATTTCGTCCGGAATTTCCATCAGTCCGCCGTTGCGGACAATATGCCCTGGAACCTTGACATACTCGGCAAAGCCGCCACCGCTGGGCGCAAAGCCTGCCGTTGTGGTGATGTTCTTATAAACCTCACACATCGAAAAATTTTCGTTGAGGCAGTAGTCGCAATGCATACAGGGAATATGGTGCAGCACAATCACGCGCTGACCCACTGACCAGCCCTGCACCGCATTTCCGGTGGCCGCAATTACCCCAGCGGTTTCATGGCCAAAAATGCGCGGCGGCTCATAGAGCGGATAAAGAATTTTTTTAATGTCCGACTGGCACAGACCCACAACCTTGACCTGCACCAGCACTTCATCGGAGGCCACCTCCGGCAGCGGAACTTCCTCGTAGCTCAACTGATTGACGCCGCGAAAGACTTGAGCCTTCATTGATGGAGCCTTTCTTTCTAAGTTCTCTTCAATCACGATTCTCTCAATTGCTGAATCCGGCGGTCTATAAACACTGAGCTGAATGGGCTGAGCTGAATGGGCTGGGCTGAATGGGCTGAGCTGAATATACCCATTAATCCTACCCACTAACCCTGATTCGCTCTAAGCCTACCGCTTTTCGAGAATCCGTCCAAGCGCGATCGCAAAAGTCGATGACGGAAGCTTGCCAGAACGTTTTACGACGGAGTGATTCTTCCCGCTTAGTCTTTACGCTCTAGTCTTGACCCCAGTTTTGACTTCAAGAACTCATGTCAGAGATTGATTTTTAATAGAAGCTTTGTTGCATCTTTTTATATAAAACTTAACTGTAATAGTACAGATCAAAACAACTATACAGATTGCCATTTGATTCTATAAAAAATTTTAAAAATAGCTATTTGTATTCTGACTTTTGTTGAATCAAGCCTAGGAGATGGGCATGCTAGCAGTCAGAATACACGTCTCAAATGCAAATAAGTTCAGTCTTAGAATCTTTGTTACGCCCCAGATGATGACTCCAGTTACCGCTTAAATCGAACTTTGAGGTAATAGAAAAAACTTTCCTCATTTCTTGAAAATCGTTATTTAAGGTGTTGTTGTAGGCCTAGGCTTCTAAACTTCACCCTGACTGAACTTTTACAACGTCAAGAGGCGATAGAGGCTTTGGGTTAACCCTTAACATTGAGCCTTTTAATCCCTTAGCCGATATCGTTCAATCCTTCTCGATTATTCTGAATGATTGCTTCAGTGGTTAGTTCATGATTTCTTCAAAGCCAGTCATCCCTCCGCTCCCTCGTGATGAACAGATGCTTCAGCACCTCTTGGTGGTTGAAGACAGTCAGGGTAAGCGGGTTGTGACGCTGCGCTCTGCGACAGCATCCATTGGGAGAGCCCAAAGTAACTCCATCGTGCTCCATTCTCCGCACATTTCGAGGCAGCACGCCATCTTACTCAGGACAACAACGCCAGGAAGCCAAAACCACCAGTTTAGGATTGTGGATGGCAACCTCCAGGGCAAGAGGAGCACTTATGGACTCATGATTAATGGTGTGCCCTGTCTCTCCCACGACCTTCAGCATGGCGATCGCATTCATTTTGGGGAAGGAGTCAGCGCTCGATACTACGCCGCAGCAGAACCCTCGGATATTGAATACCTCACCTCCTGTGAGACAGAAGACCTATCCAGTTTTCTCAATACCCTCCAGAATCCTTTCCAAAGCCCTGACGGTTTGCTTGCTGGCGATCGGCAGGCCAATAATGAATCTGCCATCACGCGCCTAGCCTCTATTCCTGAGCTGTTTATTCACCCAATCATTGAAATCACGCTCAAGGGTAAACTGACCTACCTCAACCCAGCGGCAATTGACCTCTTTCCCGATCTGCCGTTCCTGCAGACCCAACACCCCATTGTCGAAAGTGCGCTAAACCTTCACCTGATCGCTCAGAGAGAGCAGCGAGACCGTCCTTTACTCTACGAAATCGCTCTGGGATCTCGCATCTATGAGCAGTCGGTTCAATCCCTCATCGAAAGTGAACTGATTCGGATCTATTTAGTTGACATTACGGCACGCAAGGAGTCGGAGCGCAAGCTCCTTGAAAGCCAATCCCTCTCTCGCCATGCATTTGACTCTACCTCCATCGGCATGGCGCTCCTGTCCCCGGAGGGACGCTGGCTCAAGGTCAATGATGCCCTGTGCCAAATTCTCGGCTATTCCGAGGCAGAGTTCCTGAGCATGGGCTTTCAGGAATTGACCCATCCCAGACATATCAAGGCCGTACTTGTCCGCAGTCGCCAGGTTTTATTGGGCAAAATATCCACCTACAACATCGAAAAAGAATACATTCACAAGCAGGGCCATACAGTATGGGTACTGTCGAGCGTATCGCTCGTGCGCGATCGCCTTGGTGTACCCAAGTATTTTGTCACCCAAATCCAGGATATTTCAGGGCGCAAGGCATCTGAAGCCGCACTGCAAAAAACAACCATGCTGCAGACGGCCATTCTTAAAAGTACGACTCACGCCGTCATTTCGACCAGTACGGATGGCACAATCACCACCTTCAATGCAGCGGCAGAGCGGATGCTGGGCTATAAAGCCGAAGAAGTTGTCGGTCAGAAAACCCCACTTTTATTTCACAACTATCCAGAAGTTATTGCCAAACTTGAGGCAATCTTTGGCAAGCTAGATAGCTTTGCAACCCTCAGCCCCCATCAATTTTTAAGCGTTGTGAACAACGCTGGTGCAACCCATCGAGAATGGATCTATCTTCGCAAAGATCAGTCCCAGTTTCCCGTCGAAATCGAAGTTTCTACCCTGTTCAGCAGCCATAAAAAGGCTACAGGCTTTTTAATCACCGCTCAAGATATCACGGAGCGCAAGCAAACCGAAGAAGCGCGCAGACAAGCCGAGCAAGCCCTTAAGCAGGCCCATGATGAATTAGAGCTTAGGGTAAGAGAGCGCACCCAGGATTTACAGCGCAGTAACGAACAGCTCAAGGCCGAAATTATTGAGCGCATTAATGCACAAGAAGAAGTCAACTTCCTGCAAAAAATTACTCAAAAAATTAGCGAAACCCAAGACCTGCATGCGGCCCTGAACGTTGCGCTTCAGCATATCTGTGAAGCAACCGGATGGGACTTTGGCGAAGCCTGGATTCCCAGTACCTCCGGTCACTGGCTGGAGTACGGTGCTGTATGGCACCGCGAAGAGCCTGCCCTCAGCACCCTGTCCCAGTGCAGTAAAACCATGATCTTTGCCTCCCATCAAGGGATCCCAGGCAGGGTATGGCAAAGTCAGCAACCTGAGTGGCTTCACAATATTTCGCAGCAGGCGCAACTGCTCACGGGGCGAATCGATCAAATTATTCAGGCTCGGCTCCACAATGGCTTTGCCATTCCGGTCATAGAAAACCAGGGCGTTGTCGCCGTCTTGGTTTTCTTTATGGAGCAATTAAGTGGCGATCAGCCGCGCCAGGTTAAGCTTGTCTCCACCGTTGCGCTGCAAATTGGCGCTTTAATTCAGCGTAAAAAGGCTGAAGGGGCGCTGCGCTCTCTCCTGACAAGCAATACCGCCTTAATTAAGGCTTTGCCGGACTGGATGTTCCGGATTGACTTTAATGGCGTATTGCTGACGGCCCAGGCTCCCAAAAATAGCACTTTACCCTTTGCTTCTCCTGATTTCTTAGGTAAGACCCTACGGGATGTTCTGCCTGCGGAGGTGGCCGAGCAGTTTGCTACGGCGATCGCTCAAGCCAAGCGCACCCAAGAAGTTGAAATGCTGGAATACCCAATCCAGCATGGGAATGAAGTGTATGAATTTGAAGCTCGGTTTTCTCGCGGAGAAGAGGATGAAATTATTACGATTATTCGAGATATCACCGAACGCAAGCGAGCGGAGGCAAACATCCGCCGCGCCCTCAGCCGTGAAAAAGAGCTAAACGAGCTAAAGACGCGCTTTGTCTCCATGGCTTCCCACGAATTTCGGACGCCCCTCGCCACCATTTTGGCTTCTTCTGAACTGCTAGAGCATTATCGACACAAATGGAGCGAAGAAAAAAATCTTGGGCACATTAAAAGAATCCAGCGATCAACTCAGCACATGACCGACATGATTAACGATGTTTTGCTCCTAAGCTCCGTTGAGGCGGGCAAGTTTCAGTTCAAAGCATCAGAAATTAACCTGGTTAAGTTCTGTCAGGAACTCGCTCAAGAAATGCAGCTTTCTAGTGAATCTCATCAGCTTTATTTTGAAGCTGACTGTAGCGCACTATTTATGCTTGCCGATCAAAAATTGCTGCGCCAAATTCTTGAAAATCTTCTTTCAAATGCAATTAAGTATTCTCCTGAAAAAGAGCGTATCTATTTGAGCATTAGTCATAAAGAACATGCAGCAATTCTCTCGATTAGAGATGAAGGAATCGGAATTCCTGAATCAGACGCCTCAAAGATTTTTAATGAGTTTGATAGAGCCAGTAATGTGGGCACTATTTCTGGTACGGGACTAGGGCTTTCTATTGTCAAAAAAGCAGTCGATCTCCACGAAGGAATCATTACGCTAAAGAGTGAAATCAATCAAGGATCTACCTTTATTCTGACGTTTCCCCTATCCAGACCCTACTGCGATGACGGATAGCGGTGTAGCTTTGCGCTCTAGGCAGATCATTCACAAAAGTCTGACCCAGACCGCAGCTAAAGCCAAAAAAAACAGCGCAAGTAGATCAGCGCAAGTAGACCAGCGTAAGTAGGTCAGCGCAATTAAAATCTAACGTTTACCTTCATTTCCCCACGTTTACTAAAGAAAAATGACTAAGATTTTGCTAATCGAAGATGAAACTTCTGTCCGAGAGAATCTTATTGATCTTCTAGAAGCTGAAGATTATGAAGTAGTCTGTACTGAGAATGGTTTCTTGGGTCTACTCTGGGCCTTTGAGCATTTGCCAGACCTCATTATTTGCGACGTGATGATGCCCGAAATTAATGGGCACGAGGTGCTGCGAGCCTTACGGCAGGATCCAGCTACAGCCAAAATCCCCTATATTTTCCTGACAGCGCTCTCTGAGAAAAACGATATTCGCCAAGGAATGGAGCTAGGGGCAGACGACTATTTAACGAAGCCCTATACGCGCTCAGATTTATTAAACGCAATTTCAGTACGGTTGGCTCGACGGGAAGTCTTTAATCAACCCGCCCCAGAATCTAAGCAGAGTCTGCATTCGCTACCAGGCCACCCTGAGCAGCAGTCCAGCCCGTCGCAGTACAGAACGCCGAATATGTTGCTGTCCATTCAGGATGACCTGGAGCCCCTCCATGACCTACAAGATCATACAGAAAGGGCGATCGCTAAAATTCAGGTAGCAATGGATCTCTTAAAAACCCTAGAAACCGAGGAGCAGCGCGACTGCTGCCTATCAATTTTGAAGGATACCTGCGCTCAGGATTTACAGAAAATTCAGGAGATGGGCTACTCTTTGCTGCCAGAATAGATTGCTGCCAGAACAGATTGCTGGGCCATCAGAAATGGCTTGAAAAGAAAAAGGTCTTTTGAGGAATTACGCAGCTAGATTACACAGCCAGATTGCAAGGCTGAAACGGGGCTGAATTACGGGGCTGAATTATTACGCGCCTGGTAGTTAGCGGGCACCAGTAAAGCCTGAAACTGAGCCTGCCGCTGAGGGCTAGGTTCTGGGGCATAGTCCCAGAGGCTCTCGTAGTAAAAGAAAGTAGCCCCTAACCCTTGCGATCGCACGAACTGTGTTTGGGATTGAATCCGCGCCATCGGAATCTGGCGGTTGCGGAGTCCGGTCAAAATACCGATACCTGTGGGTATTTTGGCCTTAGATTCTTGAATCTCAGGACGATTGACCTGAGCGGCAAAGATATTAAAGTCAGCCCGATAAATTTGGACGTGCAGCTCATCAACAATGCCTCTGCGTACCCAGGTGAGCCAGTCCTGGAGGGCTCCTAGATAGGCGGTGTCGTAGGGGTTTGGCGCAACGGAAAAGACGGCATTGGGACGAATGGCTTTGAACGTTCTGTGAAGTTGCGTCATGTAGTCCGTTAGCCTATCTGCTCTCCACTTCACCCAGTCCGTGCCTTCCGGGTGGGTGGGAAGCGATCGCCGAATGACAACCTGTCTCTCCTCGTCCTTGACCTTGACGGTTCTGGTTTCTGTGGTGTAGCGGCTGAGGGTATAGGAATCGTAGCCAAACACATTGGGCAAGCTGGTGTGGTCATCAAACTGGATGCCGTCGATGTCGTAGCGCGTCGCAATCTCGGAAACGAGGCTGGTGATGAATTGCTGAACATCTGGGCGAAAGGGATTCAGCCAGACGACTTCCCCCGCCGCTCCCACCCAAGTTTGGCTACCGTCCTGCTTTTGGGTGAGCCACTGGGGGTACAGCATCGCCAACTCAGAAGTGGGGGGCGTCATAAAGCCAAACTCTAGCCAAGGAATAACGCGTAGCCCTCGCTGATGGGCATAGGCAATCAGTTCGGCTAGGGTATCTTGGCCTTGTTTCCCGCGCGGTACAAAGGACTGAATCCCTGCACGCTGGGCGACAGCGCTGGGGTACAGCACATAACCCGAATTCCACACCACGGGATAGATGGTGTTGAAGTTGGCGCGAGCAAGTTCATCCACAGCCTTCCGCATGCGATCGCGGTTCATCCAGATCTCGCTATCATTAACGGTCATCCAGACCCCGCGCACTTCCTGCTGCGGCGTGGGAGGTACAGGTTGGGGTGTGGGCCTGGGGACGACTTGAGGCGCTGCCTGAGCAATGGTCTGAGTAGGCTGCATCACCAGTTGGCCATGAGCTGGGGTCAAGCTGTTAAGCAGCAGCGCCGCAAGGAATGTCGCTAAACTCAACCAAGGCATTAGTCCTCGCCACAGCCGCGATCGCAGAGTAGCTCTGGATTTAATCCACCGACTGAAATTTAAGTAAACCCTAGCCAACCGTCAACTCCTTACTCTTTCGATTTCATTCTTTCGACTACATCGACGCGTTTGCAGGATTGAATGTTGCCGCTGCCTTTGGGCGCTCTAAGCTCATTAGACGCAGCATCCTAAATTTTTAGACTGGATCTGGGCAGATATCTTAACAACCCTAATCCATCCTGAAGCATCAGACAACTCTCGGAACTTACAGCACCATTTAACCCAATTGTCCGTCCCAATTAATTGCCCATCCCAATTGCCCATCCCAATGGTCCGTTTTTCTATCGATTTGCCTCCCTAACCAGAGCACCCAGTGTCCTATTCAAGCGCAACCCTAAATCGATTCCCACAGCCGAGGACGAGGGGTTTCTTGGAGGCGCTCATGGGCATCGAACAGGAGTGCGGGAATATCTAAGGCGGAGGGGCAGCGGGGCAGGCAATCGCCACATTCTGTGCAGCGGCTTGCTTTGCGCCCTGGAAACCAGTGCCCTGCATTTTCAAACATTCGGTAGCGATACTTGCCAAAGTCTTCCATGTCGTAGGCGATTGCCAAGTTCCGTAGCCGCAGCACTTCTGGAATCTGAATGGCTTCCGGGCAGGGTAAGCAGGCAAAACACTGATGACATTGTTCTGCTCCCAAAGCTTGGGTTGCGTGAAGACTGAGGCGAGACAGGACGTTTTGCTCTGAGGACGTTAAGGGTTCGGTGGAGTCGGCCACAGTCAGGGGCCAGTCTAGCTCATCGGGAGATGCAGCGCCTACGCTCAGGGTACTAATGGCAGGCTGACTCAGCAAAAACCTGGCGTTGAGATGGAGCGGGTCTAGAGGCGCACAGAGTGCTTTGAGGGTTTCGGGTGGGGTGTAGAGCTGCCCACCTTTGTCAGCGGGAGAAATAATGAAGATGCCCATATCTTCTTGCTGAGCTAGGGCGATCGCAGGGGCGTTGCGCTGGAAAAAATAGGTGTAGTGCAGGTTGATAAAGGAAAAGTGACGGGTCTGGATCGCGGCCAATATCAGATCCAGTGCGCCGTGGGTGGAAAACCCGACGTGGCGAACTTTTCCAGCCTCTACCGCGTTTCGTACCGCGCTCATGCACCCATGCGGATCCTGCACCCAGGCCAAATGCTCTGGGGTATTGAGGCCGTGAATCGCCAAGCAGTCTATCGTATCTAGCTGAAGCCGCGTGAGCGATCGCTCGATGGCGGCGGTCATGGATGCCGCATCGGGCTGGGGCACAATTTTGGTCGTGATAATCAGCTCATCCCGCTTAGCGCCAATGCCGTCTTGCAGCGCTTGCCCTAAGTAGGCTTCACTTTGACCGTAGCCCTGAGCTGTTTCAATGTGGTTAATGCCCAAGGCGATCGCGCGCTGAAGGGTGTGCCGCGCCGTGGTGGGCGAAGCCAGATAGCGCATGGTGCCCAAGGTAAAGACGGAAACCGAGAGGCTGGTTTTGCCAAAGCGCCGATACTGCATGGGAGAGGTTGCTCTATGGGCGAATGCTCAGCGGTTGCTCAGGGGATGCTCACGGTTGCCTGTACGCTTGCCTAGACTTTGAACTGAGTTAAAACGCCATAGATCAGCCAGATGGCCATCGGGCGGAGGTACATGCAGGCTCTAAAGGTTCCGGCAGCGGTAATGGCTTCAGGCGTCCGAAACTGAAGGCCGTTTTCATAGATTTGCCGCACCACGGTTTCAGAGAGCGTGAACGCCTCATCCTTCAGGCCCATTTGCAGTAAAAATGCAGCAAGGCCAAAGTTAATGCCAGTCCACACTTCGAGGGGATGGGTGGCGTCTGGTTTTTCTGGGATGCCGCCCGGTCGCAGGCCGTTCGCTGCCCCTAGGGTGCCGCCGTTAAAGTTGAGGAAGCAGGTGTCATAAATGGTGTTAAGGGCTGTTTTGGCGCAGGCTTCGGGCACGACGTCCGGCAGCGAGAGCAGCCGCGCATAGAACTGGCCGCAGAGCTGATCGGCCATCACTACATCCGAGCCGCTGCCGCTATCCAGGCGGTAGTACGCGCCATTCCAGAGCGTGTCTTGGTACAGCGATCGCGATTGTGCTAGCCAGCCTTGATAGGTGGCGATCGCCGCATCTAACTCTGCAGCATCCACCAGACGAGCGGTATTGAGCACTTTTGCAATGGCGATCGCGGCCTCCAATGCAGCAATCCAAAGCGCACCACAGTAGGCGCTAATGCCCTGGAGCCGCCAGTCATCAAAGGTTTGGTCGGGGGCACCAGAATTTTCGGGAATGCCGTCCCCATCCAGGTCAAAGGTTTTCAGATAGGCAAGTGCTGCCACCACTGCGGGCCAGCATTCCGCCAAAAATTCCGTATCGGTGCTGCCTGTCAGCAAGAAATTGCGGTAGACCAGCAGCACAAAGTCGGAGGGTAGGTCTTTCCACAGGTTGCAGTCTTGGTAGCTGGTGTAGTTGGTCTTATCCCAAGGGTGCTCATTCGGCGCACCCAGATCATGGGGCGTAGCGTTGAGGACTTTATGCTGAGCGAGGGGGCTTTCAGACCCTTGGGTATAGTAGTAGCCAATCACGCGGGTGCGCTCATCGGAGGTGGGAATGGCTCTGGCAAAGGCGCGCATCACGGCTTTATCTAGCTCCGGCCACAGCATAAACAAGGCAAAGGAGCCGTAAAGCCGCACGTCTAGACTCTCGTACCAGCGATAGTCGAGGCATTCCAGCACCGCAAACTGGCCGATGGGGTCGCGCTCGTCTCCGGCGCTCCACAGGGCACCGCCGCTGGTGAGGTCATAGAGTTCGTTCAGAAGACCCATTTTGAAGCAGTCCGACAGGTCGCTGCGCTCTAGAATGGGCCGCTGCCAGTCTTGGATTTGGGTCTGCCAGTCTTCGTACTGCTTCAGCGCGGTACGCACCATCGACCAGGCGTTGGTTCCGCTGCGGCCAAAAAAGTCGGTATAACGACGATAGTAGGGGATGCCCTCGGCAAATTCCGTAATTGGGAAATCCCAGGTCACGACAAAAGGAACCTGGCGCGTTTCGCCTGGGGCAAGGGTCAACCGCACGGCGATCGCCGCACCAATCTGTTCTCCCACCTCTGCGGGTGTTTCAGAGCCGATATCGGACAAAGAACCATCTTGCGCAAAGCTAGACCAGAGGTCGCTACCGTCTCCAGCCGGATTCCAGCGGCTATGGTAAAACACTTCCTGACGGTAAGGCGTGGCAAAGGTGGCGATCGCCCACTGGCCTTCCCCCTCTGCTACCTCGTCCTGGGTTAGTGCTCCATTGAGCAAACAGCCAAACCGTCCGTGATCTTCGACCACCTGGTTGTAGTTGCCCTGGCTGTGGCCGATTCGAGGTCGATATTCGTACTCTGGGCTACCGTCATCCCGCACTTGGACGGTGGGGGACTTTAGGGTGTTGGTAAACCAGCCCACCATATTTTGCCAGCTCAGCAAAATGCTGAGGGTGATGGGTTGGTCGGTGGGGTTATGGAGTGTCCAGAGAAAGTTGGAGATCGGATAGCTGGTGTCTTGATAGTTGTGGGGCAGGATGGGCGAAAACTGTTCGCAGGTGATCTGCGCCTGAAAGATGTTCTCGTAGACAAACCAGCTTCTCGGATATAGGGCGTGATAGGTGCCTGTGGAAGTCTCCTTCGTGCTGGCTGGATAGGGCGTCCAGGTTTGCAGACAGCCCTCGGCTGATTCTGTTGAGAGCGCATAGGCTTGGCTCTGGTCGCCTACTTGCTCAAAAACGCTAAACTGACAGGCCGGCATAGCCTGAAACACATGCTCGCCGCCGTCAATGTGCCATAGATTAAAGTCTCCCCTTGGGCTACGGCCAAAGCAGCCCGCCCCGAATCCCCCCAAGGGCATTCCATGCCAAGGTCCATCGTCAAGATTGCTGGCGTAGCGAACGGTATAGGGTTTATCCCAGCCGAGGCCAAGGGGGCGGCTCCAGGTGCAGGCGGGAATCTTAGGGGAGATGTGCTGATTTGTCATCTCACAATTCTATAGGGCGTGAATCCCCTTTTTGCCCAAGGCGAGAAGATTTCGCTGAAATTTGAGTTTGGGGCACTGGTTCCGCAACATGGGATGAATTGCCTGAGATTATTGCCTAAGATTATTGCCTGAGATTATTACCTCAGATGATTGATATATAAGCCTTCTAGTCATCTTGGGATCAAACCGCTGAATCCTCCTACACTAGAAGCGTTTTAGCGCTTTGCCTCATCCTGCGGAACCAGTGCCAGAAATTGAGTACGCCCAGAATGAATACGTCAGAAATTGAGTACGCCCAAAAATCACTGATGAACTCCGGGAGGCTGCCCATGACTTGCGTTTGGGTAGCATTAGCTTAGGTGCAGCTCAGGAGGTGCGATTTAGGTTGGACATTAGCCGCAGTTTTAGGGCGGCAGTTTTGGGGCGGCAATTTTGGGGCGATCGCTCGGCTGCATCAGTTTAGCGCTAACACCCGTTTTTAATCAGGATTTTGAACCAGGACTCATCCATGCAAATTGCGATCGTAGGCTGCGGATTTGTTGCGGACTTCTACATTAATACCCTGCGAGACTACCCTAATCTAACCGTGGTGGGGGTGATGGATTGCAACCCAGACCGCGCTGCCCAGTTTGGGGCCTACCACAACCTGCCCATCTATCCCACCCTCTCAGATCTGCTCGGAGACTCCCGCGTTGAGCTAGTGCTAAACCTCACCAACCCTCGCAGCCACTTTGAGGTGTCTCAGGCCTGTCTAGAAGCCGGGAAGCACGTCTATTCTGAAAAACCCCTGGCCATGACGTTTCAGGATGCCCAAACCCTCTTTCATCTGGCCCAGGCTAAAAATCTCTTGCTCTCCTGCGCGCCCTGCAATCTGCTCAGCGAAACGGCCCAGACCCTGTGGAAAGCCCTCCGCGAACAGGTGGTGGGCACCGTTCGGTTGGTCTATGCGGAGATGGATGATGGGTTACTGCACACCATGCCCTACCGCCAGTGGAAAAGCAGTTCTGGAACGCCCTGGCCCGCTAAAGATGAGTTTGAGGTGGGCTGTACCATCGAACACGCCGCCTACTACGTGACGTGGCTGGCGGCTTTTTTTGGCCCTGTTACGTCCCTCACGGCCTTTGCGTCCTGTCAGGTGGCCGATAAGCAAACTGATTTACCCCTAGAGCCAAGCCATACCCCCGATTTTTCCGTGGCCTGCCTACAGTTTGCTAATGGTGTGGTGGCTCGGTTGACCTGTAGTATTGTGGCTCCCCACGACCACAAGCTCCAAATTATTGGAGATGGGGGTATTCTGTCTACCCGCGACTGCTGGTTTTATAATACGCCCGTGGTGGTGCGGCGATCGCTCACCCTGCGGCGCAAAACCTTCCTCAGTCCTCTGGCGCGGCAGTACCCCTTAGTGCGGTCATCCCAGCGGCGGCAAAAAATCAAAAAAGGACAGCAGATGGACTACGCCCGTGGGGTGGCCGAACTGGCCGAAGCCATTCAGCATCAGCGTCCCTGTCGACTGTCTGCGGAGTTTGTGCTCCACGTAAATGAAGTGGTGCTGGCGATTCAAAACGCTACCTCTGGGCTAACCTACCAGCCCACCACCACCTTTGCCCCCATTGACCCGATGCCTTGGGCATTGGAGTAGTTAAATGAACATTCTGGTCACGGGTGCTTCAGGGTTTATCGGTCGCTACGTTGTTGCAGCGGCCCTACGCCAAGGCTATGGGGTGCGCGCCATCGTGCGCTCCGCCGATCGCCCACTCCCCTGGGGCAGCCATTCCCAACTGGAGGTGGTTCATCTTGACCTGCGGGAAGGCGATCGCCTCCAACCTGTCCTAGAAGGAATTGATGCTGTAGTCCATCTGGCTGCGGTATTATCCGGCTCCCTTGAGGAACAGCAGCAGGGCACCGTAGCGGCCACCCAGTCTTTACTGGCCGCCCTGAAGAATGCTCAAAAGGAAGCTCCAATCCAGCATCTCATTGCCGTGAGCACCTTTTCGGTTTACGACTATCTCTCCCTCCCCCCTGGTTCTCTTTTGACGGAAAATAGCCCCCTCGAACCTCACCCGGAACGACGGGATGGCTATACCCAAACCAAACTGGCTCAAGAATTACTCGTGCGTCAGTTTGCGGCGGAAACCTCTACCCTGCTGACGATTCTGCGCCCTGGCCTTGTTTACGGGAAAGATCATCTCTGGAATGCTTCCTTGGGGGTCAAGGTGAAAGACAAGCTGTGGGTTTGTATTGGAAGCCGCGCCACCCTACCCCTGCTGTACGTCGAGAACTGCGCTGAGGCCATTCTTCAGGCCGTGGTGTACCCCCCAAATAGTCGCCATACCATCAATCTAGTGGATGACAACCTCCCTACCCAGAAAGCCTATCGGGACGCACTTCAGCAGTATGCCCCAGCGCTGCCTCCTCACATTAGGGTGCCGTGGGCGTGGGTGAATCACGCCTCAACGTGGACATCACAGCTCCCCTGGATTGGACAGCAGAATCGTTTGCCTGGTCTTTTCGTGCCCAGTCGGGTTCATGCCCGATTCAAGCCCTTGACCTACAGCAATACCCGCGCCAAGCAATACCTAGACTGGACGCCAAGGTTTTCGCTCTCTGAGGCACTGGCTCGCTCCGTGGGCGCAGCGGATCTGCTTCAGGAGGGGCTGTGATGCGAATTGCCTACCTTACCGGAGAATATCCCAGAGCCACAGACACCTTCATTCAGCGAGAAGTGGCCGGACTCCGTGCCCTAGGGGTAGAAGTCCATACGTTTTCCGTGCGTCCCACAGGGACAGAACACATGGTTGGCCCAGAACAGCAGGCCGAACGCGATCGCACCACGTACCTTTTGCCCCCTCACCCGTTCTCACTCCTCAAATCCCATCTCACCCTCCTATTCCAGTCCCCTCAGCGGTATTTTCAGGGCGTGAAGTTGGCTTGGAAAGGGCGATCGCCAGGACTCAAGACTCTTCTCTACCAGCTCTTTTACTTTTTAGAAGCGGGCATCCTCGCCCATACCTTAAAGCAGCGCCACATTCAGCACCTCCATAACCACCTAGCAGACTCAAGCTGCACCGTTTCCATGCTGGCGGCAACCCTTGCAGGCATTCGGTTTAGCTTTACCATCCACGGCCCCGCTATTTTCTTTGAACCCTATCGATGGCGACTCGACCTCAAGGTGCAGCAGGCGCTGTTTGTCATCTGTATTAGCCACTACTGCCGTTCTCAGGTCATGCTGTTCTGCCCGATGGAGCAGTGGCAGAAGCTGTATATCGTCCACTGCGGCGTTGATCTCCGGCGGTTTACCCCCGTCATCCATCAGCCAAATCATAAAAGACTGCTCTACACGGGTCGCCTGTCGGCGGCGAAGGGTGTCCCCATTTTGCTCCAGGCCTTGCAGCAAGTCGTGCGTCAGCACCCCGATCTCACCTTGACCCTCGTGGGGGATGGCCCTGATCGCCCAACCCTAGAGCGATTAGCCAACGAACTAGACCTAACTCCATACCTCAAGTTTGTTGGGTATCAGTCCCAAGATGCAGTCCGTGAGTACCTCCATAACAGCGATATTTTTGTATTGCCCAGCTTCTCTGAAGGGCTGCCCGTTGCCCTAATGGAAGCCCTCGCGGCCGGAGTACCTGTAGTCACCACCTCCGTCGCAGGCATTAGCGAACTGGTGGAGCAGGACATCAATGGCTATCTGGTTCCCCCAGGGGCAGTAGAGCCGTTAGCACAGAGAATAGATGAGCTGCTAAAAGATGCTGCGCTGCGCCAGCGGCTAGGCCAAGCTGGACACATCAAGGTGGCCCAGGAGTTTGACCTGGTCAAGGAAATTCCTCGACTCAGACAAATTATGGGTGCGGCGCTAGCTGGTCGGTTTGAGGTAGAGTGGGATATTTGACAGTTGTACCGCTGTAAGGAAGTATTGTTAAGGTAAGTATTAAAGATGAGATGCAGCGCCTGCAAGGCACCACGCACCTTGGTTGCTGAAATACACCATGCGGTAATTCAAAGCCTAAAGCCCTTGTACGATGGGTTTTGCTGAGTATTTGGGGGTTTATCTAGAGCTGTTTGCAAAGCAGATCAATGACAGGCTTTGCCTTAAGTTTGCGAGCAGAACTTGCGGGTTGAACTTGAGAGTAGAGCTTGCGAGCAGAACAGTATCCTTACTGTGGATTTTATCGCTGGATGCAGTATTCTGGACGCCATCTTCTGAACGCAGTCTACTTGGACGTGCATTGTTCGGGCGTGCAGACTTCAGAAGGTTTGGACAGGCTTCTGATATCCAGGTTTAAGCATCTTTTGGGTAGGCTTTTGCCCCTTTTCTCTGGGGCCATTGGTCTAGCGTCGTCTGAGTCAGGGTTTCAAGAAATATCGCGTCACCTTACCCCTTCAGGAATTTTAAGGATTTAACGGTTCATGGACTTTTCAATTAGTGCACTCTTGTCTACCTTTGCAGACGATAAGTTGGTTGCACCTAAGGCGCTAGAGAAAAAGCTTGAGTGTGAAAGTCCAGAAAGTCTCCAGCAGCTCGAAATTGCTCTAAATGCTCTAGAGCGCATCGGTATATTGGTGAAGGAGCGGGGGAAGTATCGCCGCATTTCGGAAGAGGGCGTTGTGGAAGGTAAGCTGCGCTGCTCTAGTAAAGGGTTTTGCTTTGCCATTCAAGAGGGCGAAGAGGCTGAAGATATCTACATCCGCGAAAGCCAGCTTAATACGGCCTGGAATGGCGATCGCGTTTTGGTGAAGGTGACGAAGGAAGGGCGGCGGCGGCGCAGCCCTGAAGGGGAGGTGCGGCTGATTTTAGAGCGCTCCAATCCATCGGTCATTGCCCATGTTCGGCAGAATGAGCAGGGTCGATACGCGGCGATTCCCCTGGATGATCGGCTTTTGTTTGAGCTGGAGCTGATGCAGCAGGAAGATGGCCCGCGCCTTGAAGAAGCGGTGGATCACTTGGTTCATGCGCAGGTGGTGCGGTATCCCCTAGGCCAACAGCCCCCTCTGGGGCGGGTGAATCAAATCCTGGGCAGTGATGCCCAGTCGGCTGCGGATACGGAGCTGGTGTTTTGCAAGTATGATTTGCCGCGCGATTTCCCAGTGGCGGTTGAGGCAGAAGCCCAGGCGCTGCCTATTAAGCTGCGGAAGGCCGACCAAAATAAGCGGGTGGCCTATCAAAAGTGGCTCACGGTTGCGGTGGGAGATGGCAGTGTGGGGCTGGCCAGTCTCGATCATGCCGTGTCCTGCGATCGAAATAAAGACGGCACCTGGCGCTTGGGGGTGCATATTGCGGATGTCCAAAGGGCTGTACCGTCTCATTCAGCCCTCGACCAAGAGGCAAAGCTGCGCGGCACAACCATTGGCCTTTCGGATACCCTTGTGCCCCTCTTTCCGGCGGCGATCGCAGAACGGGTGGGCGCTTTTGCGGCACAAAAAGAAACTCTGGCAATTTCTGTAGTCATTGACATTGATGCAGCGGGCAATCTGATTTCTTATGTGGTGCATCCGTCCGTGGTGCAGGCTGACTATCAGATCAGCTATGAGCAGCTTCAGGCTGTGATCGGCAGAGCCGAGGGGCTACAGCCTGATGCGGATATTTCGCAGCTCAAGAAGCTACACACCTGGGCCGATAAATTCTATGAATTAAGCCAGCTCCTAGAAAAGCAGCGCCGCGATCGCGGTGACTTTGACTTGGTGACGCTGCCAGAAGTGCACCCGCGCATATTTGGGGATGATGGCCGATTTGGCGTTTTGGCCGATGCGGCTCCAGCCACAGGGCGTCAAATTGTGGCCGAGGTGCTTGTCTTAGCCAACTATTTGCTGACCGCCCACCTCCGTGCCTTGGGTGTGCCGGTGCTGTATCAGGTGCAGGCTTCGCCAGACGCCCAGCAGCTTCAGGACTTTCTAAAGCTATTGGAAAACTCCGGCGTTCAGCTGGCGCTCACCCAAGAAGATATCGTGCAGCCTCAGGATTTTCAAAAGTTTTCGGATCAGCTCCGCAGTCTGGATACAGCCCCAATCTTATTTGAGCTGCTGGCGGACACCCTTCAGCCCGTGGAGTATAGCCTAGAGTCTGGCCCCCACTTTGGCTTAGCCTATGTCCAAAACTACGGGCAGTTTACCGCTCCCCTCAACCGCTACGGCGATTTGCTGAACCAGCGGGTGCTGAGTACGGTGTTTGAGCATGGCCGCGATCGCAAGAGTGCGCGGTCTAAGGAGCAGGTTGACCTGCAAAGCAGCACCTGCCACGGCCAAATTAGCTGGAATGTCCTGCCCCCAGAGCACCAGCGAGAACTCGAAAGTGAGCTTGCCGCTGTACTCCAGCCCCTCAATGAGCGCATCCAGTGGGTGATTCAGGCGGAGCAAGACTTTTTGGGCCTCAAGAAAACCCAAAAAATGCAGCAGCGCACCGGCGAAATTTATCAGGGCATTATCACAGGCATTCAGTCCTATGGCTTTTTTGTCAGGCTAGAATCGTTACTGGTTGAGGGGTTGGTTCACGTTAGCTCCCTCAAAGATGACTGGTATGAGTACCGCGCTCGCCAGCAGACCCTCATTGGCCGCAAAAATCGCCAGCAATATCGCCTGGGCGATCGCGTGGAGGTAGAAATTAAGAGTGTGGACTACTACCGCCAGCAAATTGACCTTGCGGTAGTGGGTGGTGGGTCAGAAGCCTCTGACGAAGATCTCCAGAATGAAGAACCACGGGATGAGCGCAGCGCGCGCCGGAACGAGCGTAACGGGAATCATAACGGCGATCATCTAGACGACCAAGATGATGCACAATCTCTTGGCGCTGAAGCCACACTCAGTCGGGAGAGTGCAGTCCATGACTGGACGGAGAGCTTTGCTAGCCCTTACAGCGAGGATGCTGAAGATGAGCTAGAAGATGAGCTAGATGCAGAAGATGAGCTAGAGGATGAGGCTGAATTTGATGAAGAAGACTGAGTTGAGCCAAAAAGCCTGAGGGCGAACAGGCTTGAGGCCTTGGCCTGACGAGCAGATTAGATGCAGCAGAATCAGTGAGCAAGAAAAAAAGGGCAACCCATGGCGACCATTAACGATAACTACCTCAAGCTCAAAGCGGGCTACCTATTTCCTGAAATTGCGCGTCGCGTCAATGAGTTTGCTAAAAGCAACCCTGACGCCAGCATTATTCGGCTAGGTATTGGGGATGTAACTGAACCGCTCCCCGAAGCCTGCCGCACCGCCATGATCCAGGCCGTAGAAGACATGGGCGATCGCAGTTTGTTTAAGGGCTATGGGCCAGAGCAGGGCTACGAGTGGCTCCGAGAAGCGATCGCCAAGAATGACTTTCAGGCGAGGGGCTGCGAAATTGACGCCTCCGAGATTTTTATCTCCGATGGCTCGAAGTGCGACTGCGGCAACATCCTTGATATTTTTGGCAACAACAACACCATTGCCGTCACCGATCCGGTCTATCCAGTCTATGTGGACACCAACGTGATGGCTGGCCATACGGGAGACGCCAACGAGCGCGGAGAGTACGGTGGACTTGTGTATCTGCCGATTAATGCCGCAAATGACTTTACCGCGCAGATTCCGACCCACAAGGTTGATTTGATCTACCTTTGTTTCCCCAATAACCCAACAGGTGCAGTGGCCACGAAGGAACATCTGCAAGCCTGGGTTAGCTACGCCAAGGCTCATGGCTCCATTATCTTTTTTGATGCGGCCTACGAAGCGTTCATTACAGACCCCAGTCTGCCCCACTCGATCTATGAAATTGAGGGTGCGCGGGACTGTGCCATTGAGTTTCGGTCATTTTCCAAGAATGCAGGCTTTACCGGTACGCGCTGCGCCCTAACGGTGGTGCCCAAAACGCTCACGGGTAAGGCCGCAGATGGTTCTGATATCGAACTCTGGAAGCTCTGGAACCGCCGTCAGTCGACCAAGTTCAATGGGGTGTCCTATATTGTGCAGCGCGGGGCAGAAGCGGTTTACTCCCCAGCAGGCAAGGCTCAGATCCAGGAGCTGGTTGGGTTTTATATGAAAAATGCCCAAATCATTCGCGATCGCCTGAGTGCGGCTGGCCTTCAGGTCTATGGCGGGGTGAATGCGCCCTACGTTTGGGTACAGACCCCCGATGGCCTCTCAAGCTGGGACTTTTTTGATAAACTGCTGCACAACTGCAATGTGGTAGGGACACCTGGCTCCGGCTTTGGGGCAGCAGGTGAAGGCTATTTCCGCATTTCGGCCTTCAATAGTCGTGCCAATGTAGAAGCCGCCATGGATCGCATTTCTGAAAAATTTAAGGCTTAGAGACAACAGCAATTCGTCTATCGTGCTGTCATCTAGCGTGTTGTCATCTGATGTTCTGCCAACCCCTTCGTCCCATTCGCAGCCTTTTTGGGGCTGAACTTCTATGCTTAGCCTGCCTCATTAGCCCAGCCTTTGGCCATGAGGTGCAGGTTGCAGGAGATGTTGCTGCCACGTTTCACCTTGAGCCTAAGCACAACCCAAGGGCAGGCGAGTCGTCCCTTGTCTGGTTTGCCCTCACCCGAAAAGGTGGGGAACTGATTCCGTTGGCAGACTGTCGCTGTAGGCTAACGGTCTACGCGAATGCCCAGGCTACAGATGCCCAGGCTACAGGCGCGCCAGTTACCGGAGCGAACCCCCTACTGACGCCAGACCTAAAGGCAGTCAATGGAGACGCCTACCAGGGAATCCCAGGCGCTGAGATTATTTTTCCAAAGGTGGGGTCGTACCGCCTAACGCTGAGCGGCACGCCCAAGTCAGACGCAAGTTTTCAGCCGTTCGAGCTTTCTTATACCGTGACGGTTGGGGCTGGCAAACTAGCGCCGCCTGCGAGCAGTCCACTGGCCGAAGGTTCAACCCCTTCTAAAGCCATAAAGCCACAAAACGAGGCTCAGCAACCTCTACCCTTTCTAGACTCTTGGGAGTTGCCAGTGGCTGGAGCAGCTTTGCTGGGTATCGGTGGCGTTTCGCTATGGGCGAAAAGGATGAAGCGGCGATCGCCCTAGGGGCTATTCGTCCTCTGGCCATTGCTTAATCTTGTCCCAGCAGAGGGCTTCTCTGTCTCAACTGCGGCTGCAACAACGCCTGTCAGTGAGATCAGTCACACAGACTGCGGTGTCTCTGACACTGTGGCGAATATTGTTGTGCTTAACAATAAAGTCATTGAAAGCAAGTGCTCAGACTTCTTTCAATAAAACATGACTCACAAGACAGGAGCAATCAAACTAGCCTGCTATGAGACCTAAATCATCGTTTCAGGACTTTGATGCAGGCTTGCATCTGTATTCAGAGCAACAGAAAAATTCTCTCCTAAAGCTCAGGGCTGACATAGAACTTCTTGAGCAGTCTCTGCAAAAGATTTCCAAAACTCAAGCCCCTATTATTAAGTGCCAGTCATCGGCATCTGAGCAAAGCCCTGTTTCTTACTGCAGTGGTTCTGTTCAGAATCACCTGGTTGAAGTTTAGCGCTTGACTCATTTTAACCTCTACATATTTTTAATATTTTGGAGTTCACTATGTTACGTCATTATATTTGCCAGTCTTTTGCTCAAGCCGTTAATTTAAGCGCTGAAGAAATTTTTGAGAAAGATTTAACCCTCTCAGAAATTATCGCGATCTCTGACAAGCTACAAAACAGCATTGACCTCATGGAGTCCTTTGCACGGGTTGCCAATTCCCTAAAAAAAGAGTACGGCATCCAGGTGAGGCTTCCTGCACTTTCTTTGGATACGGCTATTTCAGAGGTGCTTGAAATTTTTCTAGAAGAAGCCGCGATCACCTCTGCCGCATAGCTAAAATGCGTGCGATGAGTGAGCGGTTGTTGCTCTCTCTCCTTCCCTTCTATTTATCACGAACCTTCATTGATAGGAGACTCTGATGCCTACACTTTCCCTGCAGATTCCGCGAGCGGATATCGTTAGTCAGCTCTATCCGCTCCTTGCAAACCAGACCTGTAACTTAGTTGAGCTGACCTGGGAGCAGCATCTATTTCATGAACAGCGCAGCTGGAGTGCAGTCAGCCTCCTTCAGTCGGTCAACTTAGACGCACTCAGTCCTATCGATAAAGCAAACATCTGGAATGCAGGACGAGCAGAACTCACCACCAAGCCAGGAGCAGACCGCCTCGCCCATCTTGCCGATGCCGAGTGCCGTCGGTGGCAGGATACTAACCCTGCCCTAGCCTCTGTGTTGCAGGCCTGCAGCACCTGGAGCCGATATTGGAATGAAGAAGAAAGTTTTCATGAAACCACCCTCAATCACCTTGCTCACCAATTGGGCTTTGAGCCAGTCAGTGATGAAAGCTTTTTGGAGTTCCGCAAAATTTTTCCCAACGACGATATGCTGCGGACGCTCGTGCTGCTTGCTATTTCTGAAATTACGGCAATGGTCAACTACTCCACCTGTGCCCAGCTTGCCCAAGATCCTGGGTTGAGGAAGCTCTTTAAGCAAATTGCCTCAGACGAAGCGCAACATCTCAGCTACTTTATCAGTTTCGCCAAGGCGCTCGTCGACAGCGGCGAATATTCGCCCAAGGGAGCCTTTGCCATTACTCATTTCTTTTTACGCGAAGATGGCGAACTACAGGGGAGCCAGCGCCAAAAAAAAGAGCAGCGCAACACCCACGTTAACTGGTGGGACGCCCTGGAATATGACTGGGATCAGGTTCCTAATAACCTGGCCCGAAAGCAGGGCATTATTTTTTCAGTCCTGCGCCAGATTACGGGAATTGCTGTCCACTCAGTCAATGAGGTTGAGCAAACATGGATGGACTTGGTGGGGTGCTAGTGGGGCTTGGCCACGACATTCAGATCATTCATGAAATGGAGCAGGCTGAAGGTCTCCAAATCCCTGGCCTATTTTTTACCGAGGCCGAGTTTGCCTACTGCCACAGCAAAAAGCTGCCGTTCCAGTCCATGGCGGGTTTATTCTCGGCAAAAGAGGCTCTCTTTAAGGCGCTCCAGGGATTGATTTCATTCTATTGGACGGATGCAGAAATTCTCCATCGTCCTAATCGCGCACCTTATTTTGCCTTTCATGGTGTGCTTGCTGAAGAGATGACTCGCCAACAGTTGCAGGCTCATGTCTCCATCTCCCACAGCGGCGATTACGCCTCCGCGATCGTGATTTTGTCTCTTGCTGATTTCTAAAGCCTTTTTGAGGCTCTTGCGCTTTTTCCAGAAGTTATTTCGCACAGAAAAAACATGCAGCGCTTTGAACCCGTCTCCATCGATCTGCTGACCCGTCCCAATGACTTGGATCGGCTGGGTCATGTCAATAATGCCGTTGTTTTAGAGTATTTGGAAGCCGGACGATGGGCTTGGCTAGAACAGCACCATTTTTCCCAAGGGATGCGTATCTTGCCGGTTGTTGCCCGGATCGAAGTGAATTACCGAAAAGAAATCAATCCTGGCACTGTTAAGGTGACGACTCAGATTGAAGCCCGTGAAGCTGCGATTTGCTACCAAGTCACCTTTGAGCAACGGGTAGAAATTCTTCTCAATGATCAAGCTCTTGTTGCGGCAGAAGCTAAGGTCAAGGTGGCGTTTATCGATGCAGAACAGCGTACTTTGCGATCGCTGCAAGATTTTCTGGACTCCCATTCATCCGCGATTTCTGGAGGGTTAACCTATGCTAGCCATTGAGCCAAACGCCGCACAGGTCAACATCCATCACACCTTGACCGAGGTTATTCAATCCCTGGCCACCTCAAGCAGTCAGACTGGAATCCACCTATCTGGGGAAAGGAGGGCTGCGGATCAGTTTTTGAGCTATCCCCAGCTCTATCGTCGGATTCGCGCCGCCATGGCGTTTTTTCAGGGCCAGGGCATCAAGGCCGGAATGCGGATCTTGTTTCCGTTTGAAACAACTGAAGAAACCATCCTGTCTTTTTTCGCCTTCGTTGGCTTGGGCGCACTACCCTTTTCTGTGAAGCCCCACGGGCTGGGTAGCCCTTTAGAAAGCTACCGTCAGTTCTTAATGGAGGTGTCCACACGATATGGGGTTGACGTTTTACTCGATACTCCTACTGTACAACGCCTAGAGATTCCGATTGCCCGTCTGAGTTTGCCCACCATTTCAGAGGCTTGTTCAGACTGGCCTCCCTTTGCGGAGGTGAGTGATCAGGATATTGCCTTTATCCAATTTTCCTCTGGCTCTACAAAGTTTCCCAAGGGGATTCCAGTCACCCACGGACTTATCGCGCGGCAAGTCCAGTTCATTGCCCGTCACGCTGCACCGCAGCTCCAGGATATTTCCTCTAGTTGGCTACCGCTTTACCACGATATGGGGTTGGTTGGCGCGTTCCTAACGCCCATCGCTCAGCACCAAACCCTCTTTTTGCGGACACCCATGCAGTTTTTGATGGATCCGATGGGTTGGCTTCAGCACCTTTCCACTGCGCGCATTACAATCTCCGTGATTCCTGATTTTGCAATCAGCTATTGTCTTAGACGCCTACAGTCTTGCGATCGCAGTGAGTTAGAGGGACTGGACTTGAGTGCTTTGAGGCTCATCTTTAACGGCAGCGAACCCATTCATGCAGATCATCTGAAGGCATTCGAGCAGTGTTTAGCCCCCTATGGTCTCCAGCCAACGGTTATTAAACCTTGCTACGGCATGGCAGAAGCGGTCTTGATGGTAACCTGCACCGACTTAGATCAGCCTAATCACTGCATCACCCTAGCCAACGGATGCCGAGCGGTATCCGTCGGGAAACCCTTGCCAGAATACGAAATTCAGCTGCGAACTGAAGGAGGGCAGCTATGCCAAGAAGACGAGCTGGGCGAAATTGAGCTACGAGGTGGAACCTTAGTCCAGGAATATTTTGAGGATGCACGCCCTTTTTATAATGCGGACGGCTTTTATGCCACAGGGGACTTAGGGATTTTACGCCAAGGACAGCTTTATGTGGTGGGTCGCGCGGGCGATCGCTTTAAGGTGAATGGTCAGAGCTACTTTGCCAGCGACTTCGAATATGCGGTAGCAGACTTGCCGCCTGCCGCACCTGGAAAGGTTGCTGCTTTCCCCAGTGATAATACCAGTGACAATAAAATTGTGCTGCTCATTGAAACTAAGCCGTTCCAGAGCTTAGAGCAGGGTGAAGCCTATCAGCGCCAGGTTGCGGAGCATATTTTTCAGCAAATTGGGATCAAAATTTTGCCGGAGTGGGTGCAGTTGATTCGTCCCGGCCAGATTCAAAAAACCAGCAGTGGCAAAATCAAGCGCCGCGCCATTCAGGACGCCTACGAAGCTGGATTGATTCAGTTTGCCTCCCTAGGAAAAAATCCTGGCTGAGCGATGCACTGATCAAATCGTTATGCTGACCTTGAATGCTTACCTCAGGGATGCAGCCTGAAGTAAGCTCGACGCGCTGGCCTGAAAGCCTGACTGATGGAGTGCCGCAACCGTAGCGCTTTCGTCCTTTACGCGAAACTGAACGCCCAGCCGCACGAGCTGGCTCTGCTGATTACCTTTAATTTTGGCCACCACAGACACCTTGGCCTCATGCTTCTCCCCAGTCTGGGACAGTAAAATATCTCGGAGCTGCTGCTGCCGCTGAATATTGCCAGCATCCTGCGCCGGAATTTCGACCATCACAAAGCGCACTTCTTCAATGGGTTCGGCATCTTCAATAATGAACTGGGTGCGCTCATCCCGCCGATCCACCTTGCCCCAGATCATCATGCGGCGGTCTGCTTCAATATATTGGCCGATGCGCTCAAAGCTCTTGGGAAACACCACGGCTTCAGTTTTCCCCGTCAAGTCCTCGATTTGCACGATCGCCATGCGATCGCCTTTCTTGGTCACGATGGGCTTTACTTCTGTAAAAAGCACAATAGCGCTGAGGGTCATGCTATCGGACTGTCTGTCCAGGGCGCTCAGGCTGATGGGTGCCATCAGTCTTGCGGACTGCTCAACTTCCCGTAGCGGATGATTGGAAATATAAAACCCCAGTAGCTCCTTCTCAAGCCGCAGCTTTTCGGATTCGGGGAAATCTTCCACAGGGGCTGCTTTAGGGACAGACTCTAGGGCATTTGGAGCGCTTCCTGGAGCACTGCCTGGAGCAGCACTGGCCCCCATTAGGTCAAATAAATTCCCCTGCCCAATGGCGCGATCGCGAGCGCGGGACTGGGCCCAGTCAAGGATAACCTCTAAATCCTGAATCAGCTGATGGCGATTCGTGCTGAAAGCGTCCATTCCCCCACAGTGGATCAGGGCTTCTAAGGCGCGCTTATTGATCAGCTTTGGATCAACGCGATCGCACAGATCGGCTAAGGACTCAAAAGGCCCTTTCTCTGCCCTGGCGGCCAAAATCCCTTCAATGACCGCCAGCCCCACGTTTCGGACGGCGGACAGACCAAACAAAATGCTGTGCTCTAGGGGGGTAAAGTCAACGCCAGAGCGATTAATATCTGGCGGCTCTACCTTAATGCCCATATTGAGGCAGGTGGTGATGTACTTCGGAATTTTATCCTGGTCGCCGCTGTTGGCCGTCAGCAGCGCAGCCATATACTCCACTGGATAGTTGGCCTTCAGGTAGGCGGTCTGATAGGTAACGTACCCATAGGCGGTGGAGTGCGATTTGTTAAAGCAGTTTGAGGCCACCAGCCCAGACTGGATCACAAAGTTATGATCTTGCGCTAAGCCAATGTCGTACACGGGCTGAATTCCCAGCGATCGCCGACGCACAATTTTCACGACAGTCTTCTCTCTATCTCTTAGCGTTTGAATCTTTTAGCGGTTGAACTTTTTAGCACTTGGAACCCATTCTCACCTTAGCGTACCAATGCTGGAGGCAGATGTTCGGCTGCCGTCTCTGCTGCCGTCTCTGCTGCGGCCTGAGCGATCGCGCTGACTAACTGCTCAATCTGCTCTGCGGTATGGGTTGCCATCACAGACAGACGGAGGCGGCTGGTGGGGACGGTGGGGGGGCGAATGGCAGGGACATAGAACCCCAGGTCTAGGAGCCGTTGACTCATGGCTAAAGCCGCTGCGGCGCTGGGCATGGCGAGGCACAGAATGGGAGATTCTGAGGGCAGCAGGGGAAAATGCACGCGATCTGTCAGCTGAGCTTTGAGCTGGGCAACCCGCTCCCAGAGGTGCTGACGCCGCTCTGGTTCGGCCTGGACAATGGCGATCGCGGCTAAGGCCGCAGCGGTATCGGCGGGGGAGAGGGCCGTGGTATAAATCCAGGTGGCGGCTCGGTTTCGCAAAAAGTCAATCAGGGTGGCAGACCCCGCCACGTAACCGCCCATGCTTCCGAGGGCCTTGCTCAAGGTGCCCATCTGCACCAGGGGCTGACCGCTACAGCCAAAGTATTCGACGCTTCCTGCCCCCGTAGCGCCCAGAACCCCAGTCCCGTGGGCCTCGTCGACTAGCACCATGCTGTTAAACGTCGTGTCGAGCTGCAAAATTTGAGGGAGTGGGCATAGGTCGCCATCCATACTAAATACGCTGTCGGTCACAATTAGGCAGCGTCGGTAGCCGCTGCGCTGAGTATCCAGGAGGCGCTCCAGATCGTCTAGATCGCTGTGGTTATAGTCCAGCAGGGCTGCGCCGCTGAGCTTTGCGCCATTTTTGAGGCTGGAATGGTTGTAAACATCTCCTAAAATCAGATCCTTCGCGCCTACCAAGGCTCCAATGGTGCCTAAATTTGCGGTGTATCCAGAGCTAAACACGATCGCGTCTTCGGTTTGTTTCCACGCGGCGATCGCGGTTTCTAGGGCTCGATGGATAGGGCGGTGGCCGCTCAGCAAACGAGATCCCGTACTGCCGGTGCCGTATTCCTGAATGGCTGCGATCGCGGCCTGCTTGAGCTGCTCGTCTCCCGCTAGACCTAAGTAATCATTACTGGCAAAGTTAAGGACGGTCTTGCCCTCCAGCGCCACAACTGGGCCTGGGGCTGAGGCGATCGCCTTGACCTTGCGATACCAGTGGGCGCGATGTATCGTCTGCATCGACGAATCAATCCAGCCATAGGGGTCTTGCGGTGTTTGGGCAGAATCTATCAAGCTAAAATCTTTCAAATTTCAAAAGACTCCAGTCCTAGTTTCAGATTTCTTCGTTTCAGATTTCCTAGTTTCAGATGTCCTGGCTTCAGATTTCCTAATTCCAGATTACAAGTCTCAAGAAACAGAGAGACTGGCCGCGAGACTGAAACACGAGACTGAAAGAAGTTTCTAATCTTTAGGGGGCTAGGGTTCCCTTACGCCAGCGTGTTTTCTCATACCATGCCGCCACTTCCGGCATCCAGAGCTTGAATTTTTCAAACATCAACTCCGTCATCACGCGGGTTTCAGGCTGCACGTCAAACTTACCCCGAATGTCTAACAGGTGCATGATGGCGCGCGCATTCCCCGACATCACCCAGTGCTGTCGCACATCAAAGGGAATCAACCCTCGCGCATGTTCTTCGGCCAGCCCCTGATGAATCCGCTCGGCATAGCGCTTACAGCCCTCCAGACACCAGGCCAGATCTTCCTGGCGCTGCTCGGCTGTGTACTCGTACTTTTTTCCCTGGCGATCGCTATAAGCCCCCACAGGCCGCAGGTAAAAAACATCTTCAAGGTCTTGTTTCCCGTCAACAACCTCCAAAATTCTAGCCCCAGTGTACCGAAAGCTCTGAACATCGAATGAGACGTTCCGATGCGTCCGAATCTGCTGCATCACGCTGTGGGGAAAGTAGCCAAAGTTGAGCACCATCTGCGGATGCTCAAAGGGGCCGTAATGCCCTCGATTCCCCTGGAGTAGATACTTAACAATTAGATCTCCAGCCTTGGCCTCCTCCGGAAACTGATCTTGCTCGTCATAGACAAATCCCTCTGCGTAGTCCTGATGCATCCCCGCGTAGATAACCCGCTGTGGATGGGATGTTTGGGAAATGACCTCAACCTTAAAGCGTGGATCCATAGGTTCAATAATAGATTCAAAAATAAGTTCAATAGCGGCTGACTGAATGGCTAAAACTTCTGTCGGCTTTGACAGAATAACCCATTCTTCTGCTTCAGCCAAAACTCTCCCAGCCGATCCTCTCCTGAACTACAAAAAACCGGAAGAACCAACGGTTCCTCCGGTTTCAATTCAGAGATAGATGAGCTTAAAACAAGCAAATCTAGAACAGACCCAGCGTCAAAGACTTGTCGATGGGAAGGGTTGCACCAATACCGAGCCATAGCGTCACCAAAGTACCAAACAAAAAGACGCTGGTTGCAACGGGACGACGGAACGGATTTTGGAACTTATTCACGCTCTCTAGGAATGGAATGAGCATCAAACCCAAAGGAATCGCCGTCTGGAGCGCAATTCCCAACAGCTTATTGGGAACAACACGCAGAATTTGAAACGCAGGGTATAGATACCACTCAGGAAGAATTTCGAGGGGCGTTGCAAAGGGATTTGCGGGTTCTCCCACCGTGGCGGGGTCAAGGACTGCTAAGCCTACACAGAGTGAAATCGATCCCATGATAACCACAGGAAACATATACAGAAGATCATTCGGCCATGCAGGTTCGCCGTAGTAGTTATGCCCCATGCCTCGCTTGAGCTTGGCTCTCAGTGCTGGATCGCTTAGATCCGGCTTAATTAAGATTTTTGCCATTGTTAAATCTCTTCTCCTTTAATCAACATCAGCAGATGCGTGAAACCCAAAGGCAGGATTTTCAGAATTCTGACGGACTTTTGCTTTCTTGGACTAAACGTTAGCCATTGAATGAAAAGCCGCTAAAAAACTTAATTAACTTACCGCTTGAGCTTATTGTCTGAACTCATTTCCTGAACTTAGAGCGGCCCAGACCAGAGCAGTCCAGATTAGAGCAGTCCAGATTAGAGCGGCCCAGAAATCCCTTGCTTACGAATCATCAGGAAGTGGAGCAGCATGAAAACCGCAATCAACCAGGGCAATACAAAGGTGTGAAGGCTGTAGAATCGAGTCAAGGTAGACTGCCCGACGCTTTGGCCACCGCGAAGTAGCTCAACCATGAGCCCACCCACAACTGGAATGGCTTCTGGTACACCCGACACAATTTTGACCGCCCAGTATCCAACCTGATCCCAAGGCAAAGAGTAGCCTGTCACGCCGAAAGAAACCGTAATGACGGCCAGCACAACGCCAGTAACCCAGGTCAATTCTCGTGGCTTTTTGAAGCCTCCGGTCATATAGACGCGGAAGACGTGCAGAATCATCATCAAGACCATCATGCTGGCAGACCAGCGGTGTATTGAGCGGATCAACCAGCCAAAGTTGACTTCCGACATTAGATACTGGATGGAGGTGAAGGCTTCTGCCACCGTGGGCTTGTAGTAAAACGTCATTGCAAAGCCAGTGGCAAACTGGACAATAAAGCAAACGAGCGTGATACCGCCCAAACAATAAAAGATATTGACGTGGGGTGGAACGTACTTGCTGGTGACGTCTTCGGCGAGCGCCGTTACTTCTAGGCGCTCATCAAACCAGTCGTACACTTTGCTCATAAAACAAATGATTCCCGAAAACTTATCACTTTCACCCTCGAATGTAACACAGTCTTCATGTCCATTTCAGGGTTCCTGGAAAGGGATTTTTCCTTGTCAGGGCTAGGTTCTCTATTTTGGGCGGGGGCGTTGGGCGATCGCGACAAATCGCTACAATGACAATTATGAGAAAGCCAACTATGGGAAAGCATGTTGTTCGATGGATTTGTTGGATTGGCCTCCCTATTTTTCTATGGCTGAGCCTCACGACGGGGGCGCTGGCGCTGACGGGGGAGCAACAGCTTTTTAATGAGGCCTGGCGGGTGGTCAACCAAGCCTATGTGGACGGCACCTTTAACCACCAAAACTGGTGGAATTTGAGAGAGAAGGCTCTTAAACAGCCTTTGAGCGATCGCGAGGCTACCTATGAGGCCATCCGAAAGATGCTGGCTAGCCTCGAAGATCCATTTACCAGGCTGCTGCCTCCTGCCCAGTACCGGAGTCTCCGCACCACCACGGCGGGAGAGCTGACGGGGGTAGGGCTTCAGATTACGGTGAATACGGACACCAAAAACTTAGAGGTGATTGCGCCCATTGAGGGCTCTCCTGCTGCGATCGCGGGGCTTCAGGCCCACGACCAAATTTTGCAAATTGACGATGCCCTATCTGCCAACTTAACCCTGGATGAAGCGGCGGAAAAAATGCGGGGTCAGCTAGGCTCCACCGTCACCCTCAAGGTGCAGAAGTTTAGGGATGGGGCGCTCAGCTCTGCTGAGACCATTCCGATTCGGCGCGGCCGCATTGAAATTAATCCGGTGCGGTTTGAGACGCGCAAGCTGCCGGATGGTACGTCTATTGGCTATATTCGCTTGAGTCAGTTCAACGCCAACGCCACTAAGGATATGACAGAAGCTATCCAGCGCCTAGAGCAGCAGCGGGTCAAGGGATACATTCTAGATTTACGGAATAATCCTGGCGGACTGCTTCAGTCGGGCATTGATATTGCTGACCTGTGGCTCGACCCTGCGACCGTGGTGTACACCGTTGATCGCCATGGGCTGCTGGGCAGCTTTTCGGCGGTCAATCCGGCTTTGACCCATGCCCCCCTCGTGGTGCTGGTCAATCGCGGCACTGCCAGCGCCAGCGAAATCTTGGCGGGGGCGCTTCAGGACACGGGACGGGCCACCCTCGTGGGCGAAAAAACCTTTGGCAAGGGTGAAATTCAGTCGCTCTTTGACCTCTCGGACGGTGCCGGGTTGGCGGTGACGATCGCCACCTACGAAACCCCCAGCCACCGAAACATTAATAAAGTCGGGATTGCCCCCGACCTTGCCGTAGCGCAAGATCTGATGGTTCTGGATGCGATCGCTAGCCCACAGGACTTACAGTATCAGGCCGCCCTCGACCAGCTCGCTCAACATCAGGTGGTTGCGGGTGCCTCGTCCCTCTAGCCGCACCTACCACGACCCGCTCCACGGGGCAATCACCCTGGACGGGGCTGACCCCACCGAGGCGTTGCTGATTCAGCTAATTGATACGCCGGCCTTCCAGCGGCTGCGGCGCATTCGCCAATTGGGGCCAGCCAGCTTAACCTTTCACGGAGCAGAGGGGTCGCGGTTTACCCATTCCCTGGGTGTGATGTACGTTGCGCGCCGGATTTTTGACCGCCTGACGGCGCGGTATCCTGTGCTCCAGCAGCATCGCACCGTTACTCTCTGTGCGGCCCTGCTCCACGATCTGGGGCATGGCCCCTTCAGCCACACGAGCGAAGAAATTTTTCAGAGCAGCCATGAGTTCTGGACGCGGCGCATCCTGCGAGAGTCGCCGGAAATTCGGGGTTATCTGAATGCCGTTTCGCCCAGCCTTGCGGATCAGATCGCCCAGGTTTACCTCAAGCAGTCCCCAGTGCCGCTGATTAGCCAGCTTATTACCAGCCAGCTAGACTGCGATCGCCTGGACTACCTCATGCGGGACAGCTACTTTACTGGAGCCTCCTACGGCAAACTGGATCTGGATCGCATTGTGCTGGCCCTAGACTATGACCCCGTCACCCAGCAGCTTGTGGTGGCGCGTAAAGGGCTGGCGGCGATCGAGCATTACCTCGTGGTGCGCTATTTTATGTATGCCCAGGTCTATAACCACCCTAAAAATATTGCGGCCAGCTGGATTTTAGAGCGCATTCTGCACCGCGCGCGGCAGCTCTTGGGTCGGCTACCCATTGATGTCACCCTGCTGGCCTGGCTGACAAAGCCTAATGAAAGCCTCACGCTGAAGGAATACCTCAAGGCCGACGATGGGCTATTGATGTATCACTTCCAGCAGTGGAGCGACTATGAAGACGATATTCTGAGCGACCTTTGCCGCAGATACTGCGATCGCAATCTCTTCAAAACCAAGAGCATTAGCGCCCTCAGCGATGCAGCCCGCCAGTCTATATTCAGCAAAGCCCGCACCTTGCTGCGCCAGCAAGGCTTTAACCCTGACTACTACCTCACAGTCCAAACCTCCACCACCAGAGGCTATACCCTCTATCAAAAAGGGATCAATCTGCTGAGCGATCAGGGGATTTGTGAGCTGAGTGAGCTTTCCCCCCTTGTCCAAACCTTAACCCAGCCTTCTCATCGGGCGTGGCTGATCTATCCCCGTGAGATCGAACCCCAGCTTTGGGCAGATTAGCGCCATAAGTAACTAGCTAGCTCGATCAGCGCGATCGCCGACGCTGCACAATCAAGAGAAAGAGCTTTTCCAGCTCAATCCAGACAAACATCAAGAGGCTGAACCCGAAGCAAATCGAAAGCTCCAGCAGGCTCAAGGTGTGCAGGCCAAAGAAATCCCTGAGGGGTGGCACATAGATGAGTCCGAGCTGGAGCGCACTCGTCAGTAAAACAGCCCAGAATAGGTAGGGATTGGAGAATGGACTAAGCTGAACCGTCATTTGCGAGTCTGAGCGGACTGCGATCGCATGGCCCATTTGAGCGAGACACAGCGTTGTAAACACCATTGTTTTCCAGGTATCTGGATCTCCGGCATAGCCTGCTGCATTTGTATGACGGTATGCCCACACCATCATCGTAATGGTCAGCACGGCCAGGACAATCCCAACCCGAACCATATATAGCCCCAGACCTCGTGCAAAAATGCTCTCCTTGGGGTCATAGGGGGGGCGATCCATCACGTTAGGTTCGGCTGGCTCAACCGCAAGGGCGAGCGCAGGCAAACCGTCTGTCACCAAATTCATCCATAAAATTTGGAGCGGAGAAAGGGGAACACCGCCTAAACCAATAATGGGTGCAGCGGCAATGGTCAACACTTCTCCAATGTTGCTACCCAAAATGTACTTAATAAAGCGACGAATATTGTCGTAAACAACCCGCCCTTCCTCCGTAGCAGCCACGATGGTGGCAAAATTATCGTCCAGCAGAACCATATCGCTGGCTTCTTTGCTTACATCTGTCCCCGTAATACCCATGGCAATGCCAATATCTGCCTGTTTTAAGGCTGGTGCATCATTGACGCCGTCACCAGTCATGGCGACAAACTGATGGCGGCGCTGTAAGGCCTGCACAATGCGCAGCTTGTGCTCTGGAGAGACCCGTGCATAGACGCTAACCTGCTCAACCTTTTGATCGAGTTCTTCTAGGGTGAGGGCATCTAAAGCCTTGCCGCTGAGCACCTCGTCTCCTGGCTGCGAAATGCCTAATTTTTGAGCAATCACCTGGGCGGTAAGCTGGTGATCGCCTGTAATCATGACCGGGCGAATGCCAGCCTGAAGGCAACGAGCAACCGCAGCATTCACCTCAGGCCGTGGGGCATCAAGCATTCCTACCAAACCGAGCCAGGTTAAATTTTGTTCTAAGGGCTCTAGATTATTGCTATCGTCCGGCAGAGCTTTAATTTCTGCAGTGGCAAAGCCGAGAACTCGTAAACCTTTACTTGCAAACTCATTATTGTGATTCAAAATTTGCTGACGGTGATCGGCGGTGAGGGTGTAAAGCTGATCACCGACTTGGACTTGGCTACATCGCTCTAACACCAGCTCTGGAGATCCTTTAGAAAACAGCAGATGTGCTCCATTCCCGGAGTCGCAAACCACACTCATTCGCTTGCGCTCTGAAGAGAAGGGAATGTCTGCAATTCTGGGGAATTTCTGCCCCAAATCTTGTTTTGTTAGGCCAGCCTTCCCCGCTACGGTCAAGAGTGCGCCTTCAGTGGGGTCGCCTAAGATGACCCATTCTCCATCCGTTGCCTGAAGTACAGCGTCATTACAAAGGACGCAAGCGCTCAAAGTTGCAATTAGCTCATCTGGGAATTTTGCTGGTTCCACAGACTGACTTTCCTGCTGGAACTCTCCTGAAGGCGTGTAGCCTTCTCCAGTCACTTGAAAAGTATTGTTGAGGGTTTGAACGGACTGCACCACCATTTTGTTTTGAGTGAGGGTGCCTGTTTTGTCTGAGCAAATGGTGGTCACGGAGCCTAAGGTTTCAACCGCAGGCAGCTTGCGGATGAGGGCTTGGCGTTTAACCATCCGCTGAGTTCCCAAGGCCAGCGTGACGGTGACTACAGCAGCAAGCCCCTCAGGCACGACCGCAACCGCCATACTCAGAGAAACTTTGAGTAAGTCTTCTACGGTTTCAAAGTTACCTTGCTTAATGACGCCCCCTACGACAACCAGCACCACCAAAAGCATGGCTCCCCCGACCAGCACATTTCCTAATTGCCCCATGCGCTGCTGGAGGGGTGTCGGTTCTGACTCGACGGACTGGATCATTGTGGCAATACGCCCCAGCTCGGTCTGCATTCCGGTACTGGTCACCAGTACCGTCCCGCGCCCCTGAAGCACTTCGGTGCCCTGAAACACGCAGTTAAGGCGATCGCCTAGATCAGCA
>JAKRSB010000130.1 GCA_022402525.1 Thermosynechococcaceae cyanobacterium MS004
GATGTTCTCAAAGCTGCTCTAGTCAATTGATTCAGCTTATTTCAGTGGCATTGGAGGCTAAGATACCTTCGTCAGTGAGGGCGGGTTCTATTGAAGAAGAGTTTGGGGTAGTTGTCATGGCTAATTTCCAACGCTTCTACTTTGACACCATCCTTTCAATATGAGTATAGTTACTCAACTTACATAAGTGGGTTGTACCTCTTAAGTAAGGCATAGACTGCTGTAAAACCTAAATGACTTGGCAAAATTTGATTTTAGTGAATTAGCCTGTAATCGGGTTTTGTGCCTCAACTCGACCTCCCGCTCTGCATAAGTGGGGTTAAGCAAAGCGAACTTCAAGTTCCGATAGCTTTGATGACAGTGTGATGGATGACGTTAAAAGTGGTCGAGAATGAGTAAGCAATACTCTATTTATCTAGATGTTTGTTGTTTGAACCGTCCTTTTGATGACTCATCTCAAGATCGCATTCGACTTGAAGCAGAAGCAGTTTTGACAATCTACAGAAAATGTAGACTAGGAGAGTGGGAACTGACTACGAGTGAAATGATTGAAGCAGAATTACGACAAACGCCGGATCACAACAAAGCTGAGTCAATCATGGCGGCATTGACTATTGCTAAGCACAAAGTTGTGATTGACAGTGGATTAAAGCAACGGGCGAGTGAATTAGTACAGTTTGGCATCAAGTCCATTGATGCCGTTCATGTGGCGAGTGCTGAAGCGGCAAAGGTAGATGTGTTTTTGACCAGTGATGATCGTCTGATGCGTACCGCTTTTCGGAATCAGACGAAGCTGAAAGTTCTCGTGAATAATCCAGTGACCTGGTTAATGAGTCTAAGTTCTTATGAAGGAGACAATGCAGAATGATGACACCCATTGAAATTAACCGAATTGGCTACGCTGCATTGATGGATGCACTTGGATTTGATGGAATGATTCGCTTTTTGCGACAGTTTGAGCCTGGGCAAGGCGACTACACGACTGAACGTCGGCAATGGCTTGACACTGTTTCTTTAGAAGATATATTTCGTGATATTGAAACACATCGACTCTCTTAGCACTACTGAAAGTTTGGTGGTTCGCCCTGACCCACAACGCCATCTTACTCACCCGCAATCAGTCAGATTTTGAACAAATCGTGGAACTGCGAATAGAAGATTGGACAACTGTTGATTAAGCTGAGTGAAGCAAAGTGAAACCCACTACAAGAAGAGCGATCACCCACTTAGGCAATGCATAGGCTGACACAAAACCTAAAAAAAAATGGTAAAATTTGAGTGTAATGCATTGGTTTGTAATGGGGTTTTGTGCTTCAACTCGACACTAATCTAAAGCCGAGAAAAAACTCTCTTAGTATACAAACGCCTTAGAGGTGATCGGATTGAGTTCAAGGTTCGTTTCTCAATCCAAGTTACGTTCCTAATCAATAAAGTTTTAAATTCTAAACAATAAGTATTCAATGTTACGTGAAGAACAGGCAGCAGAATTACTAAAACATTGTGAATTGATTGCTGGGAAGCGACTTGAGCAAGTTCGAGGGAATTTAAGAAATGCAGAGACTCGTGCAGCAGCAGTCTGGGAATTGCTCGTACTCGAAGAAGCATCTAGAATAGGTAAAGTTGAATATGAGCCTGTTGCTGGTTGCATTGCTGGAAGCAGTCCAGATATTCTATTAACTTTAATGAATGAACGAAAAATATGGATTGAAGTAGCTTTTCTCTATCCAAGATTTTGGAAACAAGAAAGACAGTCTAGAGAAGTTGATAAATGGATAAGAGAAGAAGCAAAAAAAAGAGGTATTTGCTCTTTTAAAATTTCAACTCGATTTAATGGTGATAGTAATAATCCTGCTGGGCCAACAAGAAAACTTCCAGAGCTGCAGGAAAGGAAATCTTTTTTAATTGACCAAGAAGTAGTATACTTTTTCGATTTAATCAAAAAAAAGCATCTCAAGAATTCTCGATTAAACTTAGCGAGTATTCAGTTGAGTTAATCTACATGCCTCAGGATACAGGCCCCTTCCATCATAGTGGTGGTGGTCTAGTTCAAGAAGTGCCCAAAATAGTGAAAGAACACGCTGTGTATCGTGTATTGAAGCAAAAGGCAAGACAGCATCGTAAAGTCCAAGGCCCGATATTAGTTTGTATAGGAAGCGATCAGAGTCCAGTACTTTCAGATTACTCTGGAAGACCGACCTTTCGAGATGCTGTGGACTCTGCCTTTGGTGAGACAACCTCACTTTCTGGGGCAATTATTCTAAAGATAGAGGATTCTCAAAATATATTTAAGTCTGGTGTTAATCGAAAAGCAAGCGGAGAATTGTTTCCTAATCCAAGAGCAAATGAAAAGCTTACTGAAAGCGACTTAGATCAATTGACTAAAATGAATTTTAATCGATGGAAATATTTTTTCTCTCTTGAAAAATATGAACAAAAGGAGTGTCATCGAATTAGAACGCTAAGTGGAAATCTTAAATACGGTGCTTTGGGAGATAACAGGATAAGGCTAGAAATTCCTTCTAATGTCTTAATCGAATGTCTTATAGGAAAAACTGACTTAGAAAAAGAATCCTCTATTTTTGAAGATTTAGATTTAGATCCTGGCGATGATTTTATAAAAAACGGGTGGATTGTAAAATCTTGTTCATGGCAAGAGGGTGACATCGTAGCAGGTGAGGCCCCTAAAGTGATTTTAGAGTTGGAGCGTCCACTCGAATCAGTGTACTGACCAGTTTCAGGAAATTATCTTGATCCTTCTGAGCTATAGTAGCACTGGGTTAAGTAAGGCAAAACCCAGCACCAAGGTTCCATTAATTGCCTATGCTAAAGCTTTCGCCTTCCGATGCGCCACATCCTGCGAATTACGCCGCTCCTTTAGGTAAGAGAAAAACTCACCCCCTTCCCGTAGCCGTCGCCGCAACATCTGCGGATCCCCCAGCATCTCCTTCACAATGGGTACGATCGCCTGAGGCCGGAAGTAAAACCGTCGATACATCTGCTCCACCGCATTCTCAATATCCTCACTCGATAGGTCAGGATACCGCAGCGTCGAAGTTTGAATCCCCGAATTGGCAATCAGCGTATCGTCCGCAAACCAATTGTTAGCCTTCGCTTGGGCATAGAGCGCCGTGCCAGGGTAAGGCGCAGCAATCGAAACCTGAATCGTGTGGGGGCTTAACTCCTGGGCAAACTCACCGTATCTTCAATGGTTTCCTTGGTTTCCACAGGCAGCCCAATAATGAACGTCCCGTGAACCTTGATGCCCAAGTCCTTACAGTGCTTCATAAACTTACGCGCCACCTCAATCTTTGCCCTCTTCTGGATGTTGTCGAGAATTTGCTGATTGTCAGACTCAAACCCGACCAGCAACAGCCGCAATCCGTTATCGCGCAGCTCCTTCAGGGTGTCATAGTCCAAATTGGCGCGGGCGTTGCAGCTCCAGGTCAGGCCCAGTTGCCTCATGTGCTTGCTAATGGCGATCGCCTACGGGGTTCTGCTTTAGGACGGCATTAAACAGCTCTAAGACTCAGTATGACCGAGCAATTTTAGAGCAGCAGATTCATACTGCGCTCGTTAACCCAACTCGTTAAACCAAAATGACTCTGCACAAGCTGGGGAAAGCAAGTTTGACGGCCTGTCTTTTGACATTGAGGGTTCCCAATGTAAACAATCTTTACTAATCTCCTCTACTGTAGCTTACCCGGTATCCGGCACGGCCTGCGCCTAGGGGAGTGTGATGTTAGGAGCCTTCATTTGGAAACATTGTGTCTGTTTTGGCTTGTCGGGCATCCTCGGCTTACTGACGCTTCAGGCGGCCTCGGCGGAAGAAGGCTCAACCCTTGTAGAGCCATCGCCACATGCTTGGGTTTCAAGTCCGGACTAACTTTTAGGGAGCAGACCTCATGAACTTTGGCCGTTACGTTCCAGTGGTATTCATGCCAACCTTAATTTTGGGGTCATGGGCAGCGCTTGCCCATCCTAAACTCTCAAGCACCAGCACACAGCCTCTGATCCTAAAATTCGCCGCAAAAGTGGGCAGTCAACCCTTTGCCTGTGGCACTACCTATTCTCTGGGTAAACCTGCTACGCAGGTCACGCCCAATGACTTTCGCTTTTATGTGTCAGAGGTCGCACTGCTAGACGCCAAGGGAAAGGCGACTCCCGTTACCCTTGAGCAAGATGGCAAGTGGCAGTATCAATCCGTGGCGCTACTGGACTTTGAAAACAAGACCGGAGCCTGTGCGAATGGAACAACTGAAATGCGCGATCGCATCATCGGCACCGTCCCCAAAGGCAGCTACACCGGACTGAAATTTACACTAGGCGTTCCCTTTGAGCTGAATCATGGGGATGCAACCCTGGCACCCTCACCCCTTAACTTAACGGGGCTATGGTGGAACTGGCAGTTGGGCTATAAGTTTGTCCGCTTGGATTTGCAAAAGCCCGCAACGCATTCCTCTAGGCATTCTTCCCAAGGCCATAGCCCCCAAGGCCATAGCCCCAAATCCCATCAGCCTACAGGCGCTCATGGCCAAAGCGGCGGTTTTCTCATTCATTTGGGCAGCACCGGATGTGCCGCGCAGCCACCTGCCCAAACGCCCACGGTTTGTAAAAACCCCAATAAAGCCGTAGTCACGCTTCCCCGTTTTAATGCCGCCCAAAACATCATCGTGGCCGACCTTGCCCAATTGGTTTCAAAAGCAGACCTAAGCCAAAATCAGCCCAAAACGGCTCCAGGCTGTATGTCAGACCCGGAAGATCGGGATTGCCAGAGCATTTTTGCTCACCTTGGGCTACCGTTTAAGAGCCAGCCAGCAATCCCACAAACGTTTTTTAGCATTAAGTAGTGGGTATTAAGTAGCGAGCATTAAGTAGCGTCCACACTGTACCTATGGGCTGGAACCCTCACCGAACCCTGATAAGAGCGATTGGTTTAGCCTTAATCTTCTTGCTGTCCCTTGGGCTGAGTCAGGCATTCTCTGCCCCTCCGCCCCCGCCAGCCTATCCCTGGAATTTGCCACCAAACGTCCCAAAGCCCCTGATTCCTGCCAACAACCCAATGACGATCGCCAAGGTTGAACTGGGTCGGCACTTGTTTTATGAAAAA
>JAKRSB010000131.1 GCA_022402525.1 Thermosynechococcaceae cyanobacterium MS004
TGAGACTTTTCGGAAACAGAGCGCACATAAAGCTCAGGCACCCCCACCAGGTCGCCCAAATCCAGTGACAAGGACTGCCGGACAAACTCGCTGAATAGATCCTCACCTAGTGACTAAAGATCTACCCCATCATGGTTTTAAGGGCGAGAATCACCACAGTGACCGGAAAAATTCGTCGCAACCATTGATTATTGAGCTTAAGCGCCACTTTAGAGCCAATGATGCCGCCCACAAACGTCGCCCCGCTGAGCAGCATACCCAGCGGATAGTCCACAAGGGCAGACGCAGTAAAAATGCCCGTCGCCACCATTGAAGAAAAAATGTTCACCGTCTTTTGCTTCAAAAAAGGGATAGCTGCGCCAATACTCATAAACGTCAGCGCCAGCATATTCGTCGCTAAGGCTGTGCGAGGCGCAATGCCAATCTGGAGCATGACAGGCACCGTAATGAGGGAAGTGCTGCCTATAATCACGCTAATGATGCTGGTTGCAAAAAAAACTGCCGTTAGAATGAGAAACTGCATCGCAGGCAAAGGCGTAAATAGCGTTTAGACAAATGCAGATATTTTCTCAAACCCATCAAATTATCGGTATTTACTGGTTTTGAGAGAATACTCAACTCAGTAATCTGGGCACCGCTCTACTCAAAATGTTTCAATCTAAAGGGTCTAGCGGCTCATTGCAAAACAAGGACGCTACATTCTTTCCTTAGGTGCGTTCCTTGGGTGTTATCTCTGAATGGTTGTTTGAAAAATCTGATTCGTCTTGCTATATTTCAGGCTACGGTGATGAAACTCGCCATCTGGCACGACCAGAAAACCGTCTTTAAGGCTAATAGTTTCTATTTTATGGTTAGATTGGTGCTTGGTTTCAAGCATCCTTGAAGTATGAGCTTTTGAGCCTTGAAAGATCAGTCTTTGGCACTCACTCAAATCATAAAATGGCTAGCTATTGCAACCGTGGCAGGCATCCTCTGTGGGACAGCTTCCGCTGTCCTTTTAGCATCCTTAGAGCTGGCGACCGACTGGCGAGAAGCACACCACTGGATGATTGCCTTATTACCTCTGGGGGGTCTACTCAGCGGGTTGATTTATCACTACTTTGGTCAGTCGGTAGAAGCTGGTAATAACCTCCTACTGGAGGAGATCCATGATCCTAAGCAGTCGATTCCGCTGCGAATGCCCCCCCTCGTTTTACTGGGCACCGTCATGACCCATCTCTTTGGGGGTTCCGCTGGGCGGGAGGGAACCGCTTTACAAATGGGGGCTTCGCTGGCCGATCAGTTCGCCAGGATATTGCAGCTCAAGGAAAGCGATCGCCGCATTCTCTTGATGACGGGTATTAGCGGGGGCTTTGCCTCTGTATTCGGAACGCCTTTAGCTGGAGCAGTCTTTGGTCTAGAGGTTTTAGTGATCGGCAGAATCCGCTATGACGGGCTGTTTCCCTGCATGGTAGCGGCGATCGTGGGAGATTATGCCACCTTAAAGTGGGGGCTGCACCATACTGACTTTCGGCTGGCAAATGTGCCGTCCATTCGGCTAGAAGATTTCTCCGGCGGAGCAGCGGATCTGCTGTCGGCCATCCTTGCGGGTGCAGTCTTTGGATGGGTGGCGCTCCTGTTTGCAACGGCTACTCACAAAACTGGACAATTGTTTAAGACTAACATTGGCTACCCGCCCTTGCGTCCGATGGTGGGTGGAGTGTTTGTGGCGATCGCCATCTGGGCGGTAGGCACTACAAAATATATTGGACTGGGTATTCCCACCATTGTGGATGCGTTTCATGTGCAACTGCCCTCCTGGGATTTTGCCGCCAAGCTAGCCTTTACTGCGCTCACCCTTGGTGCAGGTTTTAAGGGGGGTGAAGTCACGCCCTTGTTTTACATCGGGGCCACCTTAGGCAATGCGCTATCGCTAATTTTGCCGCTGCCCACCGATCTTCTGGCGGGGATGGGCTTTGTCGCGGTATTTGGCGCAGCAGCCAATACGCCTCTGACCTCGACCATTATGGCAGTAGAACTATTTGGACTCCCCGCTGGAGCCTTTGCCGGCCTTGCCTGTGTGGTGAGCTATTTATGTTCGGGCCATGTCAGCATCTACCGCGCTCAGCGGATTGGGTTCAGTAAATATCCTAGAGACCGTGACCCTGGAGTCTTAGTGGTGCAGAAAACTCAAAGTAACTGAAAGCCTCAGAAGACTGTGACCTTGGCAAATTCAATACGAGTATTCATGGCATCTTGTTTCTTGAGAGAAGCATAAGCGGGAGTGGGGTTACATCGTGGCAAATGTCTCAACGGTGGCAGTGGTAATCTTTGATAGCAAAGCTGATTAATCCGTCTTAGGCCGATTTGCAGAAAGCTCAATCCTCTGTGAGCATGCCAATCAATGGAATTGAGCGCACCTTGAGTAATTGCCTCAATGGCTACGGAAATGGCAACAATGGTCGCAGCAGCCAGTAACATCAAGAGTCGGCCTAGAGCATCTGCATCTCTGAGTTTAGAACGAGGAAGCTCAAAGGCCGCAGACTTGTAATCCTTGAAATGGGGTTCAATGCCCCCAAAACGTTGACCATAACGGGCAAAAGTTTGCACAGAAGGTGATGTATCTGTAATCACAGCCCAAGCCTCCTGAGCCATCGACAAACGAGCAGTCGCCAAATGGCATTGGATATCCTCAAGAATTCTGACATTGGTAAATAGAAAGGCTTGTTCAGGCTCCGGCAGCAGGTCAGCAACCGACTCGGTTTGAGCATTGGACAACGTGATCTTCAAATCCGATTTAGCGCGAATGGCCCAAGACCATTGATGGGAGCGTAACCAACGAATCAATTCACCATGCTCAAACCCACGGTCAGCCAATAGAGTGATTTGACAATTGGGGGGCAAAACCGCTTCAGCCGCATCCAACACGGAACAATAGTCCGCAAAGGCAACGGTTGCACTGCCATGTTTCATCACCTTTTGAGCCAGAGGAAAAGAACGGCCTCCCCAAGCCAGACAAACCTCTATGAGACAATACTCGTCCCACAGCATGCTTGTATCCAGGGTTAGTATCATCGCCATTCCAGCCCACGCTCTAAGGAATTGCACCAGTAAGGGAGTGTAGAACGTTTCGGAGGTAATCTTGGGATTATGAACAAAGTAGCTCAGGCGTTCAAGGTGACTACGCGCATGACATGAGCGATGACTCAAATAAGTTAGCCAATGGCTTAAGCACCCACTTTGAGCTTGCAGAATTGCTGCGATGTTTTCAGCAAACACAGTGAGGTGTCGTTTATCTTTGGGTCTAATCCATTGACTCAGTTGAGGAAGCAGTTGACGATAGAGCTGAGGGGTTGACATGGGATTGCTCTGAGTTGGGGAACTTAAGCATCACATTGAATGCCCCTCTCTGTCACCTTTGACAGATTTGAATATTCCCTGCTGGCAAGGGGTTCACGACTTTTCTGCACCACTAAGCCCTGGAGTAGAACCCATCTCTTTCCTCAAAAAAATTGATGACGATCTATGAAGGATTGAGGATCTAGTGTGAATCAGCAGAGTGGCGACTGCGGTGGAGCGGAAAAGAGAAAATGGGCGCTGTCAAAAACAGTTGACACATGGGCGCTTCCAATTGATGGGAGAGGGGATTCAAACAAGAAAAAAGGGAGGAGAATTAAATCACTCCCCTCAAAAGACTACAGTGATCATCAAATCCCTCAGTGAACTTGTCCTTAAACACGTTAAATGTCCACCTTTGCAAGTATTTAAAAAGCTCGTCTGAAGGGAGTCTCAGACATTTTTGATAGTTTAATGTTGTTTAACAGAATAAATTTCCAAAAAACGAGCTAATATTTAACGCAATAAATATCCAAGTGTAAAAGAGTTTAAAAGCTTGTGTAGAGGGAGCTTGAGAGATTTTCCATGGACTGAGATAAATTAACAGAATAGATGTCCGTAATTTTGGGACAGAATTAACACAATAGATGTCCAGTCAATTGTCTTGGACACGCTATGTTCCATCGCTACCCCGAAAAATGTTCTCAAAGAGGAGCGCCCCCGCCACTATGACAAGGGCCCCACTAGCTGCTACTAAGCCGCCGTTGTCTCTGGCGATCGCTTTCTTGTCGCCTGTTGCCTTTGAAGACTTCCGAGTCTTTTCAGCGCCAAGGGCAGAGCAGTCGAGAGCCAGCGCCAAATTGCATGGTCAGGGTCTAGAGCTTGGCTGAAAGTCATCGGCATCGGAGCGGAGCATAGAGTCATCCCAGTAGCCACAGAGCCAGCCAGCAGGGTAAGGCCAAGAGCAAGAGTCATCGACACCGCAGAGGCCATCGATGGCAGCGCCAACGCTACGGGAGCGGGAGGAAGTGCCGGAAATTCTAGCAAGGGCTCATGGTTGTGAGCAAAGGTGTAGAGGGCGATCGCCCTTCATCCGCTTGTCGCCTCATGCGCTGACTAGGCGTGATTCGTGAATGAACTTATTGAAATACCCCAATCTTTACCCCCGCCCCATCATAAAACCCGCCGCATTGTTCTAGCCCAAACCCACCCAGCAGCCCAGCTAGCCAAAGCTTCACCAGCGCCAAGCCAGTCTCTTCCTGAAGCTGGCAGATCGCCGCAGACTCTAGCCCCTGCCGCTTAAGCCACCCGCGCACAGTCTCAGCCCAGGCTGCAATATCTTCGTCGTATCCTTGCAGCTCCCACGTCTCATCCGGTTCCAGTTCATCCTCAGCCCCCGCCAGCAGAAGCGCCTGCTCTTTCGTCACTTCCTCAACCACCGACTCCCCTTCATCTTCAACAGTGACGACAGTACCTCTGCGAGACTTGGGCTGACGCACCAAGCTAGAGATATCGAGAAACATGCTTTTCTGCACCAGCCCTGCCAGGAAATCCTCATCAGGAATTGGGCCATCGGTATTGTGCTGGTCTACCCAATCCCCCCACATCATCTGAGCGCGACGCTGGCACACCTCCGCCAAAT
>JAKRSB010000132.1 GCA_022402525.1 Thermosynechococcaceae cyanobacterium MS004
GTTTGGCCAGCGCAACCCCATTTATCGTCAGGGCGAAGGCGTTGGAATTGGGTTCACCCATGAGTTCAGCAAGCAGCTCAGCCTTGGCGTGGGCTATCTCACCAGCCCTGGCACAGACCCTCTCGCCACCGATGCAGACACCGCCTACAGCGCGATCGCCCAGTTAACCTACAAACCCACTAAGGCTTTAGGCCTGGGACTCACCTATGTCCATTCCTACAACGGCCTTGATACCAGCACAGGCAGTGCGATCTCTAACGATCCCTTCGATGACGAAAGTGAAGCCGTTCACGCCCATTCTCTGGGCTTTCAGACCAGTTTTAAGCTGAATTCCCGCGTTGCTTTGGGCGGCTGGGTTGGGTTGACCCAGGCAACCGCCACCGACCTCCCCAACACCCCCCAGGCCAGCATCTTCAACTGGGGTATCACCGCCGCCTTCCCAGACCTTGGCAAAAAGGGCAACCTCGGTGCTCTAATTATTGGCCAGCCGCCTCAGACCTTCCGCAATGGTTTTCAAGAAGATGGCGCTGCCCTTGTCGATTCGGGCACCTCACTCCACCTCGAAGCCTTTTATCGTATCCACATTCAGGAAAATGTTGCCCTCACCGTCGGCGGCTGGATGGTCACAAACCCAGAAGGTAAAGCCGATTCATCTCCCCTATTTGTTGGCGCAGTGCGCACCACCGTTAGTTTTTAGGTTTCTATTTTTGCGTTGAAGCGCTCTGTTCATTTTGTGGAAGATAGCCATGCAGACGACTCCCCAAGCCACCCGCGTCATCCTTGTGCGCCACGGTCAAAGTACCTACAACGCCCAAGGGCGCTATCAAGGCTGTAGCGATGATGCCGTCCTGACTGAAAAGGGACGCTGGATGGCCGAGCGCACCGGACAGGCATTGAGTCAGCTTGCCATTGATACGCTTTACACCAGCCCCCTCCAGCGCACCCAAGAAACGGCTGAGCTAATCCTCAGCGAGATCGCAATCGTTTCAAACACCACGCCAGACCTTGTACTCCATCCTGACCTTCCAGAAATTGACCTGCCCGCCTGGGAAGGCCTGCCTTTTAAGACTGTGCGCCAGACCCTATCCGCAGAGTACCAGTCCTGGCGAGAGTATCCGCACACCTTTTCAATGACACCCCCAGCACACTCTGTCCCCATCGGTGGAGCTGCAACCCTGGTTCAGCCACGCTTTCCAGTCCAAGATCTGTACACTCAGGCACGGCGGTTTTGGCAGGAAATCTTGCCTCGCGCTGAGGGCAAGACCATTCTAGTGGTGAGTCATGGTGGAACCATACGCGCCCTGATTGGCACCGCTCTCCATGCTTCTCACAGTCTATCGCTCGAACCATCCCTCAAAACGCTGCCGCCAGAAGCCTACTTCCACACTTTGCAGCAGTCTAATGGCGGCATCAGCCTTCTGACCTTTTCACCCTGTGTCCATTCTCCCGTGCGCCTAGAGACCATGAACCTGACCCACCACCTCGGCGAAACTCTCCCCAAGCTCAAGGAAGGAAAAGCAGGGTTGCGACTACTGCTACTGCCCGCTCTAGATCCCTCACCACCGGAGCTTCTTAAGATTCTCAATCAGGTGCCTTTAGACTTCTTCCTGAGTGATCGCCCTTCTGAAAGCGCGATCGCCGCATTTCAAACGCTTCTGAGTCAACACGACTTTACAACAAAACAACTCACCACAGGATTGGCGTTCACGAACCCTGCCGAAATCCAGTCTTTCCTACATCCTATGCTGGGTCTGCCATCTAGCGCATGTTCTCTTGTTATTAATTCTGGCAGCCTCAGCGTCGTTCACTATCCCACGGACACAAAACATCCCATCCTCCAGGCACTAAATGTGGCCACAACTGGTTCCCATCCGTTATTTTTCGTTTCAGGAGATCAATGATGAAAGTTTTAGTCACGGGCGCTGCCGGTTTTATTGGCTACCACTTGGCGCAACGGCTGCTTGCCGAGGGGATTCAGGTTTACGGTATTGATAACCTCAACGACTACTACGACGTAACCCTCAAAAAAGCGCGGCTCACCCAGCTCTACACCCATCCTAACTTTCAGTTTCAGTATCTAGACTTAGGCGATCGCCTCGGCATCGCCCAACTCTTTCAGGACGAACCATTTGACTGCGTTGTCCACCTAGCGGCTCAAGCGGGCGTTCGCTATTCCCTAGAAAATCCCTTTGCCTACATTGACGGCAACTTGGCAGGATTCGCCCACATTTTAGAAGGCTGTCGCCACAGCCAAATCGGGCATCTCGTTTATGCGTCCTCTAGCTCTGTTTATGGTGCCAACACCAAAATTCCCTTCTCAACCGAAGATAGTGTAGATCATCCGATTTCCCTATATGCCGCCACTAAAAAGGCCAACGAACTGATGGCGCACTCCTACAGTCATCTGTTTAATCTGCCTACCACCGGACTACGCTTTTTTACGGTCTATGGTCCCTGGGGTCGCCCCGATATGGCGTACTTTAAGTTTGTCAAGGCGATCGCCTCAGATCAGCCCATTGATGTGTATAACTTCGGCAAAATGCAGCGCGACTTCACCTATATTGACGATATTGTCGAAGGCATTGTCCGCGTCATGGCACAACCGCCTCAGGCCAGCGGCGCTGCGCCCTATAAGGTGTACAACATTGGCAACCATACCCCCGTAGCGCTACTCACCTTCATTGAAACCATCGAGCAGATTATGGGTAAATTTGCCCACAAAAACCTGCTGCCCATGCAGCCTGGCGATGTTCCTACAACCTTTGCCGATGTAGACAGTCTGACGAAGGCAACTGGATTTCAGCCCAGCACACCACTTCACGTGGGTTTAGAACAATTTATCCAATGGTACAAACACTACTATTCCTGATCTCTCGAACAATCTAGCTCAAGGGCTATCCACAAGTGTCCGTTGCTAACGACCTGTCAAAGTATCGAAACGTCATTCAATTCAAGCTAGGTGAAGTTAGACAGGGTTAATGGGGTTATGCCAAAATTCAACATAAAATTCTGCACTCTTCAGCGGTTCGACGGCATGTTCGACCTCTGGAAGAATAATTCCCTTTGTATTCTGATCGAGTACCACCTCGCAATTGTATGGTTCATGGATACGATACCGGAGCTGACCCTCTAGGATGTTGATGACTCCCCAGATACCCCGTTTGGTTGAATGGTGCTTCCGCAGGCCATTCGGTATTGATCCACTTGTAAAGGTGGCTGTCCGGCGATAGGCTACAAATTCTTCTGGCATTTCTTGGCGATCGCAGCGTACACAGTTAAGCGATGTACCAATGTGAGTTGACCGACTATCTTCATTCAATACCCAAGGTCGCAGGAAAAAGGGTGGATCGTGACGAGTATGTTGGGCATGACCACAGTCTAAGTCGGCAACCCAATGATTTTCTTCGTCTTGATGGAAACCAACAATTTCACGCAGCACTTCGCTTTCCCTTCAGTTTTCATCACTGGTTAACAGAAGCTCGTCAAGGCTTTCTGGGAAGTCTCCGCGATTCACCATCCGCCCAAAGGCTGCGTAGCAATCATTCTTGTCACCTGCTTTGCGCGGATATTCCAGCCACAGGATGAAGATTGCATTTTGCCCCGGTGTCTTGATGGCGCGGAAAAATAAACGGTATCGTTCCGGCAAGCCCATTTTCTTGACTCGCCCATACTTTTTGAGCGATCCCGTTAAGGCGAAATGTGAGCCATAGGGGTCAACCGGAATTTTCTTCTTGATCGCTATCATGATGGCGGCGTAAAGCTTTACCTTAGGATGTTTCACATATTGGTCTGCCGATAGCTTCTGCTTCAGTTCATGCACTTCTGACTGGAGATCTCGGCGCTGTTTCCCAAACAGGCGCTTTACAAAGTAAATTCGCCAGCCATTAATGATCACCCACAACCACTCCTGCCATAAGTTCATCGTCTTCTACAGACATGGATTCTGTATAGGCTTCAATCTCTGAATCATCAGACAGTGCTTGTCTCGTTAGAAAATCTAGAAACAGACTCAACATCAATTCATCCTCGTCCTGGTCTATCTGTTCTTGAACTTCTCTACGAATCAGGATGGTATCGGTGTCAATGACCTGAACGGTGCCGCCCACGTCCGCAAACTGGGGATTCTCTTTGAAGAAGCTACCGCTCAGTCGATAGCCAGATGAATTGCCAATCCTAGCCCATGATGCTTTATAGACTTTTTTAGGCATGATGACTTAAAGAATAGTTGATACATATTGTTATAACATAATTTTCTCTTGCCGCGATCACCTCAAAGTACGCCATGGCCCAAAGCTCGATCTTCGGTCTTATTCCACTAAGCCCATCTTCATTAATGGTGGCAAAAAGTTGGATAGAATGACAGTGAATTCAGACACTAGCAAAGAATTCTATGAGTCTCGAAAAAAGCATTATGGCTAACGTAAAAGATGCCATGCTGCGCAAGGCTTAGAAAGCCCTGCGCAGCTTGAGGGCCATAAAAGCTGCCATTATTGTGGTAAAAAATTCTGAAGGTGCGGGGGGAGAAATCAGTCCTGATGATGAAATTAAGATTTTACAGGAATTAATCAAACAACGTAAAGATTCTCTAGAGATCTATGAGCAGCAAAATCGCGCAGATCTTGCTCTGACTGAGAAAGAAGCGATTGGAATTATTGAGAAATGCTTACCGAAACAGCTTAGCGAAGATGATGTGAAAGTAGCATTAACCAAAACAATAAAAGATCTGTGTGCCTCTTCTAATGCGGATCTTGGTAAGGTCATGGGTATTGCAACCAAACAGCTAGCAGGCTGATTGACTGACAAAAGATTGAGTGCAGGGTTGGGACGGCGTAGAATGCTGAA
>JAKRSB010000133.1 GCA_022402525.1 Thermosynechococcaceae cyanobacterium MS004
AGTTATTTTTCCAGAGCGATGTGAGTAAGACTGAAGCGAGAACCGTCAGTAGTACTGTGGCCTCCCGCGTAATGGAAATACAGCCGAATGTTGCCCCAGCCTCAACCTGTACTGGCGAGACGGGTCTGAAATCAAAACTAGGACTTATTCCGTCAAGCATAACGTTCGTGAACAAAAAAAATGTTCCGGTTAAGGTCTACTGGGTTGACTACAGTGGTGCACGAGTATATCGCTTCGACCTAGCACCTAACCAATCAAGAGTTCAACTCACATTCGCCACTTACCCCTATGTAGTAACAGATTCCAGTAGCCACTGCTTAGATATTTTCGTTACGTCATTGTTGCCATCTATGGCAGTCATTCAATAAGCAGTCATTCAATAAATTGTTGCGCTAGGTCACTGGGGCGGGGGGCAAGTTTTATCGTCTTCTGGAGGGTGGGTTGAGGGGATAGATGGCTCCAGATCCAGCGGATTGAGCTTCATGCCCACGGAGATCTAGAATCAAGCTTGCGCTACACCTTCCTCTCGCGCAGCCTGCTCCACCGCCGCTGCAACCGCCGCAGAAACGCGCTCATCAAAGACAGAAGGGACGATATATTCCGGGCTAAGCTCTTGAGGGCTAACCAACGCCGCGATCGCATGGGCAGCCTCTAGGTGCATGGTGGTGGTAATGGTGGCGGCGCGACAGTGGAGCGCCCCGCGAAAAATGCCCGGAAAGGCCAAAACGTTATTGATCTGATTGGGATAGTCACTGCGCCCAGTGGCCATCACCGCTACCAATCCTTGGGCTAGTTCCGGCTGAATTTCTGGCACTGGATTTGCCATCGCAAACACGATTGCACCCTGAGCCATGGTTTTCAGCATATCTGGGGTCAAAACGCCCGGTGCGCTGACGCCTAAAAATACATCTGCATCCTGAAGGGCTTCAGCGAGGGTTCCGGTTGCCGCTACTGCAAACTCCTGTTTTTCGGGGGTGAGGTCAGGACGAGTTGTGCTAACCACGCCCTGGCGATCGCACAGCCAAATATTGCTGGCTCCGGCTTTGCGCAGCAGTCGACCAATGGCAACCCCGGCTGCACCTGCACCATTGATCACAATTTTGACCGTCTCTAGAGATTTACCCACCAGCTTAAAAGCGTTGGTTAAGGCCGCTAGCACCACGATCGCTGTACCGTGCTGGTCATCATGGAAGACGGGAATTTTCAGCTCGCGCTGGAGGCGGGCTTCAACTTCAAAACAGCGGGGCGCGCTAATGTCTTCGAGGTTGATGCCGCCAAAAACCGGGGCAATGCGCTTTACGGTTTCTACAATTTCATCGACGTCCTGGGTGTCCAAGCAGACCGGAAATGCATTAAGCTGCCCGAACTCTTTAAACAAAAGCGCCTTCCCTTCCATCACCGGAAGCGCCGCCTCTGGGCCAATGTTGCCCAGCCCCAGCACCGCACTACCGTCCGTGACCACCGCAACGGTATTTTGCTTAATGGTGAGTTCGTAGGCGCGCTCTGGATTTTCGGCGATCGCCGTACAGACCCGGCCCACGCCAGGGGTGTAGGCCATCGCGAGGTCATCCTGGCTCTGGAGGGGGAGTTTACTAATGGTGATCAGTTTGCCGCCCTGGTGCAGCGCAAAGGTGCGGTCTTTGACGGAGATGACCTGGATATCGGCATCAGCCTTGAGCGCCTGTACGATGGCGTCTGCGTGATCTTGGCTGGCGGCATCAACGGTAATTTCGCGAATAATGGCCTTGCGATCGCGCTCTAGCACATCGATATGGCCAATATTGCCGCCAGCCTCCCCAATGGCCTGCACCACCCGCGCCAGCATTCCCACATGATTGGGAATTTGCACCTGAACAGTAATGCTGTAGCTCGGATTCGGCGTGAGTTGAACCATTGTGATTTCCTGAGTTGCAAGGGAATGAAAAAGCTGAGGCTGCTCTGAGAGAGGGAGCTGAGGGGTGCCTGTGAAGGACTCCTGCAGGAAACAAGCCTATCAATCTTAAAGCGATCTTTCAGCGAAAACGGTTTGAAATGTTATCGATTATTCTCAAAGTTAGTATCAAAAGTATTTTCAAAAAACTCATCCTCCCACTCGTCATCCGAAGGCGGTGGACGATTGGGGTGCTTTAAGACGCGATAGTCCGCATCCACAACGCGATCGCTGATTGGATCTTTTTTTGATCGCTCAAAGCCTTCTTCCAAGCCTTCTGAAGATGAACTGGGATAGGCGGGGCGGGGATAAAAGTCTGGATCTTCTTCATAGAGATCGGTAGGGTCTGGAGGCGAGCCTTGAGGTTTTTTTGGGGGGGCACTGTCAACCCAGTCTTGAGCTGGTGTATCGTACCAGTCTGAATTGGCTGCACGGCCTGACCTGCGGCTAAATCCTGCCTTGGACTCGGCTTTTGATGTTTTGGGACGAGATGTTTTGGTATGTTTTTTCTTGACCTGAAAAGGATTGCCCTGAAAGGGGTTAAAGGCAAACGGGTTACCGGCCGTGCCGTTTTTCCAGGAACGTCGAGCGCCACGGGCTGTACCAGAACGTCGGGGGCTGGATTGCAGCAGGTACAGGAGCAGAATGCCGATGACCAAGCCCAAGGCGATGGAGAGCAGCAGCAAACTGCCCAGCGGCAGAAGAGGTAGAGCCATGCCCAGCACGGTCACAGACAGTAGCCCTTGATTCTGCACCCCTAAAACAACACCAGCACCAACCAGCAATAGCAGCGCAATGATCCGGATGATTGCCATACCCATCTTTCCTGTGAAGCTCCCATGTCCAGGGTATACGACTAAGATAACCCCCTCCATTTGCATGATCAGGGATCTGGTGCGCTGAACCTTATTCCAGCCCAGAGAGTGTTTCCCATAGGGAAACCAGCACCGAATTAGAAAATAAAAACCCATCTGGATCTGTCAGCCGTAAGGTACCTTCCGTCGTTAGCTCCACCCAGCCTTTGATGCGGTCGGGTTCCAAAACATCGGTAAACAGGTCAAGAAGTGGGCGATCGCTCTGCTGGCTCAAGGTTTTTAGATTCACTCCTTCCGCGCACCGCAGCCCCAGCATTAGGGTTTCAAAAAGGCGATCGCTGGGGGACGTGACCGGACAATCCACCCGACCTTCCTGCTGAAGATAGGTGGTGAGCCACTGGGCGTAGTCTACTCGGCTGCGGGGGCGACTAAAGCGCTGCCCCTGGAGATAGCTAGTCGCACCCATGCCAAAGCCATAGTAAGACCCATTACGCCAGTAAGTTTGATTGTGGGCGCAGGGATAGCCAGCCTTGGCGTAGTTTGAGATTTCGTAGTGGGCATACCCTGCCGCTCTCAGCACCTCCGAAGCGGTTCGATACATTTGAGCGGCAAGGTCATCCGTCGGCAGCGGAAATTCCCCCGGTTCGTAGCGCTTCCCAAAGACGGTGCCCGGCTCTACCACCAGGTCATAGGCGGAAAGATGCTCAGGCTCAAGGGCGATCGCGCACTGTAAGGACTCTGTCCACTGCGCCAAGGTTTGGCTTGGCAGTCCAGAAATAAGGTCAAGACTCAGATTTTGCACACCAGCCTGCCGCACCCAGTCCACCGCCTCATAGATATCTTTAACCTGATGGGTGCGTCCACACTGCTGGAGTAAGTCATCTTGGAAAGCCTGAGATCCGAGGCTAATGCGGTTTACCCCTGCCTGAAGATAGCCCTGAACCTGAGACAAGGTAAAAGTGCCTGGATCCATCTCCATCGACACTTCAGGTGCGTCATCTAGGCGAAATTGACCCGCCAGCGCCTCAAGAATGCGGTGTACCTGGGCGGGAGAGAGTAGGGAAGGCGTCCCACCCCCAAAAAAAATGGTTTTGAGCGACGCTCCGGAGCTGAGTCCTGTATTGAGAGTCACGCTATTGGGGGTCGCGCCAATTTCTTGGCAGAGCCAGTCTACGTACTGCACAATGCTGCCAGAGGACTCCCCCCAAAGGCGATCGCCAAGGACCGAAATGGGAAAGTCGCAGTAGAAACAGCGTCGTCGGCAAAACGGAATATGCACATAGGCGGCACGCGGAACTTCCCAATCCCATAAATGAGGGAAATCCGACTTTTTTTGGGCTGCAGAAACGGACATAGCGCCAATTTGCCTCATAATTCCCTTGATAATTCTTATTGCCCCAGAGCTCACCGTCTGTCCTAAGTCCTTGAAATCCAGACCGTATAATAGGTTTAATTGTGGAGGTTCCGGTGAGCGCTAATCCGCAGAAAAGCAGACGAAGAAAAACTGTAAAAGCTTTTCCCGCTGGGAACTTAATTTTGAGACCGTCACTTTGGAGGCATAACGGCTAAATTTGGCTAAGCGGCTTGTTTTCAATCCCTTCTGAGCATTGCAAAACCTGATGCAGCACCCTCTATTTCATAGCGCCTATTCTGAGTTTTAAAGACTATGATTGACGCCATTATTATTCTGACTTTTATTGTAGTGGGCGCTACCCTTGGATTTCATAGCGTTGAGCTGCTGCCCTTCAGCGCCTTAGCTCAGGTTGAGAACCTAGAAGGGCTGCGCTGGGTGACGACGGGGTTTGGCAGTTTAATTGGGGTGGGGGTTGGTCTTGCGGCCCAGACGACCTATCGTCGCGCTGAGTCCGGTATTAAAAAGCTGCCCACGGATGTATTGTTTAGCCGCTCCATTGGTCTGGTGCTGGGCTTGATTGTCGCAAATTTGATGCTAGCACCCATTTTTTTGCTGCCTATCCCTAGCGAGCTATCGTTCCTAAAGCCTACTGCGGCGCTGTTGGGCAGCATTATGTTTTCGTACTCTGGCCTCAGCTTAGCCGATACTCACGGTCGCACACTCCTACGGCTGATTAACCCCAACTCCATGGAAACGATGCTTTTGGCAGAAGGGACTCTCAAGCCTGCCCCAGCCAAAATTCTAGACACCAGCTCCATCATTGATGGTCGGGTGGAAGAGCTGGTAAATACGGGGTTTTTGGAGGGTCAAATTTTGGTGCCGCAGTTTGTCCTCCAAGAGCTGCAAAACATTGCGGATGCTTCGAATGACCAAAAGCGATCGCGCGGACGGCGTGGTCTAGATATTCTCAATCGCCTTCAGGAAAACTACCCTCAGCGAATCATCATTCATCCCGCTGACTACGACGATGTGGCAACGGTGGACGCCAAGCTGGTGCGTCTAGCTCAAGATATTAACGGAAGCCTCGTGACCAACGACTACAACTTAAATAAGGTCGCGAGTCTGCAAAAAGTACAGGTTCTCAACGTCAACGATCTGGCTCAGGTGCTGCGTCCTGTTTACCTGCCAGGGGATAGCCTCGACCTCAAAATTCTCAAAGAAGGGAAAGAACCCGATCAGGGGGTTGGGTATCTGTCGGACGGCACGATGGTGGTGGTGGAAGAGGGCAGCCCGTTTGTGGGCGATGAGGTGCCTGTGGTTGTGACCAGTGCCCTCCAGACCTCCGCAGGCCGGATGATTTTTGCACGCCCCAGAATGTCTGCGCCAGCCTGAGTCAACCCTGTGCTCAACCCGCTACGGCGCGTCTATCCGATTCTCGACAATATCCTGGACGGATTGCGGTACCTTCGAGAGAAAGCTATAGCCTGTCAGCGCTTCTAGACTTCGGATCGTCGTGCGAAAGGTGCGCCAGTCTTCTTCTTTCACGCCCTGGGTATTGGGCATCAAGACAGCAATCACTCGACTGTTTGCGGTAATGCCTGCTATCCCCTGTCCTTGACGCTCGTTGACCACCACAATTTTCCAGAGGTCAGAGGAAACCGGAATTTTGCCGTTGGCAATACTCTCGGCGCGGCCCTTACTGCCCGTCCCGCCCGTCCCGACGGGGCCTGCAATGATATAAAGCTCTTTGCCGGATCTGACCAAGCGGCGGCAGTAGCTCTCTAGCTGTTCCCAAGGGCCGCGATTGTTGTCAGGGGCTTGGGGCACAATATTGGTCATATAGAAGACAGCGGCAGAATCTTCTGGGGTTAGATTCCGATCTGCGGCCGGAACCAGATGCCCTCGGTCAAAGCCGCTGCCCGTATATAGGCTGGGGGTGATCACGCGATCGCCAGTCAGCAGGGGGTCAGGGGCAAAAGCAGGGCGTTCTCCCTGCCCAAGCCAGTCCCGATTGAGCTGCCAGCTTGCCCATCGCGCGATGTTCTGATCGCGATCGTACAGCAGCACGTATTGAGGTCTATCCACTAAAAGGGCTTGTGAGGAAGATGCGCTGACTTCAGGCGTCGGGTTGCCGAGCAGCAGATGGGGGCTTTGGGTCAGCAGGCTGGACTGCCCAAAGGGACGACAGCCCCAGCAGACTCCTAACACCAGCATCAGACTCGCCAGAAGTCTGATTTTTAAGTAAATTGGTTGCATTCTTAGGTTTACAGCGGTTGAGGCACCGATAACGAGTGACTTAACGAGTCACTCTGTGGAGTTCTAGCACCATCGTCCCTCAAAATGGGCACCCTGAAGTACAGTGGCGACCCCCATCGGGAATCAGCAGCGTTGAGTCAAACTGGAGCATTGATGAAGTGGCGATCGCAATGGTAAAGCAGCACCGAAAACAGCACCGAAAACAGCGATTGAAAGGCTCTTGGGTGGTTCTGCTGAGCTTACCGCTGCTGTGGGGAACGCTGCCGGCATTGGGGAACTCCAGCATTAGCGCACTTCAAGCAAAATTACAGTCTGCCGTGGCGAGCAAAAACTGGGTTCAGGCGCTGAAGGTCGTCGATCAGCTGATTCCCTTGGTGCCCCAGCAGGCTAGTCAGCTTAAACAGTATCGCACCCAGCTAGAGCAGCTCTCCCGCAGCTCTGCTAGCCCTGCTCAACGCGGGATTCAGTCCCTTGCTAAGTCATCTCCGAGGGGACACCTCAGCATTAAGCGCCGAGATCACGGTGTTCCTGTCGTAGACGTGCTGTTTAATCAGCGCCAGTCTTTTGAAATGCTGGTAGATTCTGGTGCCAGCCTAACGGTCATTACTCGTCCGATGGCCAGGGCGCTGGGCATTACCCCAGCCAATATTGTTAGCACGATTACCGTCTCAACCGCCAACGGCCAAACCAAAATGCCCATCGTCTATCTGGGCTCAGTGTCCGTTGCGGGCCTCACAACCCGGCAAGTCCCTGTGGCGATCGCAGGGCCTGAAATGGAAATTGGTCTACTGGGGCAAGACTTTCTACAGCGCTACGACGTGAACCTACGCAGCAGTCACATTGAATTTCATGATCGACGTTAGACCGTTCTCCAGCAAAGAGTTCACCAGCCAAGACTTTTCCGGCAAAGAGCTCTCCAGTAAAAAGTTCACCAGCAAAGAGTTCACTGGCAAAGACTTAGCGCTGTAGACGAATCAACTCTTGCTGAATCTGATTCATGAGCTTTTGGTCCGTCTGGCTTTTTTGGGTAATGTCGTTAAATTCCCCAATCGATAAATTATTCTGACGGATCAGATCCGCCGACTCGTCAAAGAAATTAGCGCAAATCGAGCGCACATTGCCTGGCAGCTGGCTATGGCGACAGACATCGTTTGGCAGATTGCCTTTCATCATTGATTTGACCTTGCGGTATGCATCTCGACGAAGGGGCTCAATCCGGAGTACCGCACCCGCATAGTTGCGGATTTGATCAGCAGACTGCGCCAAGGCAGCGGAGTCGCCGCTGGTTTGCAGCACTTGCCCAGACCAGCCCGGAACGATTCCGGTCAACCAACTCCCGCAGGCCAAGAGTACAATGCCAAAACGTTTTACCGGCGCGAGACAAACAGGAGAACGCTTACAGGACAAAGCAAAATGGGTCATAGGGGACAGTCACTCAGGCAATAACTAATGAACATTTCTTTGATTCGCCTTTTATTCATTGAAGGGAATGGGGTCTAAGAAGTTCCTTGCATGAGTCGCTTAGGGTATCGATTAAAAGGTGCAGCCTTTAACAGCGATTTTAACCTCTACAACTCCTCTGAGTCTAAAGTTTTGAACCTCACGCTGCCCCATCATAATGCGGCCTAAATAATGCGACCTAAATGCCTGCATCGTGCTGCATCGTGTTGTGTCTAAACTTCCAGACTTCCAGCTAAATACCGCCACGGCAAATCTGGCAGAGCTCAATGACCTTGGTTTGTAGCGTCCCTTTGGGGTCTTGGCCTTGCTTAAGGGATGCCTCTAGGGTCAGCAGTACCTCCAAGGCTTGCTGGAGCTGCCTCCGTGAAATAGACCGGACATCCTGGCTTAAAAAGTAGATGCGTTTCGGGTTGGCAATCTCCGCTGCCTTGGCGATCGCCCGTTCATCTCGTTCCCCTTCGTCCTGCAAAAGCTTGATCCACAACCAAGTCCGAAATTGCTTAATCAGCGTAGCCGAGAGCCTCAAGGGCGGTTCATTGTGGTTCAATAACTCTTCTACTAAGCCGAGCGCCTTGTCCGTTAACCCCTGGCGCGCCATGTTGGCGAGTTCCAAGGCACTTTGCTGAGTTGTGCTGACTAAGGCGGTCACCTGAGCGGCCTCCACGGGGGCAAGTATGGCACCAGCGCTGTCTACGCCAACGTAGAGCTTGAGTTTTTCTAGCTCACTGATGAGCTGCCTTGTATCGTTCCCAACGGCATCCACCAGGAGATCTAATGCCTCTCGCGTCAGCGAAACTTTCCGCTGCTGAGCGGTCTGCTGAATTGCCCTGCGGATGGCGTCTGTCTTCCAGGGCGGAACAAGCGCAAACTCTTCCACCTGAGCACTCTGCTGTAAAAACTTGGTGATCTTGCTCCGTCCGTCTGGCTTACCCTCGTAGGTCAGCAATAAATGGGAACCCTGGGGCAATGCGGGCAGCGTTCGCTCTAACTCCTCTCGAAACAAGGAAGACTCCTGTCCTCCCAGGGGTGGATTCACGAGCCACACAAGGCGATCGCCGCCCCCAAACGCAGGCGTCATGGCCTGGTTCAGTCCCTCAATTAAGCCCTCTATAGCACCCGACGCGCCCCCCTCCACTTGGTCGTAGTTAAAGCTTTTCCAAGCTGGCTCAACCACGCGGCAAATCAGAGCCTGTACCGCTTGCTGAAGGCGGAACTGGTCATCTCCCCAAAATAAATAAGCTGGCATAGATATAAATTGGCACCAATCAATCGGCTTAAAGGCCACTGCCATTCAGATTCGAAAAAGTCTATGCCTCAACAGAATTTGCCTTGAACTCAGCGGCGATCGCCGTACTATCTAATTAATAAAACCAAGAACCCCTCACGAATGCCTTCAACAAGACCTTCGTAAAGAGTTCCTGACTTCATTCTCAGCACTCATCTACTGCGATTTGCAGTGCTGCTATCGACCAAACCGACATTGGCTAAACATAAAAGCAGTCATCAAAGGCTCTTGTTTAGAAAGGTAGGGGTTTAGCCTATTCTTCAGACTCATCTTCATTCAGTTGAATCAAGTGAATGTGCTTATAGCCCAACTTAATCTCAAATTCATCTCCAGGCTTGAGACTCATTTCCTCAGTGTAGGTTGAGCCAATTACGATTTGCCCGTTTTTATGGACGCTAACTCTGTAGGTCGGTTCGCGACCTCGACCATCTTTGCCGGTATCAGAATTTAGCGAAACACCCTTTGCTTCAAGGATTGCATTTAGGAACTCACCAATATTGACACGAGTCTGATTATTTTTCGTGACGGTGCGATACCCACATTGACGAGCCTTTTCTCGACGCGAAAGGTGCTGCAACTCCTTCAATTTTTGCAGGAGTGCTTTGCCAACTAAGGGCTTTGCATCTGTTTCAGTCGCCATCTACAACAACATCCTTTTATCAACTCGATTCATCAAAGCTTGAGAAGTAGCTCATTTTCTAAGCCAACATTACTAGCCTTGCTTATAATAATACAATTTCTTATTCTGTATAGCCTAGTGAAATATATTTATTTTTGAAAAATTGAAAAATGTTTTTGAGTCAGATCGAATTTTATAATTTCTGGCTATAGATATCTAAAATCAGCTAGACTATGCCCACATGGGCTATGCTTAGGGTCTCAATACGGTCTTCTAAATCGGTTATTGGCTCTCTGAAGATCATCAACTCAGAACAAAGCCTGACTCATGACCATTCTCTAGAGACTGGACAGCGATACTTTGGGATCATTTTTCAATTTAGCGCCTAGCAGAAACCTATAAAGACTTTTGAAATTTGCTAGAGATATCCCTGCAGAGCTGCTCTAGGGCATTGAATTCTAAATTATTGAATTCTGGATCATTGAATTCTGGATCGTTGAATTCTGGATCGTTGAGTCAAAAATTAATAAAGACCCGTTGACAAAGGCTTGGAGACTAAAGACTCAGAGACTAAACACTAAGAGGCTAAAGACTAAGAGATCAAAGACTCAGGAAGTTAACAAAGGCTAAGAATTGGCTCGCTTTGCTCCAGAAGCTTATCTTGCCAAAAGGGGGCAGCTATACTGGTTGCTTAGACGGCTAGGGTGCATCAATATGCAGGTTTGTTTTCAAATTCAGCGGCAGTCTTCTGGAAGTGCCCCGCAACTTGAGCAGTTTTTGATTGAAGTTGACCCCCGCATCACGATCTTGGAATGCCTCAACCACATCAAGTGGGAGCAAGACGGGTCTTTAGCCTTCCGAAAAAACTGCCGCAATACCATCTGTGGAAGCTGCGCAATTCGCATCAATGGGCGGGCTGATTTGGCCTGTAAGCAAACGCTTCAGAACGAGCTAGATCTAATGGCCCATGCTCAGCGACTCACAGGCACGACCGCTACGGAAAAGAGCCTGAGTGAGTGCCCTAAAATCGAGATTTCACCACTCCAAAATTTTCCGGTAATTAAAGACCTTGTGGTCGAAATGAAGTCGTTTTGGGAGAATTTGGAGCAGGTTGATCCGTTTGTCAGTACAGCAAGCCGAGCGATTACAGACCGAGAGTCTTTGCAGACTCCTGCGGCGCGAGCCAAGCTGAACCAAGTGGGGAACTGTATTCTCTGTGGCGCTTGTTACTCTGAATGTAATGCCAAAGCGGTTTCGTCAGATTTTGTAGGCCCTCACGCTTTGGCCAAAGCTTATCGTGTTCTAGCAGACAGTCGGACGGAGGATGCTCAAGAGCGATTGCAAAAGATGTCCGCAGACCTATCTGGAGTATGGGGCTGTACGCGCTGTTTTAACTGCAATAGCGCTTGCCCTATGGATGTTGCACCTCTCGATCAAATTACGCGGATCAAAACGATGGCGTTAGCCAATCCAGTGAATCCGGAACTGCGCGCGGTGCGCCATCGGGAAGTCATGATAGATTTAGTGGCTGAGAGCGGGTGGATAGATGAGCGTCAATTTGGCTTGAGAGTTTTAGGCAATCACTTTCGAGACGTTAAGGGACTGATGGGGTTGATTCCCTTGGGTTTACGGATGCTGTGGCGCAGAAAATTCCCCTTCACGTTTCATCCCTCGGAGGGCACGCCCGTATTCCAGTCGCTGATTCGTGCCCTGAGACGGCAAAAATGAACCCTTTGCAAATCTGGAATCGTCTACTCTCAAAGGGTTTGCTTCAATCAGTTTTCTTACTATTGCAACGGAGCGTTGAGTGATGCCTTCCCCTCTCCCTTCTCAAGAATCTACCCCGCCTCAAAACCAGCCTGAATTGGAGGCATCTGCGGCAGAAAATTCAGTAAAAAGTCAGCCCGCTTTTGGTTGGACAGCCTATGCAGAGCAAATTAATGGACGGTTTGCCATGATTGGTTTGGTGAGTTTATTGGTGCTTGAAGTGCTGACTCACAAAGATTTCTTGACTTGGTTGGGCCTCAGATAAGTTTAGGCGCTCAGTAACTAGAACTACCGATTGTTTTGATTTTTTTTGATACCTTACTATCAATAGTTCACAACTTATGAAGGACGTAGAGGTCAGTGGGCATTATCCACGTACAAATTGTTGAGGGAAATCCGCACCTGCGATCGCTTCTAGGTTGGCATCTACAGCAGTCGGACTACACGGTTCACTTGACTTCTGGCGTTCGTCAAGCGCGAGAAGTCTATTACAAACAGCAGCCAGATTTAATTGTGGTTGATTCAGACTTAGCGGATGGGGATGGTCTAGAATTTTGCCGCTGGCTTCATCGCCAGCGTCGGCCGCTGATTCTAATGCTATCCGCCATGGTGGGAGAACTGGACGTTGTGAATTCCCTGAAGGCTGGTGCAGATGATTATCTTAAAAAGCCCTTTGGTATTCAAGAATTTTTAGCGCGGGTTGAGGCGATTAGCCGACGCTGTCGGTCTGCCTTACCCGTCCAGCTTCGCTATGGAGACTTGAGGGTAGACTTGGTTCAGAGACGGGTGCACTACAATCAGGAGCTAGTCGATTTAACGCCTCAGGAATTTAGCTTGCTCTATGTTCTAGCACAGGCAGAAGGATTAGCCCTCAGCCGGATTGAGCTGCTGCAGCGGGCTTGGCCGGACAATATTGATAATCCGAGGACTGTAGATACCCACATTTTGTCCCTGCGCAAGAAAATTGAGCTGGACCCTCAGCAGCCTCAACTCATTCAAACGGTTCGGAATGTAGGATATCGGCTAAATCTAGAGTTTTTGACCGGAAGCCAAACCAATCGCCCTTGGGTAGAGGGAAAGACTGTTGATGATTCTTCGGTGGCATCGGGGAATCCTCGTTTCCTGCATCGAGAGGCATCTTCAGCAAAGCTTTCGCATGGGTAGATCAAGGGTCTTCCCCCAAGTGGCCGGAGGGCGTGAGCGAGTCTGCATAGCTTTCTAGTCTGCATAATCTTTTAGCCCGCACGGTCTGTTAGTCCGTCCAATCTTCTGGCTCATTATTCTTGGCCATGACGGTTTTAATGAGTTCCCAGTCTAGGTCTTGGGCTGGACAGTTTTGTCGCAAAGTGCCTTGGTCTAACCAAACAACCTGGCTACAGAGTTTCTGAAGGAACGAGAGCTGGTGGCTCACAATCAAAACGGTGCAGGATAGCTGCTGGAGCGCGTGGATGAGCTGTTCAATACGCCCTGAGTCGAGGGCTGAAGTGGGCTCATCAAGCAGCAGAATTTGAGGTTCAGCAACCAATGCGCGTAGAATGCTGACCCACTGACGTTGCCCAACCGATAGCTCAAGTTCTTGCCGCGATCGCCATTCTTCCGGCAGCATGAGACGGCTTTCCCAACGCTGTGTGCGCTGGGAAATTTGATCGGGCGGTAGCCCTTGAAGCCGTAATGGATAGGCGATCGCCTGCTCAACCGTCATACCCAAAAGTCGTGGCTCTTGAGGCACCAGCATAATTTGTTGCCGTAAAAGGGATGGGCTGTAGTGCGTAAGGTGCCTTCCCCGCCAAGAAACATGGCCGAAGTTGGGTTCGATTAATCGGTTGAGTAAGCGCAGCAGCGACGTTTTGCCTGACCCCGAAGCGCCAACAATTCCCACCCTGGACTGCGGGGCAACCTCAAAAGAAATATTCTGTAAAATGGGCGCACCCAGGGCACTCTTAACGCCCACCTGCTCTAGGGTAAGCTCAGGAACTGTGCCCTGAACCGCGCTGGATACTGACGAAAAAGCCATACAGCGCTAAATTCCACCCAGATTGTTCCAGGCCGTTGAGAGAATCCAGCCATCGGCAATCAGCAACAATAGCGAAACCCCCAGGAGCGTTGCGTACATCCAGGGTTGTGCAAGAGGCTTCACATCCTGAGTGTTGATCCCCGTCTTGATCTGAATCAACCCCAGCATACGATGGAACCCCACCACCCGCATCGGCAACAAAAAGCCATCGCGCTCCTGAGACACCAAATAATAGACCAGTCCCCCCTGTCCTGTAGAGCGCGCCTTCAGATCTGTGACCTCAGGCCACCGCAAAGACCAGCCACGGCGGAACTGGGACGGAACCCACCAAGGATAGCGAACCGATAGACCTTCCTCACTCAAATGCACCTGTTCGCTGAGCGCCATCTCAAGTAAGATGCCGCCCACCAAAAGTCCCAGCGCAATCCAGCCCAAGGGAAAATCTAGACTAGGGTTAAGCTGTACCAAAAAAGGCATGGGCAGCATCAAGGCCAGGTAGAGTGTCCACAGCGCTGCGCGCACAAGGGGTGAGACCCTAAATACAGAAGGGACAAAGACAGATGAAGTGGCTAGTGTTTTCAAGGATAGGGATTCCAGCTTATGAGACATCATGTTTTAGAATCAGGGTCAAGGCTCATAAAAAGCTTTGAACCGCTTGAATTTGAACCGTTTGCATATGAACCGCTTGAAATTTAAGCTTCTGTCTTTGAACATAGCGCAGGAAGCTGGTCTATCCCAGACCATAGCTTAGGGAATTTGCTTCTCCCTAAGCCAAGCTTTAGATTTGCATTAGATTTGCATTAGATTTTTAGATCTTGCTTGAAGCGCTGACCGAGCCCCGCCCTTAATTGATCCTGAGTCAGCTTCCCTTCAGAATTCTCTAGCCTGCCCTCTACTTGAAAACGCCTCTACTTGAAAACATATTCTGATTAGGCTAATTGCAGTTAGTTTAATTGCAGTTAGGCTAATTGCGGTTAGTCTAATTGCAGTAAGGGATAAAATTCTAGCGGTTTGCGGTATGCTTCTGTTCTGTCTTGCCCCCAGGGAGCGACCTTGTCCATGCGTGTTGATCGACTCATTGCTCTGACCTTAATTGTCATTTGTCTCGTAGCGGCACTCGGCAACTGGCTGACAGGCTCCAGTTCACTGCAAAAATCTGAGCGCGGCAAGTCTGCTGTTGACGTTGCTTTAATTGATATTTATGGCAGCATCAGCGATAGTGCTAGTCCCTTTGGATCTTCAGGTGGAGCCAGCGCCAATGCACTTCTGGATGCCATTGGTGCAGCCCGTAAAGACAAGGTTAAGGCCATTCTCCTGCGAATTAATAGTCCTGGCGGAACCGCTGCTGCTGCGCAATCCGTCTATCACGAACTCATGCGCACCCGCGAAGAGACCGATATCAAAATCGTTGCCAGCCTTGGGGACTTAGCCGCGTCAGGAGGCTACTATATTGCCAGTGCAGCCCACCATATTGTGGCAAACCCCGCGACACTTACGGGGTCCATTGGGGTGATTGTGCAAACTCAAAACGTTGCTCTTTTGCTCGACAAACTGGGTATTCAATCTGGAAGCATCCAGAGTGGCCGATTTAAGGATATTCTGTCTCCCTTTCGCAGCAGTACGGAGGATGATCGCAAAATTGTGCAGGGCATTGTGTCTGACTCCTACGAACAATTTCTTGGTGATATTGTCAAAGGGCGAGGAATTTCCTTGACTGAGTTAAGGCCACTCGCTGATGGCCGAATCTATACTGGTGCTCAGGCAAAGGCAGTGAAGTTAGTGGACTCCCTAGGAAACTATCGAGATGCCCTTCAAAAGACGGCAGAGTTGATTCGAGTCAAGGGGGAGCCTACCCTCCGCAACTACTCTGCTCGCAGCTTATCGGGCTCATTACTGGGACGTCTATTCCCTTTTTTGAACAGTGCCCAGACAAGTTTTAGTGCACAATTTTTTGGGCAGAGCATGTCGCAGGTAAGCCTTTCTGACGCAGCGCTAGGAGAGTTAGATAATTTTGCTGCTCAGTATCGGAATAAAGTGCCGATGGCGCTTATGGAGTAGAGAGCGGTATGCGCAATCCTTTTTCTACCCTTTGGGGCGTTGATTTAGCGTTTGGCCAGCCTGGAGAGCATGTCCAGCGTAATACGCTGACGCTCCTATTTATGATCAGCTTTTCCCTCGTAATTTTGGCGCTCAACGCCGCAGGGCAGCTTCGTTGGGGCTTGATGGGCTTGGTGGGGCTGACTTTTTTATTTCTGCTATTAGGCTGGGTAGGGTTCTACTGGTATGCAGCGTCAATCCATTTTCTGACCCAAATCGTAGGAATAGAGCCCAGGCGATCGCAACCGTGGCTGACCAGCCTTCAGGGGGCATGGCCTTTGATTTTGCTGGGGCCATCGGTTGCAGCCCAAAAGGGTTGGTTGGGCTTCGGTCGCCTATTTACCCTCAGCGTTTTGATTGGTACAGTAGTATCACTTTTGTGGTTCCTCCGTCAGGCTTACAGCGCAAACTGGCTACAAACATTCCTCTGTTTAGGCTTAACGGGCGTTTTGAGTGGGCTAGCCTTACTGGGTCTCCTAGTATGGCCCGTAATGCTTTTCTTGGGTACAAAAGGGTTTGGCTTAGCTCTTTCTATGGTTTGAGTGTGTGCAGTCTTCTGCTCAACTCCATAGCTTTAGCCATCACGGGCAATGGTGTCCCCTGACTCTGCCCCAGAGGTCTCTATCTGAATGATTTTTTGGTCAACTCTAGGGCTTTAACGACTTCATGCCGGCCAAAGGCCTGTAGAGTGAGAGGCGTGTAGCTTCTGGGCTAACCCCGCTCAGCTCTTTTTCTAAAATCGCTATATTGATATACCTATGGGTGTGGAGCAAAAGCATTAATTATGTCTAAAGTTGCTTTGATTTCGGGAATTACTGGTCAAGATGGCGCGTATCTCGCTGAATTACTCCTAGAGAAGGGCTATGTAGTTCATGGGATCAAGCGTCGGTCTTCTCTCTTTAATACGGATCGTATTGACCACCTCTATCAAGACCCACACGATGCAAACCGTCGATTCTTTCTGCATTACGGGGATTTGACAGATTCCACCAACCTGATTCGCATTGTGCAACAGGTTCAGCCTGATGAAATCTATAATCTAGCGGCTCAAAGCCATGTGGGTGTTTCCTTTGAGACCCCTGAGTACACGGCGAATGCCGACGGCATTGGCACCCTTCGTATCCTTGAAGCGATTCGAATTTTGGGGTTGGAACAGAAGACAAAGTTTTACCAAGCCTCGACTTCTGAACTGTATGGTCTGGTTCAGGAAATTCCGCAGACTGAGAAGACCCCCTTTTATCCGCGATCGCCCTATGCGGTGGCGAAGCTCTACGCTTACTGGATTACCGTTAACTACCGGGAGGCTTATGGGATCTATGCCTGCAACGGCATTTTGTTTAACCATGAATCTCCCCTGCGCGGCGAGACCTTTGTGACACGCAAAATTACCCGTGCGATCGCGCGGATCAAGCTAGGGCTTCAGGACTGTCTGTATCTAGGCAACCTGGATGCGCTCCGGGACTGGGGACATGCCCGTGACTACGTTGAAATGCAGTGGCTTATGCTGCAGCAAGATGTTGCTGAAGACTACGTAATCTCTACTGGGCAGCAGTATAGCGTTCGGGAATTTGTAGAAGCGGCTAGTAAAGAAGCAGAGCTGTCAATCACCTGGAAAGGAGAAGGAGAGCAAGAGAAAGGCTATGACGCAGACGGCCGTATTATCGTTGCCGTTGATCCCAGGTACTACCGCCCAACGGAAGTAGAAACCCTTCTAGGGGACTCCACCCGCGCCCGCCAAAAGCTGGGCTGGACACCGCAAATCACCTTTGCAGAGCTGGTTGCTGAAATGGTTCAAGAAGATCTGAAGTCCGCAAAGCGCGACTCTCTGGTGAAAGAGCACGGCTACAGCGCGTACGATTACCACGAATAGGCCAAACTATCATTGCGATCACACTTGACTTGCAGATTTAAGATCGCATCTCCACAAGCTTTCTGGCTCTCATTTGGCTGCAATAACCCAAAAAGACCAGGACACAGGGGAGGAAGTAGGGCTAAGCAGAGCGTGTGGGAGACATTATGAAAAACAGCAATCACGGACTACTTCGAGAAAGCGCTTCAATCATCATGATTATGCAGCGCACTCTAGACCCTCTTATTGTGGTGCTGACTTTATTCTTGCTGGCTTTAACCTATGACATTGAATATTCAACCCAGCATATTATTCTGTCCGTCACCTCATTTTTGCTGGTGCTGCCAATTTTTAAGGCCGTTGGGCTATATAAGCCCTACCGCAGTCTATCTCCAGCGACCCTAGGGGCAAGGCTGTTTACAGGGTGGATCTCACTTCTGGGAGTGCTCCTATTTTTAGGCTACATCACCCAAACCTCTGCCCAGTTTTCGCGATCTTTACTTTTGAGCTGGTCTCTTGTCGTTCCGATTGTTCTTCTTGTCTTACATCTGAGCGTTTGGAAGATCCTGCGCCAGGTGAGGGCGACCGGCCGCAATCAGCGGTCTGCCGTGATTGCAGGCATCAATGATGTTAGCCAACATCTAGCGCATCAAATTCAAGAGTCTCCAGAGTTTGGGATTTGTCTCCATGGTTTTTTTGATCGTCAAGATCTCATGCCCCAAAGCCTCATCTCTAAAGGCCCCATCGCTCAAGGCCCCATGCATCAAAGCCCAGCCCAAGTTGCGAAGTTTCCGGGCCGCCAGCTGATTGGAGATTTGGCAGACTTGCCTCGGTATGTGCAGCAGCACAGTATTGACGTGGTTTATATTGCCTGCACAACGGAACAAGAGGACGCGATCGCCACCCTGATTAAAGAGCTTCAGGACACGACGGCCTGCGTTTATTTTGTGCCCAATATTTTAATGTTCAACCTCATGCATGCCCGCTCCTATGAACTAAACGGCATCCCCTTGGTTGCGGTGTGGGAAGTGCCCTTTTCTGAAATTCAGTATGCCTTTAAGCGAGGGATTGACATTCTTTTATCAGTGCTTGCGCTGATTTTTCTGTCGCCCATCATGGCGATCATTGCCTTGGCGGTCAAGCTCTCTTCTCCAGGCCCCATTCTATTTAAGCAGCGCCGCTATGGTCTGAATGGGCAAGAGATTCTGGTATACAAGTTCCGATCCATGCGCGTGACCGAAGATGGGGAAACCGTGAAGCAGGCGACCAAGAATGACAGTCGGATTACACCGGTCGGAAGCTTTTTGCGTAAATCTTCCCTAGATGAGCTGCCGCAGTTTATTAATGTCCTCCAGGGCAGAATGAGCTTGGTTGGGCCACGCCCCCATGCGGTGGCGCACAATGAGCTTTATCGCAAATTAATTAGTGGCTACATGCTAAGACATAAGGTCAAGCCTGGCATCACAGGATGGGCGCAAATTAACGGATATCGTGGTGAAACAGATACGCTCGATAAAATGCAGCAGCGCATTAACTATGACCTAGAGTACTTAAGAAACTGGTCTTTGAGTCTTGACTTGCAAATTTTGATCAAAACGGCGCTCGTCTTTTTAAGAGACCAAAATGCCTATTAAGGGGGCTTATGGCTGTCAGTCGTTTTCCGTCAGCACGAACCATAGCTAATTTATGATCCTTAATAATCCTTGTTAGGATGCCTTCGTAACACCGCAATGATTCCAGCTAGCCTTTAATCACCGGAGAAGCAGGTCTGAAGAAGCAGGCCCAAATTGCACCGTACAATACTAGGGCGACTAGGACAAAGACACTTGCGCCACTCGCACTATGCCAATAGGAGAACTGACTGGCAAAGGCTGGCGGAGAAAGCGCGGCTAGAACGGCTACTCTAATTCCGTTGAGCACAAACCCTAAGGCGGCAGCAATGAGGGGCAGTAGAACAAAATGGTGTTTTTGAACAGGAAAAAGACAGAGAAAAATCACTGAAATACTGAGCATATGGGTCATTAAGCTAATGCCCGAACAGGCGGGGACAACCTCAACGATTCCGTTTGGGACTTGAATCTGGATCTCGTTGACTAAGGTTACTGAATAGTTCAGATAATGCAGCACAAAAGCAGCAAATCTTGCGGTGGGCACCTCTAGCCCAAAGGCGCTCTCAGGGACAAGCTTTGGCAACCCAAAAGCCAATAGGATGGTGAATTCTTTGAGATAAGCCTTAATTTGGGACGGGTCAATAAAAATCAAGAACCAGCTCCCCAAGGCAACTAGGGGGAAAAATCCAATCACTTTTTCTCCGGGACGGAGTATGCTGACGATGAGCAGAGCGCTCAGCAATACAAGTCCCAAAAATGGCGTAGCTCTATTGCCACTGGAGATGAAATCCGCCTTTTTCTCCCACAGCAGTAGAAAAATCGAGCTCCATACTAAGACGCTCATCATCAGGTGGGACTGTTTGTCTAAGTACAAATCAATAGATAGGTGCACTAAGACTAATAGGCTCAGACATAGAAGGCTGATTTGGAGGTTGCTTAGGGTTTTACCTTTAGCTGCATCTGCTTCTTGATTAAGATACCGCTGGCTCAAATGTTTAATCATGAATGCTTAGACCTACCTAACCAGAAGCGCACTCCAGAAAAAGCTTAAGTTGGGCTTCCAACTCCCACTGGGATGATGCAGCAAGATGATGCAGAAATTGCGGAAGCAGACTGGAGGCATGGAGTTTGTATCAGGCGAACCCGCCCTTCAGCAGTTTTGACAGCATCTGGAAGCGCCAGATTAAGAGCCTTAATGCAAAAATCTCCATAGCTAGGGGGCTATAGAGACCTTTAAGAACAACGCACTTGTATCGTAGCTGAACTTCCACCCAAGGATAGGAAACACATTGCCCTAAAAGTGCTTGAAAACTTGGCACAGACTAAGCGCCTAGCAACATCATTACTCTGGGGCGCTCATTGCAACTGGTTTAGAGTTTCTAGTCTTGAAACTCTAAGCCTGCCCTATAGTCCTGTAAATGAGGCAAACAGCCCAAAGGCAGTATCCTTTAAAACAAATTGATTGAGTTGCTGAAGATCTGAGTATTGAAGTTCGGTCAGATGCTCGACTGTTCCATACTTTGTCAGTTGGGGCGAATTCCAGGATTTCTTACTATTCATAGCGCAATGAACAACTTTTGATTCGTATTTTTATGCATATTATGGTCGAACCCCCGAATCCAATATAACCGTCTTTTGTGGAGTTGCAAGTCCCCTGCTCGATAAATCGAAATTATATCCCACTCGTAATGTATAGCGTGCAATGTTGCGTTGATTAAAGCGAATTGGGCAATAGAATAGGCGAGGGTAGGTGAATGGTGTCTTTAGTTAGGACGCTAGGACTGCATTGGCGGCAACATACAGGCTAAAGAAAAGAACAGGTTGAAGATAAAGAACAGGTTGAACAAAAGAATCAGTCGAGCCATGGTTAAGCCTTGGGCAAATGAGCGGGAAAGAAGTGGGCTGTCCGGAGCCTGGGTAGTGAGCATACTGCTAGCGCTGGGGTTGGTCGGCTGCGATCGCACAGCTCTCCAGCAAGCTTTTTCAGCTGATCCCAAGGCAATCCAGTCCCCCAATTCCCAGTCCCCCAATTCCGAGACGCTTCCTCCCGTTAATCCAGGGGACTCCCCATCCCCTCCCTTAGCCTCTCCCTCTTCAACACCCAGTCCTATATCTAGTCCCGTATCTGGCCCCGCTGCTCCCAGTCCTGGCCTCCCTACTGCGCTACAGCAACCTGTCAAGGACGTTCTTCAGCTTGGAAATACCGAAACCCCTGCACTTTTCAAGGATGAGTTTAACCCCAATGCGCCCATTTTAAGGGGGACTTTTGCCCGATGGCTGGTGGTGATCAATAACCGAATATATCGCGATCGCCCAGCGCTTCAAATTCGTCTAGTTGCCAATCCTCGTCCCGTCTTCCAAGATGTGCCGGTCAGTCATCCTGACTTTGCCTACATTCAGGGTTTGGCTGAGGCTGGATACCTGCCCAGCCCCCTATCGGGTGACAGTAGCCAGACGCGCTTTCGACCCAGTGAGCCGTTAACGCGGGAAACGCTGTTGTTGTGGAAGGTGCCCGTGGATCGGCAGCAAATTTTGCCGACGGTTTCAGCGGAGCGGGTCAAGCAGCTTTGGGGGTTTAAGGACACCAGCCGCATTGCACCAGCCTCACTATCAGCAGTGGCCGCAGATCGCCAAAATGGCGATTTATCCAACATTCGTCGATTGTTTGGCTCAACGCTTTTGTTTCAGCCCCAAAAGCCTGTGCTCCAGGCGGAAGCTGCCGCTTCGCTCTGGTTTATTGGCATTGAAGGGGAGAGTTTGTCCGCTCAGGATCTGCTGCGTGCCGAGCAGCAGGCGCGATCGCAGTCCCCGGATGCCTCCTCTGCTAGTCCTCCAGGAGAGGCCTCTTCTGACACTTCATTTATAGGGCCTCAGCGATCGCTACGGTAGGCCTAAGATTTTCAGCGCTATTTGTAAGGGTTGCCCACTGCTGACAGAAACACTTTGTTGAACTTGGACTTGCCCCATGTCCAGTATCCATAGAGCTGTTAGGGCGATCGCATGGATGATGAGCATTCCTGATTTTGCTGTCTTCATTCCCCTAGCCCTCCTGTTCATCTTCCGGAATTTATATTTGGATTCCTATACTGGAGTATGCCTGAATGAGTTGAGAGCTAGGGTGACAGAGAAAAGATGCTGTGGTGATCAAGATCACGTCCTCGTGGGAAGGATAAGGAGATTTTATGAGCCGCCTAGAGATTTCAAGGCTAGATCTACCTAGATCTACAAGGAGATACATTACGCTCCAATCCTTATGAAAATGCTTACGAAACAGAAGGCCTCAAATCGCTAGACTAAGACACAATCCTCCCTGCGATCGCCCATCCTATGACTCAACCTTTTGCCCCCGTTTCCCTTGATTCCGATTTGGCGGCGATGTCTTTGCCAGCGGTTTCACTTCGCTACAGCGTGGCAATGCCCCAACCAGAGACGCATTTATTTGAGGTCAGTCTGGAGATTCAAGGCTATTCCCATCCAGTCCTAGATCTGAAGTTTCCGGTGTGGACGCCTGGATCTTACCTAGTACGGGAGTATGTCAGACACCTCCAGGGATTTAGGGCCGTGGACGGACAGGGCAATCCTTTGACTTGGCAAAAGCTCAGCAAAAATCACTGGCAAATTGCGTCGCCACCCTCAACGGTGGCGGTGCATTATCGGATTTTTGCCAATGACCTGACGGTACGCACAAACCACCTAGATGGGAGCCACGGCTATTTCAATCCGGCGGCGATGTTCTTTCGGGTGGTGGGTCAAGAACAAACGGCGATCGCTCTGACCGTTGTGCCGCCTGACCTAAGCTGGCAGGTCTCCACCCCGCTCAAGACCGTTCTGGAAGAGTCCCATACCTATCTGGCCGCAAACTTTGATGAGCTGGTGGACAGCCCCGTTGAAATTGGTACGCAGGCTATCTATCACTTTGAAGTATTGGGTAAACCCCATCAGTTTGCGATCTGGAACCAAGCTGCGGGAAATCCATTCACGCCCAATGCTCAGCAGGCCAATCAGCAACAGCCCAATATTGGGCAAATCCTAAGCGACACTCAAAAGATTATTGAAGTCGAGGCCGAACTCTTTGGGGGGCTGCCCTATGATCGCTATCTGTTTCTACTGCACCTTACGGCAAATGCCTACGGTGGCCTAGAGCATAAGGCTGCTAGCTCACTGATTTATTCTCGATTTGGACTTAGCACAAAGGATGGGTATCTCAAATTCATGAGTCTTGTTGCCCATGAATTTTTTCATCTCTGGAACGTCAAGCGGATTCGTCCCAAGGGGCTGGAGGTGTTTGACTATGATCAAGAAAACTACACCGACGCACTTTGGTTTTGTGAGGGCACCACCAGTTTTTACGACATCGTCATTCCCTTTCGAGCAGGGCTGTATGACGCAAAGTGCTATCTGGCAAAAGTGAGCGAAGCCATCACGAAACTTCAGACTACGCCGGGACGCAAGCTACAGCCTCTTAGTGAATCGAGTTTTGATGCCTGGATTAAGCTTTATCGGCCAGACAGCAACAGCCGCAATGCCCAGATTTCTTACTATCTCAAGGGTGAAGTGGTTTCATTTTTGCTGGATCTGTTGATTCGGCAGCAGAGTCAAGGCTCTTTGGATGACGTGATGCGCCAACTGTGGGCGCAGTTTGGACAACCCGAAGTGGGCTACACGCGGGCGGAGCTAAAGGCTGTTTTTGAGTCTGTGGCCGGAGTGGATCTCACGGAGTTCTGGGCGCGCTATATCGAAGGCACCGATGAGCTGCCCTACGGTGGGCTGCTGGAGCCGTTTGGTTTGAGGCTAGTGATTGCGGAGGTGTCTCCGACGCCCTATCTAGGGTTGACGACTAAGGCTGACCACAGTGCTGCAATCATCAATTTTGTAGAGGCAGGGTCGCCTGCTGAGCGGGCGGGGCTGGAGCCAGGGGATGAACTGCTGGCTATCAATGGCTATCGGGTGAGGGCAGATCAGATTGGCGATCGCCTACAGAGCTATCGTCCTGGGGACTCCATCGTTCTGACGGTCTTCCATCAAGATGTTTTGGTGCAGCGGAGTCTGGTTCTTGGAGAACCTGTGCCCGTCCGCTTTGAGCTACAGCCTGTGCCAGAGCCAAACCCCCAGCAGCAGCAGGCATTCCGTCAATGGCTTGGGATAGAACTCGCTACACTTTGATTAGATTCGATTAGATTCGATTTGATTAGATTTTGATTACATGAATCAATCCCATTGAAATCAATCAAATTGAAATCAATCAAATTGAAATCAATCCAATTGATTCGCTCAGATCAGACTGAGTTTTTTATCAGAGCTGAAGCAAAGGCATGTTTTTAGGTCTTACCCAAACGGGCAATCGACAGCGGGAAATTGCAGAAATCGTTCTGCGGAACGGCTGGAACTACATGCGCCGCCTCTTGGCAGGCCAGCAGTCTGATGAGCCAGAGTTTCCGACCCCAGCGGTGCTGCGCAAGATCTTAACGGAACTGGGCCCAGTCTACGTCAAGCTAGGTCAGCTCCTCAGCACACGACCCGATTTACTGCCCAGTACCTATATTGACGAACTCTCTACGCTCCAAAGCAGCGTCCCTGCGGTTTTCTGGACTGAAATTGAGCCAACGCTGCGCCGCGCCTTCAACCGCCCCCTAGAAGATATCTTTGAGCAGGTACAAACCACCGCGATCGCAGCGGGTTCAATTGCTCAAGTCCACCGCGCAACGCTGCACAGCGGCGAAGAAGTGGCGCTTAAAATTCAGCGGCCCGGCATTGCAGAAATTGTTGCCCAAGATATTCAGCTCATCAAGATTGTCGCCACCTTGGCCTCTAGAACCGAGCTAGGCCAGAAGTATAACCTCATAGCCCTAGCCGAAGAATTTTCTGCGGCCCTTCAGTCGGAGCTAGACTTTCGCCTAGAGGCAGGCTACACCAATGACCTGCGCAACAACCTGACGAAGAGTCGGTGGATTGATGCTTCTAAAATGCTGATTCCGCGTATCTATGAAGATCTGACCTCGGAAACCGTTTTGGTCTTGGAGTGGCTAGAGGGGCGACCTCTGCTTAGTGCGCCACTCACGGGGACTGGCGGCGAGGATCTCTACGAGCGTAGTCAGCAAGCGGAGCGTCGGGCAATCACAACCCTCTTGTTTCGGGCGTTTGCGCAGCAGATTTATATTGATGGGTTCTTTCACGCCGATCCCCATCCCGGCAACTTTTTTTATATGGGTGCGGGACAAGTCGCTTTGCTGGACTGCGGCATGGTTGGCCGCATTGACCCAAACACCCAGCAGATCCTGACCGAGATCTTGCTAGCGATTATGGAAATAGATGCGCGGCGGTGCGCTCAGCTTACACTTAGGCTGGCAGAATCGACCGAGCCCGTAGACATGGTGCTGCTGGAGCAAGACTATGAGCGACTCCTGCGCAAATACTACAATCGCAATCTTTCCGCCATTAACTTTAGTCAAATTTTCTACGAGCTGCTTCAGGTGGCGCGCAACAACAATATCCGATTACCCAGCAGCCTAGGGCTCTACGCAAAAACCCTCGCAAATCTGGAAGGCGTTCTCCGCAGCTTTGACCCAGAGGTGAATTTATTTGAAGAAATTAAGCCGCTGCTGACGGATTTATTTCGGCAGCAGTTTGTGGGGGCAGCACCGCTCCAGGCATTGCTCCGGACTGCGCTAGATCTTAAAAGCCTGACGCTACAAACGCCTCAGCAGCTAGAGTCAATTCTGGGCGGTGTGGCGACTGAAAACTTAACCTGGAAGCTCTCAGTTGCCGAGCTAGACGGGATGCGGCGCACCCTCGATTCTGCGACCAATCGACTTTCTTTTAGTATCGTGGTGGGCTCTTTGATTATGGGAGCCGCAACGATTGTGGCCCAAACTCAAGACAGTAAAATTACCTGGATTAGCGATGCCCTTTTTATTGCAGCCAGCGTGATTGGTCTATGGCTTGTGTTTAGTATCCTGCGATCAGGCAAGTTTAAGTAGAGCTTGTATCCGTAGGGCTTGTAAACGATATTGGCGATCGCACTCTCAACGGCTACCCCCAAAGGCTGGCCCCCCAGTTCCCTACCCAGACCGTTGCACCAGCATTTTTTGTTAGATTAGTCAGCGTTCAGAAACATTAGCTCAAAAAGATTAGAGGGTGAGATTTTGCCTACTCTTGGGGTCAATATCGATCACGTAGCAACCATTCGTCAGGCGCGCCGCACCGTGGAGCCAGACCCGATCGCGGGAGCCGTCCTGGCCGAGCTAGCCGGAGCCGATGGTATTACCTGTCACCTGCGCGAAGATCGCCGTCATATTCAAGACCGAGACGCCCAGCTTCTGCGCCAAACCGTGCGCACCCATCTCAATCTAGAAATGGCGGCTACCTCAGAGATGGTAGACATTGCCCTAGCCCTCAAGCCCGACTACGTCACGCTGGTGCCAGAGCGCCGCGAGGAGGTAACCACAGAGGGCGGGCTAGATGTGGCGGGTCAATTCAGCCACTTTTCGAGCGTGGTGAAGCAGCTCCAGGCGGCACAGATCCCCGTGAGCCTTTTTATTGATGCTGACACGGCACAAATTGAGGCTTCCGCGAAGACCTCCGCACAGTTTATTGAGCTGCACACTGGCTCCTATGCGGAGGCTAAAACCGAGGCGACTCAGCACAAAGAGCTAGAAATTTTGTCCCAAGGCTGTCAACAGGCGATCGCCCTAGGGCTGCGGGTCAATGCAGGCCACGGCCTCACCTACTGGAATGTGCGGCCCGTGGCGCTGTTAGCGGGGATGGAGGAGCTGAATATTGGCCATAGCATCATTAGTCGTGCGGTATTGGTAGGTCTAGAGCGCGCAGTACGGGAAATGAAACAGGCGATCGCCGGAACGCTCTAGACCCGCTGAAACCTGTAGAATTAAGCCTTGAATCTTGGCCAAGCCCCCTAGAAATCCTGCGCTCAGCCCTTACGAAACCCCCCACAAGTCCCTATAATGTAGGGCAGTTCAGCATTCCATCAGCAACGGAAAAATCGCGTGTTTGTTCTGAGTGGTTACGAATATCTCCTAGGATTCTTGCTCATCTGTAGCCTCGTGCCCGTCCTAGCGCTGACGGCATCTAAGGTGCTGCGCCCCAGCAGCCGTGGGCCAGAGCGTCGGACAACCTATGAGTCTGGGATGGAGCCCGTGGGCGGTGCCTGGATTCAGTTTAATATCCGCTACTACATGTTTGCGCTGGTCTTTGTCATTTTTGACGTAGAAACGGTTTTTCTTTACCCTTGGGCTGTAGCCTTTCATCGCCTGGGCGTTTTGGCCTTCATTGAAGCGCTCATCTTCATCGCCATTTTGGTGATCGGGCTTGTCTATGCCTGGCGGAAGGGCGCTCTGGAATGGTCTTGAATTCTGTTAGACAAAATTCACAGAATTCAGCGCAGAGTAGTCTGCGAATTGCGCACCCAGAGTTGCGTACCCAGAGTTGCGTACCCAAAGTTGCGTACTTATTGTTTAATGAGCCCTTTATCTCATTAGCCCTTTATCTCAAACGATTTGACCAGAGCGGCTGACTCAAGGTTTTCTAAAGTCTTTTCCCCGCAGTGTGTTGGTGGCCTGGACTTAACTTTTTCCCAGAGGATTCTACAGGAGCTACATAACAATGCCTGAAACACCGACCAACCCATCGAATCAGCCAGACGCAGCATCCGAGAACGCCGCAATCAAAGCAAACACTGCCAAAACAAGCGCTGTCGAAGCAACTATTGCCGAGACGGCCGACCCTGAGAGTGCGATTCAGCCCCTCGGCCCAGTGTCTAGCCGACTCACTCAGGATGGATTTGCTCATGAATCTCTGGGTGTCGATCACTTGGGCGTCGAAATTCTAAAGGTTGATCGAGAGGTCTTGGTGCCCTTTGCCACTGCGCTCTATGCCTATGGCTATAACTACCTGCAGTGCCAAGCAGGCTATGACGCAGGCCCTGGGAAAGAGCTGGTTAGTATGTATCACTTGGTTAAGGTCAAGCAAGACGCAACCCAGTCAGAAGAAGTGCGGGTGAAAGTCTTCTTGCCCCGTGAAGATCCGCGTGTTCCTTCCCTCTACTGGATCTGGAAGACGGCAGACTGGCAAGAGCGAGAAACCTACGATATGTACGGCATTATCTACGAAGGTCACCCTAACCTGAAGCGGATTTTAATGCCGGAAGATTGGGTTGGCTGGCCACTCCGCAAGGACTATATCAGCCCAGATTTCTACGAGCTACAAGAAGCCTATTAGGTTGTTTTAGAGAGAGATTCTGGTCTAAAGATACTCTGGCTCTTGCAGCCCAACGGCGATCGCGCAGCAAGCAAAGCCCAGCAGCAGCGGAATAGGCGAAAGGGTGAGTGCAGTCCAGGCGATCGCCCCCAAGGCCAGTACCAGCACCGCTAGACTCAAAATCTTGGCTTGGGGGGATAGGGTGTGCTTGTCATAAAACCGTTCAATAGCACTTCTGGGAACTGGAACCGGCATAAATGAACCCGGCGGAAATGCCCAAAACTGGCGGTGTTCTATAAATAGATCGGTCCAGCCCTGTTCCTGACACCAATGCTGCAGATATTGATAAAGAACGTTAGGCATAGGCATGGTCGCTGGCTCTTTGAAAATGAAGAGAGAAGGGAGTCGCTTACACAGTGACTGGAGAGGACAGGGGACTGAATGTAGAAACCCAAAGAGATAAATCAGTCCTGGTTCAAATCCAGTATTTTGCAGCCTAACAAACCCTTCTCTCTGGGTGCGACCCTAAATAATAATTCTTAATTCAAAAATCTGTTTCTGTCCTTTGAAACAGCGGCAAAGCCTTGCTAGGCAAAGTTTCTGTCGCAAGACGTAAAGCGCAGAGAAATGAAATTCTCTACGCTCTCAAAAGTAATCTTAAATTAAGGATTGCTGTAGATAAAAGTAGCAGTTAATACAGCGCTCAAAGCGCTTACGAATCTAGCCAGCCAGCACTCAAAATCACGGTCAACGCCATAAATAAGATGGTCAACGTCCATGTGATGCGATTTAGGGTTGTTTCGGCACTTTTTGTGCTGGTAAATAGCTGCGCCTGTCCACCAATTGCCCCCAATCCATCTCCCTTAGGGCTATGGAGAAGCACTAAAATCGTCATCCCAACGCCACAAAAAGCCCAAATACCTTGAAGAACTTGAACAATCATTCTATCTACTTAAACCCTATGAAATGAAAGTTGCAACTAATGCTTGAACTTAACGCTTGAAATTAACTCTTTTACGACATCGACGGGCTTTACCATTGATGTAGCATCGCCGACGGAATGCTCTGCGGCACGAGCTTCTTGTTTATTCTACCTTGGTCTAATTCTATCCCGAATTCTGCAGAGAGCTAGTTTGCAGCACTCAGAGCAGAATATAAGATAAACAAGCCCTGCCTCAGGATGGTGAAAGTCAGGAGGCAATGAGAAATTACCTAAAGACGGATGCGCACGGGCCCTTTATTGGGTCGCAAATCGACTCCCGCAGGCTGAATGAGTGATACGCCCGTCATTTCTTCTGGCTTAGGCAGTCCTAAAATTTCTAGAATGGTGGGTGCAATATCCGCTAGACATCCATTGGAGGCGAGGTTAACTTCTGTGCCGTGACCTGGAATTTTACGCTGTTCTCCCTCCACCACAATAAACGGGACGGGATTAGTGGTGTGGGCTGTCCAGGGGTTGCCAGATTCGTCCCACATATATTCGGCATTGCCGTGATCTGCGGTAATTAAGGCGGTGCCGCCAACCTTCCCAATTTGTTCAACCAGCAATCCCAGACATTTATCCACCGTCTCGATCGCCTTGATGGTTGCTTCCATGTTGCCCGTATGCCCAACCATATCTGGGTTGGCATAATTGATCACAATCAGCGAATACACCTGCTGCTTAACGGCTGCGATCGCTGCTTCGGTCACTTTCTGTGCAGACATCGCCGGTGCTCTGTCGTAGGTTGGCACCATAGGGCTAGAAATTAACTCACGCTCTTCCCCTTCTAGGGGATCTTCTAGACCGCCGTTAAAAAAATAGGTCACATGGGCATACTTTTCAGTCTCTGCGAGGCGGTATTGCCGAAGACCATGATTGGCAACGATTTCGCCCAAGATGTTGTTGAGGTTTTGCGGCTCAAAGGCTACCTTGACCGGAAAGCTGGAGTCATACTGGGTAAAGGTGACAAAGTGCAGCGGCGTGATAAAAGATGGGCGCTCAAAGCCCTTAAAATCAGGGTCTACAAAGCTTTGGGTCAACTGTCGGGCGCGGTCAGGGCGAAAGTTAAAAAAGATGAGGCCATCATTGGGTGCGATCGCACCTGGTGCAATTCGAGTGGGCAGTACAAACTCATCGGTAATGTTCTCAGCATAGGCGGACTGGAGCACCTCTACCGCTGATCGAGGCTCCAGCGCACTTTCCTGGGTCATCGCAACATAGGCTTTTTGCACCCGATCCCATCGATGATCCCGATCCATGGCGTAGTAGCGACCGCTCAGGGTCACAATGCGGCCGATGCCAAGGTGGGCAATTTCTGCCTGAATGCGCTGAATTTCTTCAATGCCGCTCGTGGGTGCGGTATCTCGCCCATCCAGAATGGCGTGAATGCAGACGTCTTTAATGCCAAACTGCTTGGCCATCTTCAGTAAGGCAAACAGATGACTCAGGTGAGAGTGGACGCCCCCTTGGGAACAAAGCCCCACCAGATGGAGCTTGCCCTGGCTCTGAAGCACCTGTTGACAGACCTCCGCTAAGACAGGATTCTCTGGAAATTTTCCCTCCTCTGCCGCATCTGAAATTCTGACAAGCTCCTGGGGAACGGTACGCCCTGCGCCAATATTGAGGTGCCCCACTTCGGAGTTTCCCATTTGCCCTTTTGGCAGCCCCACCGCCTTCCCAGAGGTTTGAATGAGGGTGCTGGGGTAAGCTTCCCACAAACTGTCTACGACCGGGGTATGGGACGCTGCGATCGCATTTCCATCAGTTTCCTCACGGTAGCCCCAGCCATCCAAAATCACCAGAACGACAGGAGACACGGAAGTCTGAGCCATAGGGATTTCTTGTCCTAAAAGCAATGTAATTTTGTTGCAATAATAACATTACCCTTAGGGGTTCCCCTAATTTGAGTTCAAGAATTTGTGTAGGCAGCGGCCAGACTCAAGCTAAACCTCAAGCCCAGCCACGCTCCATCAGGATAAAAGCCTGACCGATTGACCTGACATTTTGAGAGAATTGCCGTGCCTAATCCTCTACTAATTTTGTGCTGAGTTGGATGCTTAATTGAGTGTTTAATTAAGTGCTTAATTCGAAGCCTGATTAATTCGAAGCCTGATTGTTGCTAGGTACGACAGCCTGGGTTGCCGCAGCAGTCCGATTGGGCGTGGCCTGTGCGGTCAACCGCGCGGTTTGGAGCGCTGTTGCAAGCTGTGTAAGGGTTGATTGGAGTTCCGGTGTGGGGTCAACTGCTACTAGTTCACCCTGATTGGCCTGGAGTGTTTCAAAGTGAAGGTGTGGCCCTGTTGAGTTGCCCGTGCTGCCCACGAGTCCAATGACGGTACCTTGCTGTACCCATTGCCCTGGCTTCACAAACACTTCGGAAAGGTGAGCATAGCGGGTTTCTGCACTGCCCTGGTTGTGGTCTAGCAGAATAGAAAGACCGTAGCCCCCTAAAAATTCAGCAAGGCTCACGCGGCCAGAGTAGGCGGCGAGGACAGGGGTGCCCATCGGTGCGCCGAGGTCAGTGCCAGAATGGAAGCGCCACTCCCCGCTGATGGGGTGAATGCGCCAGCCAAAGACGGAGGTAATGTCCACGGGGATGGGTAGGGGGAAAATCATGCGCTCACCGTTGGGGAAAATCCACTTCAAAGGATTTGCGCCAGTGACTGGCTTGAGAGCCAGGTTGGAAGGAGGTGCAACGGTATATTGCAGGGTGTTTTGAACCGTCTGGGCGCTTGTGCCTTGAGGGCTGGGGCTGTCCCAGTTGGTGGGTACATTCGCCCAGGCGGGCTGAGTTTCGCTGCGTGAAGGCATGGTGTAGAGCTGCTGTGCGGGCGGGGTGCCACAGAGGCTACTGGCGATCGCCTGTCCAGTGCCGTAGGCTGACTGACAGCCGGAGGAGCGCTCATTGACGACTACACGCTCTGGCGGGCTGTAGGGTTCCGTTGCGCCAATGCTGTAGTCTTGTGTGTCGATGTAGGGGTCGGAGGCGCGCTCCGATTGAGCGGGGTCTGTTTGTGCCTGGGGTGAATTTGGTGCCGTTTCAGAGTAAAAGTCTGGGGCTGGCTCGGCCGACTGAATTGAAAGATCGGGTTCAGGCGCGGCCTCAAAGACTGGGGCGGTTTCAAAGACTGGGGCGGCTTCCGGTGCTGGGGCAGTTTCGGGCAAAGCAATTTCCTCTGCGATCGCCGATGCAACCAGATTCATAGGAAGCGAAATTCCTAGAATGCTGCACCAAAGGCCAGCCAGCAGTAGGGGAGACGCCTTGGGGGCTGGGTGGCGTTGTGAGCGTTGCTTTGACAACTCAGACCGTTTATAAACCATGGATAACAAACCTTTGCACACAGAACCATTCAAGACAAATGCGACCAATGCAGCGGCAATATCACAGCATGGTGACTGCTGTATTTTGATTGCGGTATTTGATCTTCTATATATTATGTATTACCGCCGGGAGAGATGGCTGCTCATTTTTAGGCTTAACGCTCAAAAATAGGTTTTAAAAGGGATGGGATTTATTCACCATGTGAATAGACAGGACTCAATCGATATGTTCGATTAAGGTCAAGATTCAAGGTCAAGATCGCCTTGTGTCCCTTCGGAGTAAATTACTGGAGAAAGAAATTTAAAGTATGGACTAGGCAAGCTAGGATAGTCAGCAAAATCTATTTTCCTTTCGGTAGCGGTTACTTCTGCATGCATACATGGTCTTGGCAAACCTGGGAGGGGTCATCTTATTTGACCTGCAGTCTCCTAAGTCCGTGGCCTCATGGGTTTTTCACCCGTCAAACTTGGCCTCAAACGCCAGACGACTTAATTTCTGCCCTTCGTCCCGGCATTCGTTCGTTGCGAGTGAAGCAGGTTCACGGCAATCGGGTTTTAAATACGAGTGAGATTCTGGAATTCTTAGCGCAGCAGGGTGGTGATACGAAGCCTTGGCCAGAAGCGGATGGGCTGGTGAGCGATATATCAGGAGAAAATAGCCCAGCAAGCAATATTTCAGCAAGCAACATTCCGGCAAACGAAATTCCAGTAAATGAACTTGAAGACTATGGGGTGTGGGCTTGTTCGGCGGACTGTACCCCGATTTTGATTGCGGATGAACGAACGGGAAGTGTGGCAGCAGTCCATGCGGGCTGGCGGGGGACGGCTGCTAAGGTTTTACCCCATGCTATTGTGCGGATGCAGGTCAACGGCAGTAACCTATCGGATTTGCGGGTGGCGATGGGGCCAGCGATCGCGGGAGAAGTGTATCAGGTGCCCATTGAGGTGGCCGCAGCGGTCGGGAAAAGCATTCTAGAGCTCGATGGTTTAGACTTGCCTAGCCCTACCCTCGCGGATCAAACCATCACTGAAATGCTGATGGAGTTTCCCAGCCCCCCAATCCTGCCGGATGACAGACCAGGGCATGTTCGTCTTGATGTCCGACAGATTAATGTCTTACAGCTTGAGCAAATTGGCCTTAGTCCCTTACAAATTTCTGTCTCGGAGCACTGTACGTTTCAAGACCCAGAGCGCTTTTTTTCCTACCGACGGGACAACCTCAAGAAAGTCCAGTGGTCAGGCATTGTGAGTCGGCACTGTGAATCGGCATTGTGAGTCCATCAAAGCCTGATTAGAGGAGTCGGGCTTCTGCGCTTTACTCTGTGCTGTATTTATTCTGCGCTGACGGAGTTTACCCTCCATGACGTTTTTGGTGCCACTGCCAAGCATGTTCGAGGATGGTTTCGATGTCGGCATACTGGGGGTTCCAGCCTAGGGTCTTAATGGCTTTGGTCGCGCTGCCGATGAGGATGGCCGGGTCCCCTGCCCGCCGCAGCCCTTCTTCAACGGCAATGGGCTGTCCCGTCACTTTCTTGGCGGCGGCGATCACTTCTTTCACGGAAAATCCATCCCCGTTTCCTAGGTTGAAGACGGCGGTTTCACCGCTGTTGAGCAGGTAGCTTAAGCCCAAGACATGGGCATCGGCGAGGTCTGTGACGTGGATATAGTCTCGGATGCAGGTGCCGTCTGGGGTTTTGTAGTCGGTGCCATAGACCGTAATGCGATCGCGTAGGCCCAGGGCCGTCATGAGCACCAGAGGAATGAGATGGGTTTCTGGGTCATGGTCTTCTCCCAGGCGACCTTGGGGATCGGCTCCCGCCGCGTTAAAGTAGCGAAACCGCACAGAGCGTAAGCCGTAGGCGCGGTCAAAATCCTCAAGAATTTCCTCAACCATCAGCTTGGTCATGCCGTAGGGGTTGATGGGCGCTTGAGGGTGATCTTCAGGGATGGGGATTTGGTGCGGGTTGCCGTAGGTGGCACAGGTGGAAGAAAACACAAACTGATAGACCTCAGCTTGTACCATGGCTTCTAGAAGCGTGAGGGTGCCAACGACGTTGTTCCGGTAATACTTGGCCGGTTCTGTCACTGATTCGCCCACATAGGCATAGGCCGCAAAATGCAGCACCGCTTCGATGGGGTAGTTGGCAAATACCTGGTCGAGTAGGGCGCGATCGCTAATGTCTCCGGCAATAAATTCAACCTGAAGCGTTTCGATAATATCTCGATGGCCGTAGACCAAGTTGTCTAGCACAACGACTCGATACCCCGCTTCTTTTAGGGCCAAGACCGTGTGGGATCCAATGTATCCAGCACCCCCCGTCACTAAAACCGTTGGCATATCCATTGGCATATCTGGCATATCCATCAGACGTCAAAGTATCCTCGTTTTGTATTTGCTAGCCATTCAACCACGCGATCGCCCAGACGCACACCATCCAGCCGATCAATTTCTCGAATCCCCGTGGGGCTGGTGACGTTGATCTCGGTGAGGTAGCCCCCAATGACATCAATGCCCACAAAGAGTAAGCCAAATTTACGGAGGGTAGGCGCTAGCTGCTGACAGATGGACTGCTCCCGCTCCGTCAGGGAAGACTGCGCCACCCGGCCACCCGTGGCCATATTGCCCCGAAATTCCTTGCCGGACGGGATGCGGTTGACCGCCCCAATCGGCTCACCGTTTAGCAAAATAATGCGCTTGTCGCCCTCCTGCGCCTGGGGCAGATACTCCTGCACCATGACCGGAAGCTGCCCCTGAAGGGTGCTGATTTCAATGAGCGAGTTAAAATTGCGATCGCCCGCCGCCAGGAGCAAAATTCCCTCGCCAGCCTTGCCGCCAAGGGGCTTCAGCACCGCCATCCCTTTAGCCTCTACAAATTCACCAATCACCGACTTATCTTGAGAGACAATCGTATCGGGAATAGCATCCTTAAACTGCAGGGCAAACATCTTTTCGTTGGCAGCCCGCAGCCCTTGGGGATGGTTTAAAACCAGGGTCTTGTTGGGGTCAATATAGTCTAAGAGATAGGTTGCGTAGAGATAGGCCGTGGACACTGGCGGATCTTTCCGCATCAAAACGGCGTCCATCTGCTCCAACGGAATCAGCGTCGATTCTCCGAGAGAATACCAAGGCTGGGGGGCTTTCCAGATTCCGTCCTTAAGCGCAACTGGCTGGATTGTAATAGGCCGCGTGAAGGCCCAAGCCTTAGACTCAATGACCTGAAGATTTTCTGCCTGTGCAACCCAAACCTCATGGCCTTGGCCTTGAGCTGCTTCCATCAGCGCCACACTCGTGTCGTGACCAGGGTCAAGCCGCTCTATAGGGTCAACAATAAATGCAAGTTTCACAAATCAATACTCTGGAAATCACTACTCTAGGCAGTTTTGAGGGAGGATGCAAAAAGCCATCCACGTTTAGAGTGCCGAGATCAGCCAATCAAGCTGCACCACAAGCTGTACCATAAGTTGCACCGCTGCACCAATGGACAGCTTAACCAGTATTGTAACGGGTCGGCTGGACAAAGCAGACCATTTCACAAACCCCAACGAACCTTCTGAACAAGCCTTCCGACTGACGCTGTGGATGGAGATGTTGTGAATGGAGATGTTGTGGATGGAACGGTCAGGCTTGGCTCTTTGAATTCTGGACACGAAGAGTTCGGAATTCTTTGCGTTCAGAAAAAAGACGGGCGTTCTTTGCGGTCTGCTGTCCTTCACAGTGGCTACAAGGCTTTGAGGTAATATAAAGGCTGAACGATAAGAGCTTCAGCAAAATCATGAGTCAAGGCACGCTGTTTGATAAAGTTTGGGACCTGCATACGGTGGGAGTGCTGCCTTCCGGCCAAACCCAGCTTTTCATCGGACTGCACCTGATCCATGAGGTGACTAGCCCCCAAGCCTTTTCTATGCTGCGCGAGCGGGGGCTTACGGTACTGTTTCCGGAGCGGACGGTGGCGACGGTGGATCACATTGTGCCAACGGAAAACCAGTCTCGTCCCTTTGCCGACCCCCTCGCCGAAGCGATGATGCAGGAGCTGGAAAAAAATGTCGAGCAGAACGGCATTCGGTTTTATAGCGTAGGTTCAGGCAATCAGGGCATTGTCCATGTCATTGCGCCAGAGCAAGGCTTTACCCAGCCCGGTATGACGATCGCCTGTGGAGACAGTCACACCTCAACCCACGGAGCTTTTGGCGCGATCGCCTTTGGCATTGGCACCAGTCAGGTTCGGGATGTCTTGGCCTCTCAAACCCTAGCGCTGGCCAAGCTCAAAGTGCGTCGAGTCGAGGTGAACGGCAGCTTAAATCCTGGGGTCTATGCCAAAGACGTTATTTTGCACATCATTCGGAAACTGGGCGTCAAGGGTGGGGTGGGCTACGCCTACGAATTTGCCGGAACCACCTTTGATCAGCTAGGGATGGAAGAACGGATGACCGTCTGCAATATGGCGATCGAGGGTGGAGCGCGTTGCGGCTACGTCAACCCAGACCAGATCACCTTCGACTACCTAAAAGGACGAGACTTTGCCCCAACAGGCTCGGATTGGGAGAAAGCCATCCAGTGGTGGACGAGCCTGCGCAGCGATACAGATGCGCAGTACGACGACATTGTGACCTTTGATGCTGCCGACATTGCGCCCACGGTCACTTGGGGAATTACCCCCAGTCAAGGGATTGGAGTAGATGAGGCCGTACCCACCGCTGATACCCTGCCAGCCTCGGAGCAGCCTATTGCCCAAGAAGCCTATGAGTACATGGACTTAGAGCCTGGGGCTTTGATTCAGGGCACAAAAATTGATGTGTGCTTCATTGGAAGCTGTACCAATGGCCGCATCAGCGATCTTAGGGAGGCGGCAAAGGTGGCGCAAGGTCGTCATGTGGCCCAGGGCATTAAGGCGTTTGTCGTACCTGGCTCAGAGCGGGTGAAGCAGCAGGCCGAAGAGGAGGGGCTAGATCAGGTTTTTCGAGCGGCGGGCTTTGAATGGCGCGAACCGGGCTGTTCCATGTGCCTTGCCATGAATCCTGATAAATTGCAGGGGCGACAAATCAGCGCGTCTTCCTCCAACCGTAACTTTAAGGGACGCCAAGGCTCTGCTTCAGGGCGAACGCTGCTCATGAGTCCGGCAATGGTGGCCGCAGCGGCGATCGCGGGTCAGGTCACGGATGTACGCGAATTGATTGCCCATTAGTGTGCCCATTAGCGTGAGGGAAAGGCAGCCGCCGAGTCCCTCAACCGCTCAAAACGATAGATTTACATCCGTTAGGCTAATGCGCCAAAACCCTTCAAAGGGGCGCGGGTGCGGGGGTTGAAGGTTGTCTGGGCTATTGTCTGCCACCCCAATGCTAAAGAACCCGCCAAAATTCACAAAGCCCCGACTCCAGGCTTCAATTCCCTTCAGGTCTTGAATGTTGGATTGCTTGAGCCGAACGGTCTGCCGTGAGCCGTTGACAAAGTAAAGAATCGCCTGGTTTTTCCGAAACTCGACCTCGACCTGAAAGACCCCGCCCGTTTCATAGGAGTAAACCTGCCCTGCAAAGCGTCTCCCGTCAATATTTTTGCCCTGATATTCAGCGGCGATCGCACGTTGTTCTACAGATGCGATCGTCCCTAGAATTGCCATAACAACAATCAGAAAGCGAGTTGAGCGATCATTCTTCATAGGCTTTCTCGTGGGCTTTTCCCATTCTAGGGCATGGTCTGATGTAAAAGTTTAGGCCTGCCGCCTTGCCAGATCGCCCTGAGATAGATACTCCAATGAGGTGTTTTCTGCACGATTGATATGTTATCCTGTCATTTGCCTAGAGAGTTTTCTAGTGCGGGTGTAGTTTAGTGGTAAAACCTTAGCCTTCCAAGCTAATGATAGGGGTTCGATTCCCCTCACCCGCTTCTGAATACAATCGTTAAAATCTTTCATGGCAAAGGCTTTCCAAATTGACTCAATGCTTTGCATTGGGCTTGCTTGGGTATAGATAGTGACAGTTAGACCATCTTTTAGTTCTAACTACGGTGGTAAACACCTAGCCTTTCAAAAAGTCCGCGATAGTGACCTGAAGCGTTGAAAAGACTGCTCTCAGAGGGTTAGCGCAATGGATAAAGTCGAGATCAGGCGGCCATTGGCATCATCATCTCACCCGATACGTTTAAGAATCCGACGAATCGGTTCACTGTAGTGACGGTGAAAGCATAGCTGAATCAAATCAAAGCCCCTCTCCGCAATTGCGGAGAGGGGCTTTGATTTTGGGATGATAAAGTTCCTTCCTGTGTCTTGCCAGTCTGAGAAATGCCTACAGAATATCTGTTATCATTTGTTATCAGAATGCATTTCGACGCTGCACCAGCGTAAAACGAACTTGCTAACCCGTTAAGGAGCGTGAGTCATCTTGGCTAATCCTAAGAAAAAAATTTTAATTGTGGATGATGAGGCGATGATTCGCCGGATTCTATCGACTCGTTTAACGATGGTTGGCTATGATGTGTGGCTGGCGGCGGATGGTATTGAGGCTTTAGAAATTTGCAAGAAAAATCTGCCTGATTTGATTGTTTTGGATGTCATGATGCCAAGACTGAATGGCTTAGAGGTTTGCGAAGAATTACGCAAGTCGAGTGCTGTTCCTATCATCATGTTGACGGCCCTTGGTGATGTGGCCGATCGCATTGCAGGCCTTCAGATGGGTGCGGATGACTACCTTCCCAAGCCGTTTTCTCCGAAAGAGCTGGAGGAGCGCATCAATGCAATTTTGCGTCGAGTGGATGGTGTTTCTACCCTTGCATCTTTGGTGGAACGGGAGGTTCCTGGGATCATTCAGGCTGGGCCGCTTCGGCTTGAGATTTATAAGCGTCAGGTATTTTTGAAGGGTGAGCGAATTCAGTTGACGGGGATGGAGTTTGACTTGCTGGAGCTTTTGGCCAGTAATGCGGGTAAGACTGTGTCTCGTGCCGATATTTTACAGAAGGTTTGGGGCTATAGCCCTAGACACTATGCAGATATGCGTGTGGTAGATGTGCATGTGTCCCGGCTGCGCTCTAAGATTGGCGATAATCCCAAAAGTCCAGAGTATATCCACACGGATTGGGGGACGGGCTATTTTTTTCAAGGCGTGACGGGTGTTTCGTCTGAGGTGGCGATCGCTTAGGGACTGCGCAACCTAAAGGTATAAGAAGCGCTCCTCAGGTTATGAGGAGCGCTTTTGCTTGGTTCTCTAACGAGTGAGCTTAATCGTTGTAAGCATCAATAGGCAAACAGCTACACACTAAATTGCGATCGCCATAGGCATTATCAATGCGACCCACAGAAGGCCAAAATTTGCGATCTCGCGTCCAGGAGGCTGGGAACGCTGCCCGCTGCCGGGAGTAAGCATGCGTCCAGCTATCCGCCGTGACCGCTTCTGCGGTATGTGGGGCATATTTCAAAACATTATCTTGGGGGTCAGCCTGCCCTGCCTCAATTTCCGCGATCTCCGCTCGAATGGCAATCATCGCTTCGCAGAATCGATCTAGTTCAGCCTTAGACTCGCTCTCTGTCGGCTCAATCATGACCGTACCTGGAACTGGCCAAGAGACGGTGGGGGCGTGATACCCATAGTCCATCAATCGCTTGGCAATGTCCTCCACCTCAATGCCAGCGGACTTTTTAAGGTGACGTAGGTCTAAGATGCATTCATGGGCGACAAGCCCTGAAGTTCCTTTGTAAAGGACAGGATAGTAAGGCTCTAGCAGCTTTGCCATATAGTTGGCGTTGAGAATGGCAACCTTGGTGGCGTCGGTTAGTCCTTCTCCGCCCATCATGACAATGTACATCCAAGAAATGGGTAGAATGCTGGCGCTGCCCCAGGGTGCCGCAGAAACTGCCCCTAAACTGTCTGACCCACCAACGGTCACGAGGGGATGACTGGGGAGAAAGGGTTGGAGGTGGGATTTGACGCCAATCGGTCCCATCCCAGGGCCACCGCCGCCGTGGGGAATGCAAAAGGTTTTGTGGAGATTCAGGTGGCAGACATCTGCGCCAAAGTCTGCGGGGCGGCACAGCCCAACCTGGGCATTCATGTTGGCACCATCCATGTAGACCTGTCCACCATGGGCGTGGATAATCTCACAAATTTCACGGATGCCTGTTTCAAAAACGCCATGGGTGGAGGGATAGGTCACCATGAGGGCGGCAAGATTGCTGCTGTGGGCTTCGGCTTTGGCGCGCAGATCGGCAATATCAATGTTGCCGTCTTCATCGCAGCCGACCACGACAACTTTCATTCCGGCCATGACTGCACTGGCGGGGTTTGTGCCGTGGGCTGAGTCTGGAATGAGGCAAATGGTTCGGTGGGCTTCATTCCGGCTGTTGTGATAGCCGCGAATGACCAGCAGCCCTGCATATTCTCCCTGGGAGCCTGCATTGGGCTGGAGGGAAATACTGTCAAACCCTGTGATCTCTGCCAGCATTGCTTCAAGCTGCTGAAACAGGACTTGGTAGCCTTGGGTTTGGGAGATGGGGGCAAAGGGATGGATTTGACCAAACTCAGGCCAAGTCACGGGAATCATTTCCGCTGTGGCGTTGAGTTTCATCGTGCATGACCCCAAGGGAATCATGGAGTGCGTAAGGGATAAATCTTTGGACTGAAGATGCTGGATGTATCTGAGCAGCTCGGTTTCAGAATGGTACTGATTAAAGACGGGGTGGGTGAGGTAAGGGCTGGAGCGCGCAAAGGGGGCGGAGTAGCTCGTCTCTGGCGCAAGGGACTCCAGGGTAAAGTCAAGGGAGCGATCGCCCGCAAAGATCGCCAAGATATCCAAGACATCTTGCTTTGACACGGTTTCGTCTAGGGAAATGCCAAGGGTGGTTTCATTGACCAACCGAAAGTTAATTTGGGAGGCCTGCGATCGCGCCTGAATCTGAACGAGCGCTTCTGGGGCAACCGAAACCTGAATCGTGTCAAAAAACTGCTCTGTCAGGATGGTATAGCCGAGCTGCTTCAGCCCAGTAGCTAGGGCATGGGTGCGCTGGTGGATGCGCTGGGCAATGCCTCGGAGCCCTGCGGGGCCATGATAAACCGCGTAAAAGCTTGCCATCACGGCCAGCAACACCTGAGCGGTGCAGATATTGCTGGTGGCCTTGTCTCGGCGGATATGCTGCTCTCTCGTCTGGAGCGCCAGCCGCAGCGCCCGTTTCCCTGCTGCATCATGGGATACACCCACAATCCGGCCTGGAATTTGACGCTTGTAGGCTTCTTTGGTGGCAAAGTAGGCCGCATGGGGACCTCCGTAACCAAAGGGCACCCCAAAGCGCTGGGTACAGCCCACCGCGACATCTGCACCAAATTCACCGGGGGGTGTCAGCAGCGTGAGGCTCAGCAGATCTGCGGCCACGGTGACTAAGGCTGAGGCGGCATGGGCTTTGTCAATAAATGCGCGATAGTCGTATAGGGTGCCGTCTGTGGCAGGGTACTGAAGCAAGACACCAAAGGTTGGCTGGGCCTCAAAGTCGTAGGTTTGATGATCGCCTACGACAACCTCAATGCCGAGGGGGATGGCGCGGGTTTTGACCACATCGATCGTCTGGGGATGGCAGGCTTGAGAGACAAAAAACGTCTGAGCCTTTGTTCTGCAGAGATTAAGGCTCAGGGTCATCGCTTCTGCTGCGGCAGTCCCTTCGTCCAGTAAGGACGCATTGGCAATTTCTAGTCCGGTCAGATCGGTGATGAGGGTCTGGAAGTTGAGTAAGGCTTCTAGACGCCCTTGGGCAATTTCGGCTTGGTAGGGGGTGTACTGCGTATACCAGCCTGGATTTTCTAAGACGTTACGCTGAATGACTGGGGGGGTGATGCATCCGGCATAGCCCATTCCGATATAGGAGCGAAAGACCTGATTTTGAGCCGCGATCGCCTTTAGGGTTGCCAGCGCTTCATGCTCGCTAAGCGCAGATTTACTGGGTATAAATTTACTGGGTGTAGATGATTTACCGAGAGCGGCTTCACTGCAGACTGACGCTAGCGTTAGGGGTGACTGGAGTCGAATCGCGCTCGGCACCGCATGCTCCACCAAATCTTCTAGGCTAGAAAGCCCTATTGCCTCCAGCATGGCCTGAATTTCCGCAGCATTTGGCCCAATGTGACGCTGCGCAAAGCTCACTTCGTTATCCCAAGAGACTTCACGAGTGACTACAGGAACCTGAACTGAAGTGTCTGTCATAAGAGTTTTGCAATAGTAAGGGTATCTAGAAAACTGGAGCCAGATGTTTAGAGTTATTACGATTCGTGAATGCTTCTTGAATTCTATTGAGTGTAGCAACTGTTGTAGAACTACGCACGATCTGTTGTAGAACTACGGACGATCTAATTGAGCGAGGCGCGCAGTCTAGCGTAAGACTGATTTTGAACTTTTTGGACTCAGAGTTTGGACTCAGAGTAAGGGTCTATCCATAACGGCACTTTTCACAAAGGGGGACGGATTGAAGAATTCACAAGACGCTGCAATGGACGGATAGAAATCTGGATGATGTAGCATAGGTGATCGATGCCTGTTGGGCTTCGCCCTTATGGAGATTGGCGTTTATGTTTTCCTTAAGGCCACGCTGGCTCGCACAATCTTTTCTCTGGACCTTGGCGATCGCAGTCCTCGTCTATCTGTTGCGCGGATTTGCCATTCTCACGATGATACCGGGGGTCGTCATCGGTATTCTGTGGACGGCTGCCATTGGCTTGGGCATCTATCTAGCGCTCTCTAATCTTCGATAAGAATCGCAGCAGCGCCGCAGTAGCCAGCTCACGTAATCCCGTCTCTACTCCTCCGCATCAAGCTCTCCCACGAACTGGAGTTGATTCGAGGGTTGACTGGAGCCAGTTGCCCGCAGGACAACAGCGGCACCGGACTGCGGAATAATGCCGCTGATGGCCGTAATGTTGACCTGATGCGTGACCATGACCATGACGCCTGGGTTGTTCTGATTTTCTACAATGAACTGACGCAGTTGTTGAGTCTGTGACTCATCCTTGCTGCGGTCTTGAAAAAAAGAGTTGAGGACAGGAAACGGCTCGACTTGTCCAATATCCATCCGCCGAGCCGTTTCTAAGCAGCGGCACCACTGGCTAGAAAGCACCTTGGAAATAACCAGATTTTGCGATCGCAGTAAGTTCCCCAGACGCATCGCTTGCTGCTGACCTTCCAGTGAGAGGTTGCGCTGAGTAGAACAATCATCCAGACGGAAGCCCGGTGGATCTCCGATTCCGGGCGCAAGGGCATGACGGAACAAAATTACGTAGCCTTTCCCTTGGCGCAACTGCGACCAGATTGCTGCCTCAGCAGGATGGCGTGGCGGCGCAGGGACTTGAGGAGACAAATTGACGGAAGGCGAAGCCGATACAGTAACAGTAGGGGCCTCACCAGACGGCGGCAGACTCGAAGAAGAGCGGCTACAGCCCACCATGATCAGGGCGTAAAATCCCAAAATGACGAACAAATCTCTCACGGGCAATCTCTTGCTGAAATCTCTCACTAGGAATCTCTTACTAAGAATCTCTCGCTAGGAACCTTGCACCAGAAATCTTGCACCAGAAATCTCTCACCGCTTATCAGGGTAGCAGCCCCTGAAGAATAACCTCATGCCCGTGATTGGTCACCCGGAAGACTTGAGGGATGAATGATACGGCGGAATGTGAGCCGTTTCCAGATGCTCATTCCGAAAATCGCAAGGGTTAAGCATGGTTCAGGCATTACTCGGCTCTCGTCCTAGCGGCTAAGCTTTTCCCTGAAAGTGTTTCGGCCAAAGGCGATCGCAAAAAAATAGCGTCCCTGATGCCACGCATAGAGGCACGGTCAGGAGGTTCAAAAAAGGAATGCTCACCAAAAAGAGGCTCATCAACCCAAAGCTCGCGGTGGCGGGTAGGTTGCTATAAATTAGCCCCAGCTTGCGCCGAAATTTTAGCCGCCGTCGCTCTAGAGGTGAATCTAAAAAGTCTAGACACACAAGCGTTGCAGCCAAAGCCACCCCTCCCACCGAAGCGATCGCAGAGCCAAGCCCCGGCAGCAAGTTGAGCAGGAGACAGGTGCCGCCCACCAGCACCAGTAAGACCAGCTTCTTTAGCTCAAACTGAAGCGCCCGCAAAATATCCTGAACCAGACCCACCTCAATGATTTCAAGCTGATGGGTTTGAATCTGCTCAATGCGTTCCGAAAGCTTGCCATACCAAGGCGCACCCAGCAGCGTCCCAAACTGGGCAAACAGTAAACCAATGAGCAAAAATAGGCCCACGCTCAAAATGACGCGAATCACCCAGCCAATCCCAGCTCCCACTTCGTCAATAAAGCCTAGCCAGCTCGGTAAAGTCGCCTCCCAGCTGGTTAGCCAAACCGAAAAGCCGCTCAGCTCACCATTAATCCACTCCCAGCTCGGCAGGAACAGGCCCAGGTATAGTCCTACCCCCAGCACCACATTCAAGAGCAAGGGAAACACCATATAGCTCAACAGCACAGGCTTATGGAGAAACAGCTTAAAAGCCCGAAAGGGATAGGTTCCACCGGCAATCAGTCCGCCAAGCATAATTCAATCCGCCAAGCATAGGTATGTCTAGATGTTGTGCTTAAGAAGTCAGTCTGGACGTTTGCGTGGGCCGTTAGGCTAGCCAGCTCGTCGTGGGCTAGCCCAATAGAGGGTTTCAGCACAGAGGGCTTCAGCACAGAGGGTTTTTGCACAGAGGGGTTCAGCGCAGAGGGTTTCAGCGTAGCCTTTATTCCCGTGGCCGAAAGAGGCCGATCGCCGCTGTATAGCCATGCAAAAACGTTGCGCCCCCAATGGGGCCAATTTCGCCCTGACAGAAAAAGCCGCCGATTGGCGCATTGGGGAAATAATGTCGCAAAAGCCGGGTATCAAAGTTCGGCTGACCGTAAAACTGCTCCCCGCGACCGAGGCAGTCAAACAGCAGCACTCCCGCAGGCAAGCATGGCTGTGTTTCTTGGTACTGCTGCAAAAGCTCCTCTAAATCTTCAGCAGACGTTTCCGCATCATGGATATGAAACTGCACCCGCTGCCCAGGCCGCACCCGATCACCCACTGCGATCGCCCCAATGCGCGGGTCTACCCCAATCAAATTGCGAATCAAAAAGTCTCCTGCCTGGAGCTGCACCTTAAACGCATCGCGCACAATCCCAATGGAGAGCGCATTCTGAGCCATTGTCCGGTCATCATCATCCATATGATCTAGGGTGCGGTGCAACGCTTCAAGGGCAGTTTGCACCTTGGTATCAACCGCAGCGCGATCGCCACTTCCGGGCTGCGCCTCTACCTGAAGCAGCACATTGCGATCAGCCTCCGCCACCCGCAGCAAAGGCCCTACCGGTCGGCAACCCTGGGCCACGATCGCTTCCACCACAATATTGCCGCTGAGTGCAACCCCAAAAATCCCTTCCGCGTAAAGCTTCCCCTGATAAAATAGCCCGCTATTGCTCGTGGAAGCACCGAGGGTTAGCCCGCCAATTTTGATCGCCTGTGGGTAGGCATAGTCTAGACCCTGGAGCAAATCGTTAATGCGGGCGCTCATGGCATCGCCCAGCAGGATAAAGTGTGGCTCATCTGCTGGCGCAACACCCATCAGGTCTACCCAGAGATCGGGCGCGCTGTCCAGGTCAGGGAGCTGATTTGGCAAAATATAAAATGGTTGAATCCGCACTTCCGGCAGGGCCGCTAGGGTTAACGAGAGGGCAGCCTCATCCTCTATTTCCTGGGGAATGTTTTGGTCGTCTTGGCCAATCACCCCGCTGCCGCCACAGCCCAGAATCGGAACCTCACCCAACTGGGATTGCAGCAGCGGCATCACCCGCGAAAATTCGCTGGCAAATGCATTAGAAATAAACACGAAGGCTAAATCCGCAGGCTGTCCTAAAGCAGAAGTCGCCGCCGCAACAGCCTCACCAATAGCCGCTTCTAGGGAGGGACGAGTTGAAATTACGCTAGCCCACTTCATCTAGCCTCCTTCATACCAAAGCTCATGACTCTCTAAATCTCAGCGGATTTCATCTCAGCTTTATTTAACGCCCGAATGAATGCCCGAATTCACGACCGATTTAATGCTCTACTTAATGCCTTACTTAAACCCCCATTAATCTGTAACTACCCTTCAAAAAAGTCTTCTGCCCTCAATTCTAGGGTGAAATGCTGCGCTATCAACGTTAGATTGAGCATATGGCCCATATTTGCTCTGTTAACGCTTGCGATGGTTTTGAGGTGCAAAGTTGTCGCGTGCGCCAGCTTCCCCGTGGCTGAGGTTCATCATTGAAGTGCATCATTATTGAGATGCATCATTATCGAGGTGCATCATTCAGCCCCAATTTAACCCATTCATTGCCCAACTGATTGAGCAATCCCGCCCGAAACCCTTTAGAGTAAAAGTGAGAGTATGGCGTTCTTGGATACCGTCTGGGCCTTCAACCTGAGCGATTAAGCTGGATGTTCAGTCCAGCAATCAAGTTAGACGGTTACATAGGACGGTTATATTAGACGGCTAAACCTAAGCTCTATTTTTTCCCTTGTCGTCTCGCCAATCCTTCAGGCATCTCCCTCTATCATGGCCTTAGAGAATCTTCGTACCCTTTATCAGCAAGTCATTCTGGAGCATTACAAAAAGCCCAGGCATCGCGGCAAGACTGATCCAGTGGATCGACATCAGCGAGGTCATAATCCTTCCTGCGGCGACACTATTGATCTGACCGTCAAGCTGAACGCTTCAGGAGATCGGATTGAGGACGTGAAGTTTGAAGGAGAGGGCTGCGCGATCGCTATGGCTTCTGCCGACCTGATGGCGGATGCGATGCGTGGGAAGTCGCTGACGGAAGCCCTGGAGATGGTGCAAAGCTTCCAGAACATGATGAAAGGGCAGGCGGAATTCCCGCGAGAGCTGCGGAAGCTCAACGTTATGCAGGGGGTGGCTCAGTTTCCAGTGCGGATTAAGTGCGCTACCCTCACTTGGCACACTCTGAAGGCAGCTATTGAGCAATCTTCAGAACCATCGGCTGGATTTATCTCCAATGAAGCGTCCCCTGAAGGAGTCTTATAAATGCCCTCCCCTGAGAATTTTTTAACCTACACCCAGTGGAGTGCTTGGGTAATGTTGGCTTCTGGTATTGCAGCAGGGCTAGCTTTTGTCTTTAAGTGGGACTTCCGGTTTCGCCTCGTGGGGGCAACCAGCTTTATGGGCGTGGTGACGGTGGGCCTATTTGCCCTCACCCTTGTGCCGCTGAGCCAGACTGTGGTTCCAGGTGCGGCCAAATACGCTTTGGTCTATGACACGGGCGCGGCCAATGTGGTCATTACGGTGCCGCCCACGGTGACGAAAGCAGCCCTAGAAGCCACGCTTCAGCAAGCTGCTAATAACCTCTTTTCTTCCGGCCGCTCCGGTCAGGGAAACACCCAGCTTTTAATTCGCGCGCGCACGGTGATTCATCCAGAACCAGGGGTGTCAGAGCCGCTCTATCTCGGCCAAATTCAGCGATCGCTCTCGCAACGAACGGATTCAGCAATGGTGATTACCCTCTTGGACAAAAATCTAGCGCGACTTCCTCAGGTCGATGATGGGGCTAGTGCAGGTTAAGCTAACCTTAGGTGCGCCCAATTGTTGATCTTCGGTAATGCTCTAGGGTTTTGAGATGTCCAACTCTCCCAGTCCTTTGTCCAGTTCTGTGTCCAGCTCGGTCTCTAACGCTGTCCCCCACTCTAGCTTCACTGCCTTGGTAATTGCCCCAGCGCAGGTGATGCGCGGTGCTGGATTGCTCCAAGAGGCGGGAGCGGTCATTGCTCGGTACGGTCAGCGACCGCTTCTGGTGGGGGGTAAGCGATCGCTAGAAATCGTGCAGCCTCGACTCGCGGCGACCTTTGAACAGCACAACATCACGAGTGCAGCAGCGCTGTACGGTAAAGCCTGTAGCGAGAAGAGCCTGACTCGTATGCGTCAGGCACTGGATGACCATCAGGGAGACTTGGTGGTTGGGGTTGGGGGCGGTAAAGCCCTAGATGCCGCTAAACTTCTGGCACATCAGGCGGGACTTCCTGTCGTCACCATTCCGACCTCCGCCGCCACCTGTGCTGCCTGGACAGCTTTGTCTAACGTGTACTCCGAAGTGGGAGCCTTTCAGTATGATGTGGGCTTGACTCAATGCCCGAATCTGCTGCTGCTGGACTATGACGTTATTGCGACTGCCCCAGTCCGAACTCTCATTGCTGGCATTGGCGACGCCTTGGCCAAATGGTATGAAGCTTCGGTCAGCAGCGGCCACTCCCAACAAACTTTGGTCATTGCGGCGGTGCAGCAGGCACGGGTGCTGCGCGATATTCTGCTGCAAAAGTCAGAAGAGGCGATCGCCCAGCCCGGTTCAGCGGAGTGGCGAGAGGTGGTAGACGCCACGGTACTGATGGCTGGCGTAATGGGCGGGCTAGGCGGTGCCCAATGCCGAACGGTGGCGGCTCATGCGGTTCATAATGGCCTGACCCATCTTGCCCAGACTCACAGCAGCCTCCACGGCGAGAAAGTAGCCTACGGTATTTTGGTACAGCTCCGCCTAGAAGAACTGATCCAGAATAGCCAGCTCGCGATCGCCAGCCGTCGTCAGCTCATGCAGTTTTATGAAAAAATTGGTCTTCCGCTCACCCTCAAGGACTTGGGGCTAGGAGGCGTGACGGTAGAGGCGTTAGAGCAGGCAGCACAGGTAGCCTGCGCCCCTGCCTCCGATATTCATCGACTCCCCTTTGAGGTTAATCCAGCGCAGCTCATGGCGGCCATGGTGTCTACCACCGCTCCGACTGACCTCACGTTAAAAACCATGTCTTTTGAAAGCGTCAGTCCTGGGTTGCGAAATGATGGGATAAGAAGTGATGGGATGAGAAGTGACGGACTGAGAAGTGACGGACTGAGACAAGACCCGGAATTGACCGCTGATTCTCTATCCCCAAACATATCCCAGAAAATATCCCAGAAGATATCCCAGAAGACGTCCTCGAAGGAACAGCCATGACCCTAGACTGGATTCGCCCCGCAGATCGGGTCATTTCGCTGCCCTCCTACCCCTTTGCCCGCCTCGATGAGCTAAAGTCCCGCGCCCGTGAGCAGGGAATTGACCTCATTGATCTTGGTATGGGCAACCCCGATGGCTCAGCACCCCAAGCCGTTATCGACTCGGCGATCGCCGCCTTGCAGATCCCGACCAACCACGGCTATCCGCCCTTTGAAGGCACCGCCAGCTTCCGGCGCACCATCACGGATTGGTACAACCGTCGCTACCAGGTGGAGCTAGACCCCGATGGCGAAGCCCTCCCCTTGCTCGGCTCTAAGGAAGGGCTAACCCACCTCGCTTTGGCCTATATCAACCCTGGCGATGTGGTGCTGGTGCCAAATCCCGCCTATCCGCCCCACTTTCGCGGCCCTGCGATCGCTGGAGCCGATCTGCACCCCATGTTGCTCAAGCCCGAAAATGAATGGCTGATTGACCTTGGAGCCATTCCAGACGACGTGGCTCAGCGCGCCAAAATCTTATACTTCAACTACCCGTCCAACCCCACCGCCGCCGTTGCGCCCCGTGAGTTTTACGTAGACATCGTAAAGTTTGCGAAAAAACACGAAATCTTGCTCGTGCATGACCTGTGCTATGCAGAGCTTGCCTTTGACGGCTACCAGCCCGTTAGTTTACTAGAAATCCCTGGCGGAAAGGAAGTTGGGGTTGAGTTTCATACCATGTCCAAGACCTACAACATGGCTGGATGGCGGGTTGGGTTTGTGGTGGGCAATCGGCATATTATTCAGGGTCTACGCACGCTCAAAACCAACCTAGACTACGGCATTTTTTCAGTCCTCCAAACCGCTGCCGAAACCGCCCTCCAGCTTCCCGATAGCCATCTGCAAGAAGTCCAGACCCGATACCGCACCCGCCGTGATTTTTTAATCCAGGGATTAGAAGACCTAGGCTGGTCAATCCCCAAAACCAAGGCCACGATGTATCTTTGGGTTGCCTGCCCTGCGTCTATGTCCTCCGCAGACTTTGCCCTTAAGCTGATTCAGGAAACGGGGATTGTAGTCACCCCCGGTACGGCCTTCGGCTCTGGTGGAGAAGGCTTTATGCGCATTAGCCTCATTGCAGACTGCGATCGCCTTGGAGAAGCATTAGACCGACTCAAGCAGGCCAATATTACGTTTGCAATGTAGGTTTGCAATGTAGCGCTTAGAAGCAGCTCCGAGGCATCAAAAAAACATCTGCTCATCCCAGTCTAATTGGGTTGCTGACCATTGCGACTCTTGAGTGCCTATGGTAGTCTAGGTTGCCGAGGGCGATTAGCACAGTGGTAGCGCACTTCCTTCACACGGAAGGGGTCACGTGTTCGAGTCACGTATCGCCCATTGGTTGGGGAACCATACGCAGTAAGGCTTTTGGGAGTTCTAGACAACTTCTGAAGGTCTATTTTGCTGTCAATAAGGCAACGAGTCTAGGCCGTTAAGGGTTGTTTGGAGGATTAGCAGCAGATGATCCGAGCGTCCAAACACATCCATAGCCTAAGCCCAAAGTCTAAGCAAGATTTCGTTTTGAGTCGCGTTGCCAGATACTTTGACGTTCCCCACAGCGCTTTTGGTCGGCTGTTCAAAAACTGGAGTATTGAGCAGAGAGGACAGTGCTAATGGCAAACTTTAACCTGACCCACTTCTTCAAAATCATTGAGGGCAGCGGCGTATCAGAGGCGATCGCCCAATGTTCTCTGAATGGCTCAATTGATGCCAGTTAAACAAGGATTTGGCGTCAACACCAGCGCTTGGTAAGGCTTCAGGCTGTCTTTAGGAGCAACCGTGGCAATCAGAGAGTAGATGTGGCTTGCGGCCCCAGCATGGGGTGAATGCATGATGATCTGCTCTAAAGATGGGGCGATCGCCACGGGTGCAACCGAAGTAATGGAGCTTGTCCGAGCAATAGTTTGAGTCATCATTGATAAGCCTCGCTTGGGGCTAGACAGCGCTTGAACTTGTCAGGGTTTGGGGCGCTGTCTTTTTGTTTGACTAAATTTAATATGCCTGTTATCAAGCTTAATATCAATAATCTAGTGATTAAACTTATCGCAGTTAACTGGCTTAATCTATAGATAGACCTTATGCCTGTTAACAATTGTTTTTTGCCTGTAAACTTAGAGGTGCTGAGTTAATGCCAATGAATGCCCAAAGGGAACCCTAATCCTGTTATTCCACCGGAGTTTAAGGAAAGGCAGTTTAAACGCAGCGATGGTACGACTGAGCCACTAGCCGAAAAAATCTTAGCCGTGAGGGTTTCTGCTGAAGTCGATAAGGTTGTGAGATCGCTTCCCAAAAAAGCAGCATGGCTCCGGCGCGTCATCACCGAAGCTGCACAGCGTGAGCTGATGCAGGATGGTGAGACATGACTGAACGATGGACAGATGAAACCCTAGATCGGTTTGCCTCAACGGTGGCCACATTTGTCGCTGCCAGCAATGAACGCATGACCCGCATTGAACAAGATGGAGAGCGTTCAAAACGTGAAAGTGATGAACGGTTAACCCGTATTGAGCAATTGGTTGAGTCAAATAACCACTTTCTAGAAGCCTTTGGGCAGGATGTGAAACAGCTCACTCAAAAAATAGACAGGTTAGCTGACACAACGGATCAAGTCGTTCGACAGATGGCAGCACCCACATCCAGCGCAAACTAAGAAAGGATGGATGTGACCACGCGACTGTCTGCTCTCAATCGAAAAGTGGACGCGATCGCCACTCATTTGGGGGTGAACTGATGAAGGATGGTGAAGGATGACCCAAGTTACAAAGACCTTATATGAAGCCGATTTTGTGCAATGGTCGGATCGCACTGCTCAGCTACTGCGAGAACATCGGTTTGCAGATCTAGACCTAGACCACTTAATTGAAGAGATCGAAGACTTGGGGAATCGCCACAGAGATGCACTAGAAAGCCAATTAACAAGGCTATTGATGCATCTCCTGAAGTACGAATTTCAGCCTGAACATCGTTCGAGTAGCTGGCTAGCTTCTATCAAGGAGTCTCGCAAGCAGATTAAACGCCTGTGCCGTAGATACCCCAGTCTCAAGCCCTACCTTGAACAATGCTGGGAAGGTTGCTATGTGGACGCGATTGAAGATGCTAGCGATGAAACTGGACTTCCCCAAGACCAATTTCCAGCAAAATGCCCTTATACGGTCGCAGAGGTCTTAGATGAAGGATGGTGAATCATGACCACCACTGCCTAGCCCGATAGATTAGACCGGATTGAGGCGCTTGTAGAGAGTAACGCCCGTGCCATTGCTGAACTATCTCAGAACCAGTTAAGGATGATGCAGGAATTCTCAGACTATCGAAGGGACATGCTAGAAACCCGTGCCGATATCCAAGAAATGCAGGCTGAAGTTAGAGGGCTGCAAACCGAAAACCGTCGCATCCTGGATCGGGTGTTTGGGGAACAGTGAACCTACCCCGAAATCTACCCCGCTCATTTATTGACAATGCTCAAAAGCTTTTCTGTGTAAAGCCTCTAGCCTTTAGTGCTTCTTCCTTCACACGGAAGGGGTCACGTGTTCGAGTCACGTATCGCCCATTTTCTTACACTCAAGCCTATTGAGGAATTGTCTTGTAGGATTTCAGGTCTTCTCTGATTATTTTGGGTTTATTGTGCCTAAGCGGAACTGCTTCCGTAGCATGGGACGTATGAGATAAAAATCTTAATACATAAGGCTTGATATATAAGGCTTAAAATTCGGAGTTAATCCTGCTAGACAGCTATTGCCCTCATGCTTTCAAAAATATTCGCTCCGTCTTCCAGATGAGCTTAATTTCGTCCGTTATAACACCAAACTTTTGGCGTAAGACAGAAATTTTCATGTCAAAGTAAGGATCAAAATTCTCTAAATGGAGATTCCTGTACTCTAGCTTGCGACCGTACATCAAGCCTAATTCAAACACCCTAAGATGCCATTCCTTAAAGCGAAATGTAGCTGGGTAAAAAAATCTAGAAAATAGCTTAAAAGAAGAAATGTGCCGTTCCTTTACCGCATCGCAGTTCCCCATTGTAAAGCCCACCACAAATGCTTCATCAAAATTACTCATGCCACGATTCAGGAGCAGATGAATGCAGTCATGCCCTCGTAAATCAACATTGCCAGGTAATGCGATCGGGCTATTGGGGTTCTCCAGCAGCCAGACCTGTAAAGGAATTGCAGACTGCTCATCTTTGACAAATAGGCGATAGGCTTCTCCCAGCGTCAGGCTACCAATATCATGCTCTGGAGATATGTGGCATAGATCCTGGCATAAATTAAAGGGAGCCTCACTAATTACTGAAGTACCCATCGATATATTCCTAAACAGTCCACAAAAATAAAAATTGAAGCACTATAGACCATTAGGCTTTTATTTCTAACCATTGTGCTAGAAGCCAGCATTTGGCTAGAGCTTAAGGCCAACAGGATAAATCCATAGCGACTAATTTCAGTATTGGAGGCAAGCATCGTGCCCCCTGCAACTGCACAGGCGCTACTTGAAAAATGTAAAAACTTTACGAAAAAAGAATCTTCTAATCGTCTTCTGGATGATTTTTGATCCTCCGATCCTTCTAGCGCTAAAGGAGTCTCGCTCATGTCTGGAAATTCTATAAAGAGTTAATACATTAATTGAGCTGTCATAAAGACTGAACAGATAAGTCTATCCAAGCATCCAGGTAAATAAATCCGTTCTGTCCTAAGTTAATATTCATGAACTGAGTCAAAGTCTAATCAAGAGTTTTTAGGAAAAATGAACGTCAGTAAGGTGAATAAAAATTATTTTTCTACGACAGAAATTAATTGAACCTTTATTGTGACAAACTGCATCGACAATTAACTCAGTGGTTCTACGTAATCAGTGCTTTATTTGCTCATCAGCCGCTATCTCTCGCCATCTCAACGTCTAGCGGCTGAGGACAACGCATTTCGTCCCTTTGGCGGTGACAAATCTTAAGCTTGATGTCATGGGTGCGCCGCAGGGGGCAAGAATAGAGTCCAATAGGCACAGGATGTCCTGAAATGGAGAATGAAAAAGATGGGCTGGACAAGCGTACTGGCGGCTAATGCGTTAACGGATGATGAACGAAAGGTGGTAAAGGTGGGGGGCCGCTCAATTCTGCTGTTTAAGCATCAGGGCAGCATTTATGCCGTGGATAATCTCTGTCCCCATTTGAAGTTCCCGATGAAAAAGGGAAAAGTGACGGGTGAGGGCGCGATCGTTTGCCCACTCCACAAAAGCGCTTTTGACATTACCTCTGGGGCCGTTAAAACCTGGACGCCTTGGCCGCCCGTTGTTGGAAGCCTTTTAGCCAAAATCTCCCCAGAAAAGGCCCTGCCCGTCTTTCCCACCCGCATTGAAGAAGGTCAAATCTGGGTTGAGGTTGCGTAATCTAAGAGCGTCCGTCGTTATAAAAATCTCAAGTAAAATCTCTCAAGTAAAATCCTCAAGGGTGAACAGCAACATGCGGCTCACTCTTGAGAAATTCTGATGGTTAGCTGTGTCCTTAAAGGTACTGCTACTGGCGATAAACTCTGCCACGCCACTGCGTTGGGCGCTGAAAGGTAGAAATGGCAATGCGTAAGACGGCAAGGGGGTCAGCTAGGGGTGACAGCCAAAACAGCCATTTCCCTTGGCCTTTCGTAAGGTCGTAGGAGGGTGCGATCGCCCACAATAGCGCCACTCGAATCAAGACGAGCGTCCCATTGAGCGCCAACGCCCCGCCAATCATGGGCGTACTGTCATTCCAAGGAATACTGGCAAATAGCACAGTCAGCAGCAACGGCAGCCCCTGTACCGCCGCCAGAAACCCTAAGTCCCCTAAAGTTTGCCCTAGGGAACTCGCATCTTTTAAGTCCAGCGATCGCCCCCATTCTTTCCAAGTCTCGGCAGCGCCCTCATACATACGCACCTTCAGCACCTTAGCCCCGTCCAGGAAGCCAACCTTTGCACCGGAGGCTGCCGCATTGCGCACCAGCGTCACATCATCACAAAAAGAATGTCGAGCGCTCGAAAATCCGCCAAGTGCCGCAAGAAGAGATTTCCGGCAGAGAAAACACTGCCCATTGGCCATCAACCGCTCTGCCGCCGCACCCGCCTCTCCCGCTGGGCCAAATCGATAGACCAGAGTCATGAGCAGCGCAGGCTGAAGCCAAATTTCACCAGGGTATTGCAAAATAAACTGAGGGGATAGCGTAATGAGATCAAGCCCTTCAGCTTCCGCTACCTGCACCAGACTTGCCACCAGTCCGGGCTGCGGCTGGGTGTCTGCATCTAAGCTCAAAAACCAGGTGCTTTCCTCAGCCATCCGGCCAAACCCATTGTGTAGCGCCCAAGGACGGCCCACCCAATCTATCGGTAGCGGATCATCAGTCATCAGCCGAAAGCGTGGGTCCTGAAGCGCTGCCTGCTTTACCAAATCCCTAGTCCCGTCCTCAGAATGGCTGTCCACCACTAAAACTTCCCGCACCTCGTAGCTCTGGCGGCTGAGTCCATCTAGGCAGGGCTGAAGGCGTGCTGCTTCGTTGAGCGTAGGAATAATGACGCTGACCGCCCCCAGCAATGCGCCGTCCGGCGCGGATGGCTGAAGCGGTTTCCGCCGAAACGGCCCGCGCAGGAGACGGGAAAGCAGCAGGGCGATTGCCGGAAGCTGTACGGCCAAACAAAGCGCCGCAACGCCGCTCAGAATTGCAGAAGGCAGGGCAATAGGGGCAGTATTCGTAAGGTTTATTCCCGCCAAGGCTGCAAAGTTTGCCGCAAGATTTGCCGCAGTATTCGCTGCAATATTCCGTGAGAGATCCAGTCCTATCGTTCCAGAGATAGAAACGCCAGATTTTAAAGATTCAGAGTTTAGAACTTCGATGCCAAGACTTGCCAAGCCGCCCAATGTCATTGAGTCTATCCTTCTGGCGTGGTGCTCAAGGCTGGAATCGATGACTTCCCAGCACTCGCCGCCTCGTCCAGCTCAGACAGAACCGTGACAGGCGTAAACCACCAGCAGAGAATCGCCGGCGCAACCCCAACCAGCACGCCCAACGCCGCCGGAATTTGAAACCGGGCGTCCAGCTGCGTCAGCGTAATCACCGCGCCAAACGCAAAGTTTGCTAGGTACACAAGCAAAGGCACCGTCAACTGGCCCCGATTCACGCGCAGCGGAACCGATCGCCAAAGCAATGCTGCAACGCCCATAAACACCATTCCAGTCCCAACCCAGCCCAGCAAATTGCGGTAGGGCATCCCAAAAAACGCCCCCACCTCCTGAAATTCCCAAAACGGGAATGGAGCCTGACTCATGGCCGGGTCTAGCACTAGATCCCAGGCCGTCAACAAAATGGCTCCCAGCCCTACGGACAATATCTTGAGGCTAAAGTCGCCAGTCCAGCGCCTTAACAAAACCCGTAGACCGTTGTAGGCCAAAAGGTATGCCGAAAACCCTAGATAAAACCAAGACAGGGGAATCGTAAAAGGCACTAGCCCTGCAATTTTATAGCCCAGGCCGCTCAGATAGGCATAGTGGCCAAAGGGGAATCCCGTGCTGGTGCCCAATAGTTCACTGGACAAAGACAGCCCCAAGGCCGGCACCATAAACAAGAGCAAAGCACGCAGTCCTAGGGTCTGGTATCCATACAGGGCAACGGTCAAAGCCCCCAAGATAATGTAGACCACACCGCCCCCTGCCATACTCAACTGAAAAAGCTGCTGGCCAAAACTGGGCAGATCCAGGATAAATTCTGGATGCGGTAAGACCAGAACCAACCCCGCCAGCCCAAAGACCATGGCTAAGATGTGTGCGCTCAGACAAAGCCACTGGGACACGGCAAATCGCTTCATACGGTAAGTCCTTGGGTAAATCCTGGGAGGGGAAGAAAAGTCATTTTTTTGATATATGCTCTCCAGTTTACAAAAATTTGCAAACTTTGAGAGTTTATGGACAACATCATTTGGGGAAACGCCTTGCCATGCCCTCTGCTTTTCCCTTCAAGACAGCATTCAAAAAAGAAGTTTGATGTGCAGCGTTTAGTATGCAGCGCGCTGGAGTCGGGATAAGAAAACAGGACAAGGAAATCAAGACAAGTCGAAAGACAGTAAGTATGGCATGATAATTGGGACTTTACGCGAGGCGCGATCGCCACCCAAGCTACGGTTGCCTAGGGTTGCCCAAAATAAAGCTGTGCGTTTTGTTGGGCTTGAGTCAAAAGCTGGGTTCCTGGGGGTATTATCTGGGCGATCGCCCAGGGGAGTATCAACATGCATAACCCGCAACGGCACCTTCAGCCCTGTTAACTTAACCCTGTTAATTCAGCTGATTAATTCACCTGTGTTGAATAGCTGCATTCACTTAGTCTAGGTGTTTTAGCTCAGAGGGGTTTACTGAAGTGAATCACCGAGCAGATTAACCTGGGCGCTGTAGCCAAGTCGCCGTAGCCAAGTTACTGTAGCCAAGTCGCTGTAGTCTATGTAATCTAAGCATTGTAATGTGGGCACGGAGCAAAAGTAGGCCATGATCGTTGAGGGTATTGGAATTGGACTGGGCCTTGCAATCCTGCTGGGCTGGGCTGGCCTTGAGCGTCCCTATCGTCGTCGCCAAGGAAATACCTTAGACGTCTCGACGGGGCAATGGAAATTTGACCTAGACCAAGCCAATCACTACCGCATTCGGGGGGAACTGACCCTCAGAAACCCTTTAGGACACCTCGAAGTCATGGTGCCAGAGCTACGAGCCGAAGTAGCGCTGCTGTCCAAGGAAGATACGGCAGGTATCGAAAAATCGATTCGCCTCACTCCCCACCACCCCGATGCCGAGGCGCGAGCAGACGACTACTGGTTTGCCTACATCGTCAAAAAGCGGCAGCAAACCCAAGTCTCCATTGAAATCGATCTCCAAGGGACAGATCTTTCCGCGCTCAGGGTGGCCTGGGTAAAGCTTCACTACGTCACCTATGGCCCCAAAGGTCGCATTCCGCGCGTACACCATGAAGTCTTGCCCCTCGCCTACCCAGATCCGAATCAACCCCTACGCTGGCGATCGGCTCAGGGCTCAGAGGTCTTGCCCATCCCCACCCACATCCTCACGCAGATCGACTCCTGTGTCGAAATTGTGCGGCGCTATGTTTTGCCCCATGCTCAGCCAGGGGACATTGTCACCCTTGGTGAAACGCCCGTCGCCATTATCCAGGGTCGGTTTCGCCATCCATCCACCATCCATCCAGGTTGGTTAGCAAAGCGCCTCTGCTATTTCTTTTTGCCGACCTCTAGCCTCGCAACGGCCTGCGGCCTTCAGTCCTTGGTCGATATTGTCGGCCCTTGGCGCGTTTTCTTTGCTTTTGTCGGCGGCTCTGTTCTCAAGATTTTAGGTAAGCCAGGCGGCTTCTACCAGCTCGCTGGAGAGCAGGCTCGCTTGGTGGATGATGTGACTGGCACCCTGCCCCCCTACGATCAGTTTGTGGTGCTGGGGCCAGACAATGCCCAGGGAGTAGTTGACGAAATTAAGGCCCAAACGGGAATTTCGGCGGCGATCGTTGACGTCAATGACTTAAAAGCCGTGAAGGTACTGGCCGCCTCAGCAGATGTCTCGATTCCGGTCTTGGAAAGCGCCCTGAGAAATAACCCCGCTGGAAACTCCGATGAGCAAACGCCCGTTGTTTTAATTCGGCCTCAGCCATAGGACGAGTGGGTGGTTCTGTTGCCTTTTTAATGAGATCAGTAGAATAGAATAGATCGTTGAGTAGATGGTTGAAAAATCACTTTTCAGCATCCGCTGTGCGGCACTTGTTTCTCGAATCCAGGATCTCTAGACTAGGGCTATCCTCCAGATTTACTTAGAATCAAATTTACTGAAAATCAAAGTCATCGGATTCATGGGCAACGGTTTCGGCAGGCTAGCGTAACAGGACGGATTGATTGGAGACCTATGACAACTGCCCCATCAAAGCCTGATTTTTTAGTTCGCTCCCTCCAGTATCGAGACTGGGAGGCAGCAGACGGACTGCTAGCCCACAAAAGTGACCCCGCCGAACGGTCTTGGCTCACCGAACCGCTCCAGCGAAGGGTCCAGGACTGGGATCGTAACCCAGTCCTGAAAGTTTTGGATACCTTGCCAGGACACTGGTCATCTACCTTACGCACCTTCGTTGCGGAGAGGAGTAGCTCCGGCCAAAATAATTCCGGTCAAAATAGCTCCGGTCAAAATAGCTCTGCCTACGGGGGGCAGATTGTTGGGGTCATTCAGGTCTCCCCCTTTAATCAGTCCCGCAGCACTTGGCGCGTTGAGCGGGTCTGTATTGCACCGTCAGTTGGTGCGTTTGACGTAGGGACTGCGCTAATTCGCCACTGTCTTGAAAGTATCTGGGAAGCCAGAACTTGGCTGGTTGAGGTCGAAATCAATCACACGGAGTCTTTGGGGCTGTATCGGCAAAATGGGTTTCAGCCTCTGGCACAGATGACGCAGTGGCAGCTATCTCCAGAGATTTTGGCGCAGGTTGGCAGCAAGGAGCCCACTTTGCCCAACCTGCTGCCCATTAATAATGCAGATGCGTCCCTGCTGTATCAGCTAGATACTGCCGCCATGCCGCCCTTTGTGCGTCAAGTCCTCGATCGCCACATGCAGGATTTTCAGCGCAGTGTCTTGAGCCAGATTGCTTATCGGATCCAAACCCAGCTTCAGCAGCGAGACTGGGTGAATGGCTATGTGTTTGAACCCCAGAGAAAGGCGGCGATCGGGTATTTTGCGATCTACCTCAGCAAAACAGCGCAGGAGTCTCATGTGGCTCAGATGACGGTGCATCCTGCCTATACCTGGCTCTATTCCGAGTTGCTGGCGCACATGGCACAGCTCTCGCAGCAAGCCTGCGCGGCCGCACCCATGGATTTGGTTTCAGCAGACTACCAAACTGAGCGCGAAGACTATCTAGAACAAATTGGTGCAGCGCGGGCAGAGCATACGCTTATGCTGTCGCGTTCAGTGTGGCACAAGGTAAGAGAGAGCAAAACCCTTGCCCTAGAGACGCTCCAACTCACAGAGATGCTTCAGGGGCTTCAGCCCAGCCACAGACCGATGCCGGGACGGATGATGCTGTTAACGTCGGCCTATTCGCCACTGCGATCGCAGTCTCGCCCATCAGGTCAAGAATCCAAGCCATCTTCGCGCTCATCGTCTTCCCGGCCAGATGTCCATGGAACCTCTCGCTAGTTCGCTCGAAACCCATCTCGAAACCCATCTCGAAACCTATTGGGTGGATGCCTTTGCCGATCAGCCTTTTCAGGGGAATCCGGCAGTGGTGGTGCCGCAAGCCGATGGCCTGTCGGACTTTCAGATGCAGCAAATTGCGCGGGAGGTAAACTGCTCGGAAACCGCTTTTGTGCTTACAGCCTCTACACCAGAGGCGGATTTTCGGCTGCGGTGGTTTACACCCACCCAAGAGGTGGACCTCTGCGGTCACGCCACGATCGCCGCGCTCCATGCCCTCGCCCAGGCTGGCCGCTTTAATTTGAGTCGAGGGGTCACGCACATTCTGTACCTCGAAACGCGCAGCGGAATTTTGCCCGTCACTGTGGACTGGTCTGAGCCTCGCCCCTGGATTTGGCTGACGCTGCCAGACTGCCGCTTTGACGCGATCGCCCCTGACCTTGCCCAGCAGTTGGCCCAGGTTCTAGGGCTGCCCACCCCTTCGGCTGTCGTCCTTGATTCCCTCAATCAAGATGTTTTTCTGCCCATCCCTCACCTGCATCAGCTTCATGCCCTCAGCCCCAACATGGGGGAACTGGCCCAGCTCGGTAAACAGCAAAAGTGGCGCGGGGTCTGCGTTTACAGCACTGAAACCGTGGATTCACTCAGCCAAGCCCACTCTCGCTTTTTTGCACCCCAGTCCGGCATCTCTGAAGACCCAGTCACGGGTTCTATGAGTGGCCCCCTAGCGCTACTGCTTCGACAGCAGTTAGAGGTGGACAGCAATTCTATCAATATTGGTCTTCCAGAGAACGGCCTAGAGAGCAGCCCAGAGAGTAGCCCAGAAATAACCGCCAAACGCCAAATTTGGCGATTTGAGCAAGGAGACTGCCTTGGTCGCGCTGGTCGTCTGCTTGTTGACCTGAAAGGCCATAGCCCCAAACTCGGCGGACAGGCCATTACCGTCATGCGCGGAGTGCTGTACCTGTGAGTTCTTCGCCTTTGATTTCTGCGCTGGGGCTGGACTTAGGCCATAAACGCATTGGAGTTGCAGGGTGCGATCGCCTAGGACTCATTGCCGCAGGACTCACCACCGTCCACCGCACCAGCTTTGAAAAAGACATCGCCCAACTGCACCAGCTTGTCCAATCACGGGAAGTCACCGTCCTCGTCGTTGGCCTCCCCTACACCATGAACGGGGAAATGGGCACCCAGGCAAAACGGACTCAAAAACTAGCCCAGCGCATTGGGTCAGCCCTCGCCCTGCCCATTGAATACATCGATGAACGGCTCACCTCCGTTGAAGCCGAAGGAATGCTTCAGGCTCAGCGCATCAGCCCCTCCCGCAATCGTGGCCTGATTGATCGCACAGCAGCCTGCATTATTTTGCAACAATGGTTAGACCAGCGCCGTCAGGTGTCGATGTCTCATGAGACAATAGACAATCGTGAGCATCGCCATTCCATTCACTAATCCCTGTCCGCTGACCCCTGTCCGCAAGCAGACGGTTAGCGAGATCTGGGTTGGAGCAGTATTTGGGACAGTAAGAAGGGAGACAGCATGGAATTAGAGGGGCCAACAATTACCCTGACGGATGAAACGGGTAAAGACCTACTTTGCTACGTGGAGCTATCCGTTGAGGTAGAAGGACAAGAATATGCCCTCGTCAACCCGGTAGACTACCCAGTGGATATTTTTGCCTGGGTGGAGACCGACGATGACGAAGAAGAAGAAATGCTGATGCCCGTGGAGGATGCAGATCTTAATGAAATCTTTGCCACAGCCCAGGCCGTGCTGGCAGAGCAAAACCTAAAGCTGAAGCGCACTGGTCTATCCTTGACCGCAGAAGGTGACCTGCCTGAAGTGGAAGAGGATGACGTGCTGGTTTTAGAGGTGGAAGAGGCGGGCAACGGCAGCGAGCAGGAAGAGTATCAGCTTCTCGCCACCTTCTTTCATGAAGAGCAGGAATACGCCATCTACACGCCCATTGATCCCGTCCTGTTTGTTGTGCGTCTCCAAAAAGGAAAACCGCCTCAATTACTCTCGCCAGAAGAGTTCCAGGCAATTCAGCCCAAACTGCAGCCCTATTTTGAAGATCATTTGTTTGAGGAAATGGAGTAGCATTTTCTCGAAGGTTTTTTGACAGCAGCCAGTGAAGAAAACGACTAGGGCTTCTCGAATTGTATTAGGTTCAGCTGCATCGCTGCTCTGCGTCGGTATTGGCGCGGGGGCAGGTTGGTTTTGGTGGCTAAACGTGATCGCCGCACCGGGGACTCAGACTGCTCCGGTCATCATTCAGGTGCCGGAGGGCTCTGCGGCGGAGTCCGTTGGGCAGCAGCTCAAGTCGGCGGGGCTGATTCGGTCGATGGCGGCCTGGAAGCTGTGGACAAGACTGGCGATCGCCAAGGATCCTGCCGGCAGCTTTAAAACTGGCACCTACGAACTCTCCCCCCAAGCCTCTCTGCCAGAGCTAGCCCAAAGCATTTGGGCGGGTCAGGTTAAAGAAACCTCCTTCACGATTCCAGAGGGCTGGTCGATGCAGGAAATGGGCGCCTACTTCGAGCAGCAGGGCTGGTTCTCAGCGGCAGATTTTTTAAAGGCCACTCAGCAAATCCCCTCTGACCGCTTCCCGTGGCTACCCAAGGATGCTCCCTTTCTAGAAGGCTATTTATTTCCGGATACCTATCAGGTGCCCCTCGAAATGCGATCGCCCGATGCCGTCATCACTACCATGCTGAGGCGTTTTGAGCAACAGGCTTTGCCGCTCTACCAACAGCGCCAAAAGACCGACCTCAGCCTACGAGATTGGGTCACCCTCAGCAGTATTGTGGAAAAAGAAGCCGTGGTTCCCCAAGAGCGCGGCTTAATTTCCGGTGTATTCTGGAATCGTCTACGCATAGGCATGACCCTCGGCTCAGACCCCACCGTGGAATACGGCTTAGGCGTTAAACAAACGCCAGATCAGCCCTTGACGCTCACTCAGGTGCGAACCCCTTCCGCCTACAATACCTACATGAACGCGGGCTTACCGCCTACGCCCATTGCTAGCCCCGGTCTGGCCAGCCTCAAGGCAGTGCTCAATCCAGAGCAGACTGACTATCTATACTTTGTTGCGCGGTACGACGGCACTCATGTTTTCAGCAAGACCCTTGCCGATCATGAGCGTGCCCAGATCATCATCCGCGATCAGCAGGACTTAAAGCGATCAGATTCTGATCAGACTTAAATCGGGCTTAACCGCAATCCTTGATCCCTTTACTTGAAATTATCAACTTAAACCACTGTCTTCAGTAAGATTTCACGACGATATGTACGGATGAAGCCCCATGCCTTCGCGCCCAGTCATTGCCCTTCTTGAGCCGAACTTAGTCCTAGAGGGGAGTGTACTCGCCCTAACGCCCGCTGTGATCGCGCAGCATGGGCTCAAGGGTTTAGTGCTCGACGTGGACGACACTATTATTTCGACGCATTCCGCAGTTGTTCCGCCAGAAGTCAAGGAGTGGATGGAGGAAGTGAAGCAGATTGCGTCCATTGCGCTGGTCAGCAACAACCTCAGCCACAATCGAATTCGGCGCATTGCGGCTGTCCTCGACCTGCCCTACATTTTCGGAGCGCGTAAGCCCTCTCGCAAAAAAGTGAGGCAGGCCGTACAAAAAATGAACCTTCCCTTTCAGGAGGTTGCGATGGTGGGCGATCGCCTTTTTACAGACGTTCTGGTTGGGAATCGGCTGGGAATGTTCAGTATTTTGGTCGAACCCATGCAGGACTCCTCTCGGCGACGCAAACGTAAAACCTGGCTGCGATCCTTTGAAGTATGGCTCTCTCAAATCCTGAGCGTTATCTTCAAGCGATAGCTGGGGATCATTTGCCCAGTAAGCGATCCCCAGACAACCTATAAATCTAAAGAAAAGCTTATAGAGACAGCCCCCTTTAAAAAAATTTGTCAAAATAGGTCTATTCAAATGGAACCAGCTTAATAAAGGTTCTAAAAATAGTTCGCTTAAATATTTAAAAGATTGGGTCGGCCTTAACTTAAGTTTGGGGTCGACCCAATCCTTTTGGAATACTTCTAACAGGGCACTGAAATCCGATTGAGTAAGCCCAAAGATTTCAACCAGAGAGATTTCAGCCAGAGAGATTTCAACCAGAGAGATTTCAATATGAGCCAGACCGTTGTGATCAAGATCGGCACCTCTAGCCTCACCCATGCCGAAACGGGATATTTAGCCCTTGCCACGATCGCTTCTCTGGTTGAAGTGCTGTGTCAGCTTCGAGCCGCAGGTCATCAGATCGTCCTCGTCTCTTCCGGGGCGGTCGGGGTTGGATGTGCCAGACTAAAGCTCACCGAACGCCCCCGTGCGATCGCCCTGAAGCAAGCCGTTGCAGCTGTCGGGCAGGGTCGCCTCATGCGGATTTACGACGATTTCTTTAGCGTCCTGAACCAGCCTATTGCCCAGGTGCTACTCACGCGCGCCGACCTCGCCGACCGCAATCGCTACCTCAACGCCTCGAATACGTTTCAGGAACTCCTGCGTTTGGGCGTCATTCCCATCGTTAACGAAAACGATACCGTTGCAGTGGATGAGCTAAAGTTTGGCGACAACGACACCCTCTCCGCCCTTGTGGCAAGCCTGGTGCATGCAGACTGGCTATTCTTGCTTACGGATGTCGACTCGCTGTACTCCGCCGATCCTCGTACCAACCCCCAAGCCCAGCCCATTCACATCATTGAACGCATGGAAGACCTCGTTACCCTCCAGGTGCAGGCGGGCGGGCAAGGTTCACGATGGGGGACGGGCGGAATGTCCACCAAAATTTCAGCCGCAGAAATTGCCACCGATGCAGGCGTGCGCACCGTCATTACCCACGGGCAAACGCCCACTAATATTCCGCGTATTCTCGCTGGGGAACCCATCGGCACCCAGTTTTTGCCCCACCCAGCCCCTATCAACGCCCGCAAGCACTGGATTGCCCATACCCTTGTCCCCGCCGGTACGCTTATCCTTGACGACGGTGCAGCCGGAGCCATCATCAACCAGGGAAAATCGCTCCTTGCCGCAGGTATTCAGCGCATTGAAGGCGAATTCGACCCCCAGCAGGCCATTCGTCTCTGCAATCTAGCGGGAGAAGAAGTGGCACGGGGCCTTGTCAACTACAGCAGCACTGAACTCCACCAAATCCGCGGACGCCATTCCGAAGAAATTGCCGTTATTTTGGGTTACGCCGGAGCAGACACCGTCATTCATCGCGATAATTTAGTAGTGCTTTAGCTGGCTTATTCCCTTGCTGGATTGAGCTTTGGCTGACCTGTGCTTCATCTGGGGAGTGCTTCAGCCGATTCATGCCGTAGCCCCACAATTCGGTGACTGAGAAGATGCTACAGTAGGACTCAAAAGTTAACGTTGCTTAACATTTGTCCACCTACCTTTCTGATCAGTTTTCGTTCCGCTATGCAGGACTTTTCACCCCCCAGCCATCTTCCCAATTACCCCGGTCAGAATCGTTTTTCCCTAAGAGTCCCTGTGCCGCTTAAGGTCGTTGCATTGGGGGACAGCCTCATTTACGGCTACGGAGATTCTGAGGGAGGGGGCTGGGTTGAGCGCCTCCGACGCCAAGGGTTAAGCCCGGAACGACCGGGCGCTATTATTTATAACTTGGGTGTCCGGGGTGACACTATCCACCATGTCCTTCAGCGCTTTGAAGCAGAATTTCGGCAGCGTGGAGAGCTGCGGAATCGACTGCCGGATCGGCTTATTTTATCGGTTGGGGTGAATGACTCAGCGCGCTTAGGCCGCTTGACGGGCCGTCATTTCGTGGCCTTCAATGAGTTTCAGTTTGCTTTGGCTCAGCTTTTAGACCGCGCACAAGAGCTCTGCCCAACGGTATTCATTGGCATGGTGCCTGTAGATGAACAAAAAATGCCGTTTCTAGGGGCGCTTCACTTTAACCACGACGATCAGTATCTCTACAAAGAAGCCACTCGGCTCGCCTGCCAGGAGCGTCAGATTCCTTACCTGGACACCTTTGAAATATGGCGGCAGCGTAGAAATTGGCAATCTCTACTGTGCCCTGATGGGCTGCATCCCAACGTAAAAGGCTACGAAACATTGCTGGCCGATATCGTCACTTGGCAGCCCATGCAGCCTTTTTTCGCCGAGGATTCATTACAGTCTATATCCCGGAAGCATTAGAGCCATGTTCCTGCTATGCGCTCCCAGCGGGGGCATTTCAATGGGAGGTGGAGTAATGGGAGGTGGAGTAATGGGGGCGGAATAAGGGTTAACTGCAATGTCGAGTTTTGGAGTGCTCAGTTCAAAGATTGCTGCGTGAATTCAAGAAAAATTAAGCCGCGTAAATCACTCTATACTTAGATTTCTGAAGTCTTTTACGGCCTCAAGAGTAGTGCTATTTTAAACCTAGGCACAAGAAACCATTCGTCATCCTAAACCTAAACCAATTGACCCAATGGCTTCTCCGATTAGAGCCTGTGCCTCCTTGCTCTAATGTCATGGCAACCAGCTATTCCGTAGAAAACTTACTGTATTAAACTGCGGCAAGTGGGAAGGCGACTTGTAGAATTTCCCAGGCCGAAACCATACCTGGTCATAAGGGGTAAGTTCAGACTCAGCAGTAGAGCGTTGTCAGTTCTGTAAACCTTAGTGATTGTTTGTTCTTTCTGTAGACTCTTAACGCTGAAAACTTTATTTCGAAAACACTTAGCTCAAACGCACTTCAAGTGCATTATTAACGCATTGTTATCCTGGGTCTGGCTCCTTAGCTAGACCCCTCGTTTTATGTACTTTTTCTGGTTTTTGACCTAAATTGCCCCCAAAACACCGGCTAATACTGCTTTTTGGGTGTGCAGTCGATTTTCGGCCTGATCCCAGATTCGAGAGGCGGCACCTTCCATAACCTCATGGGTAATTTCCTCTCCCCGATGGGCAGGTAGACAGTGCAGGACGATCGCTTCTGGTGCGGCAAGCTCTAGGAGCTTTTTATTGATTTGGTAAGGTTCAAAGACTGGAATGCGGTTATCGGCCTCGGCTTCTTGACCCATGCTGGCCCACACATCGGTATAGAGGACTTGACTGTCCTTCGCGGCGGCTTCTGGGTCGGTGGTGAGCGTAATGATGCTGCGATCGCCTGCAAGGGCTTTAGCCTGCGTGACTACTTCTGGGAGGGGCTCATAGCCCGTGGGCGTGGCGACCCGAAGGTTTATCCCCACAAGGGCGCATCCGATCAGTAGGGAGTGGGTAATATTGTTCCCGTCCCCTAGATAGGTGAGGGTTAGTCCTTCAAGCTGACCAAAAGATTCTTGAACCGTTAGGAGATCGGCCAGGATCTGGCAGGGATGCTCTAAATCGGTCAGCGCGTTAATCACCGGAATCTTGGCATAGTCTGCAAAGGTTTCTACCTCAGACTGAGCAAAGGTGCGGATTGCTACCACGTCCAGGTAACGATCCAGCACCCTCGCGGTATCTTCGAGCGGTTCCCCCCGGCCCACCTGGGTCACAGATGCGTTGAGGTCTAAGACCTGCCCGCCCAAATGGTGCATCGCCACCGAAAAGCTAACGCGAGTTCGAGTTGAAGCCTTTGAAAACAGCAGTCCCAAAGTCTTAGGGCAGGATGGGCGGACTTCCCCTGCTTTGAGCTGTGCTGCAAACTTGAGCAAAAATAAAAGTTCTGCTGCCGATAAGTCCGCCAGACTCAGCAAGTCCCGACCCTTCAGTGCCTCCATTCCCTGTGCCCTCGGCTATTGCTTAAGATGAGCAGTGTCTTACGTTACGCTATCCTCTGTCAAGAGATTAATTTTTTCCAGCCTCTCGTCTACTGGGATTCTGCACAAAAGCCATCGCCTCACGCAAATAAGCGGTAATCTAAAAAAGTACAGCTTGAGACGTCAACCCATGGGTAATCAGGGCGATCGCTTTGCGGGAGGCTTTCTCGCAGGAACCATTTTTGGCGGTATTGTGGGTGGCGTCATTGGTACGCTGCTGGCCAATCAGCTTCGAGGTGAATCCCCAGATGAGGACGGCATCCTGAGTGAAAACAGTCCAGCCAGGCTGGCTAAAAAGCAGTTTCAGCGAATTCGGCAGCGCGTTCTCCACACATCCCCAGAAGATTTAACCATTGAAGAAGCGCGTCAAGGGTTAGAGGATAAGATTTCCCAACTCAATGATGCGATTGATCAAGCTCGTCAACAGCTCAGTAAGGTCAACGGGTCTGGGGCTTCTGAGGGAGAGTGAAAACCCATTCAAAGCGTAAAAACTGCCGATTTACCGTATTTTCCGCCCTATATTTTGCTCTCGTGTCGCGGATGAACCGGCGCGACATCCTTTAAAGTAAGTAAAGATAAAGTCAGCACAGCATTGACGGCGCGGAGTCACCATGGGTTCAACCGAAGTTCTATCTTTCTTGACGACCGGATTAGGAAACTTCTTTCAAATTTATTTCATTTTGGTGGTGATTCGAGTCTTATTGACTTGGTTCCCCACGGTCAACTGGGCAAATCCACCCTTTTCAATTCTGAGCCAGTTAACTGATCCATACCTCAATCTGTTTCGGTCTTTGTTGCCGCCCTTAGGAGGCATGGACTTTTCACCCATGCTGGCGCTGTTTGCCCTTCAAATCGTGTCTGGCCTCCTCACCAGTGCGCGAATCTAGGTTCCCAACCTAGCTCCAGAGCTTGACTTTAGAGTAAAGGCAAGCCCCACAAAAAGCAGCGCTAGAAATTTTCTAGCGCTGCTTTTTGATGTTTGGGTCGCGATGCTTAGATCGCAGCTTGACGCGATCTAAGATGTAGCCTTCTTAGGATGCGGCGACCTTAGCGGTACTGCGCTGCCGACGAGTTGGCGTTGAGACTTCAGGCTTAATCTTCTGTTCAGACTTCATCTGAGCCTGCTGTGAATTTTGCTGCGCCTGAGGAATTGATCGATGCATCACAGAAGTCGCGGTTTGGGGATGCTGCATCAAAAACAGAAGAGAGGCTCTGGTTTGAAGCTCGCGGCGAAGTAGCCCGTGCAGTTCTTTTTCGATATAGGACTTTAGCCCATCCCAATCCACATCAATTCCGTTTTTCTCTTGGCTAACATACTGTTCCCAGCGATTGCGCAGGGCCAGCTCAATGGATTCCTTTACCCAAGTTTGCCAGCGATCGTGACTCACGCTGGTCACAACCCCTCGCAGATGAACCTCTGGGTCGGCCAGGAGCTGTCCATTGGTGCCAATGACTGCCGCAACCGTCACCATGCCATCTTCCGCCAGACGCTGACGTTCCTGAAGCACATTGGCCTGCACGATGCCCGCCGTATCCATGAGCTCAATGCCTGCCGGCACCTTGCCCCCAATCCGAATCGCGTCAGGCGTCAGCTCAACTACATCGCCATTGTCAATAATGACCATATTTTCGGCAGGAATGCCCACGCTCTGCGCAGTCTGAGAATGCTTCACCAGCATCCGGTGCTCACCATGCACGGGCAAGAAAAACTTGGGTCGGGTCAGCCCCAACATGAGCTTTTGGTCTTCCTGGCAGCCGTGGCCTGAAACGTGGATGCCCTTATCCTTGCCGTACACCACCGTTGCGCCCTGCTGCATGAGCTGGTCAATGGTATTGACCACTGCGATCGTATTGCCTGGAATGGGGTTGGCCGAAAAGACCACCGTATCTCCCTTACGGATTTGAATTTGACGGTGCTCTTTTCGCGCAATTCGCGACATTGCCGCCATTGGCTCACCTTGAGAGCCCGTAGTCAAAACCAGTACCTTGTGGTCGGGCAAGTTACGCACCACATGGATTGGCTCAAATAGATTGTCCGGACACTTGATGTATCCCAGGGTTCGAGCATGGGCAATCACATTCAGCATGGAGCGACCCACGACTGAAACCACTCGGTTTTGCTTCTGGGCAAGCTCCAAAATCATATTGATGCGGTGTACCGACGAAGCAAAGGTCGTCACTAAGAGTCGCCCTTTTGCCTGACTAAAGATGCGGTCAAGGTTCGGAAATACAGACCGTTCGGACGGGGTAAACCCTGGCACTTCTGAGTTGGTAGAGTCGCTAATTAAGCACAGAACGCCCCGCTCTCCATACTCGGCTAGACGCTGAAAGTCAAAATATTCGCCATCTACGGGTGTATGGTCAATTTTGAAGTCCCCGGTGTGAATCACCACGCCCACTGGGGTGGTAATGGCAACGGTAAAGCTGTCGGCAATGGAGTGGGTATTGCGAATGTATTCGACAAAGAAATGCTTCCCGAAGCGTACAACTTCACGGGGGGCTACATTATGGAGCTTGGTTTTTCCAGCAACCCCAGCCTCTTCCAATTTGCCTTTGAGCAGGGCCATCGCCAAGCGCGGCCCATAGATATTAGGGATATCAAACTGCTTTAGGTGAAACGCAATGCCGCCAATGTGGTCTTCATGACCGTGGGTGACAATCATTCCTTTGATTTTGTGCTGATTCTCCCGCAGGTAGGTCATATCGGGCAGCACAATATTGACGCCATGCATTCCGTCCGTCGGGAAGGCGAGACCAGCGTCTAGCAGCACAATTTCATCTTCATACTCGAAGACACAGGTGTTTTTGCCAATTTCATGGAGGCCACCAAGGGGAATAATCTTAAAGGGGGAGGTCGATTGTGTCATAGATTTTGATACTTTTTGAATGTCATTTTTTGCGGAACGATTGATGGAGCGGTCATTCATGGGGGATATGCGTAAAAAAACTGTTTTTGAAAACGCTATTTTTCAACATTTGTTGAGAAGCTGTCAGGAAATGCAGAGAGATTGAAAGCGAAGGGCTGAGATTTAGAGAGTTGCAATTTAGAGGGTTGAGATTTATATCTAGCGCCGTTAAGCAGATTTGAATTGGTCAAGGCTGGATTGAGCAGGTTTGAAAGGGAGTCAGCGAGAACTAAAGCAATCCGCACTGGAAGGAAAAATATTTAGTTAAAACTTCAGCCTTCATTCAGGGTGTACCTTCAGGACTGGAAAGACTCAGGATGCTTCGCCTCTCAAAAACGGTCAATCCGTAGCGGAAAATACCACAGCTTTTTGAGGGTAAGCAGAAAAAATTAAATCCTCTATTCAGACTGTCTAAGTCTAGGGTGCTTTCCAAACCGCTTAAATCCAGGCTGCTCAAGAGCACGTAATGGCTATAGCAGCGAGAGTTCTGTCAGCGTTCGCTTTAGCTCAGCCTCAATTTCTGAGGGAATCGCACATAGCGGAAGCCGAGTATTGCCAACAGCCCATCCCTGGAGGCGGAGGGCTGCTTTGACGGGAATGGGGCTAGTGGTTGCAAACAGTACCTTAAAGAGGGGCAAGAGCTTGAGGTGAATTTCAGTGGCATCTTGGGGCTGCCCTTGAAAAAACTTACTAATCATTTGCTGAAGGAGCTCTCCAGCAATATGACTGGTGACGCTCACCACTCCAACAGCACCTACCGCAAGCATTGGTAAGGTGAGGGAGTCATCTCCAGAGTAAAGACTAAAGCTTGATGGGGTCAGACGACGAACTTGGCTTGTATGGTCTAAGTTGCCGCCAGCATCTTTAAGAGAGGTTATGTTGCTAAGCTCGGCTAGGCGGGCAACGGTCTCTGGAAGCAACGTTTGACCCGTTCGACCGGGAACGTTATAGAGCATGATCGGCAAGTCAGGGACAGCCGTGGCGATCGCCTTAAAATGCTCATACAGCCCTTCTTGAGGCGGCTTGTTGTAATAGGGGACAACCTGCAAGGACCCATCTAGCCCCAGTGCTGCCGCCTTTTGGGTGGCTTCAATGGCTTCGTGAGTCGAATTAGAACCCGTCCCTGCCAAGATCTTAGCGCGACCTGCGATCGCCTGCTTCACCACTTGAAAAAGCTGATACTCTTCATCCCAGGTTAGAGTCGGAGACTCCCCCGTTGTTCCACAGAGCACCAGTCCATCGGAACCGTGACTCACTAAATAATCAGCCAGCCGTTCTGCTACAGCATAGTCTACCTGACCATCCTGAGTAAAGGGCGTGACCATTGCCGTCACAACCTGTCCAAAAGGAGTCACAGGCATTGACCCCCACCATGAAACCTCAAGTCTTGTGCCTTCAAGTCTTGTAAAAGTATTAAATCAAAAGTTAAATTCAAACCTAAATACACTCCTCAATAACTTAAAACGAAATAAAAACCTAGAAAAGCTCTATAAAAACTCTGTGAGCAACAGCATCCAGACCTTGTGCTACATCGAAATAGAGTACCGAGAATCGGATAGATATTCGCAACCAGGAACCCGCAAAAAGGCCGTTATTCGCCATCAGGAAATAGCCTTAGTACCTCTCAAGGCTCCAGGAATCTTTATGGAGCGCATCAGTAGACCCAACAATCAACAAAACCGGATAGTCAACAATCAGATAGTCAATAGATTCAGATAGTCAATAAATTCAGAGAGTTAATAGATCAAACAATCACCAGACCAGACAATCAACATCAGTGAACCAGCTCAGCCCTAGAGGGCTTTATTAGGCCGCGAAACGCTAACAGCTCAGCAATTTGAATCGCATTCAGTGCAGCGCCCTTGCGAATTTGGTCTCCACTCAGCCAAAGCTCTAGCCCGCAAGGATGAGAAAGATCCTGACGGACACGCCCGACTAAGACTTCGTCTTTTCCGCTGGCATCCATCGGCATGGGAAAATAATTCTGCTCCCAATCTTCAACTAGCTTTATCCCAGGGGCATTGGCTAACAGCCTGCGCGCCCCCTCGACTTCAAAAGGCTGCTTAAACTCTAGATTAAGCGCTTCTGAGTGCGCTCTCAATACGGGAACCCGTACACAAGTCGCGCTCACCCGAAGATCAGGTACCCCGAAAATCTTGCGGGTTTCCTGAATCATTTTCATTTCTTCCGTACAGTAGCCATTCTCGTCCAAGTCTGAATTGTGCGGAAATAAATTAAACGCCAAAGGATAAGGAAAACATTCTGTCGGTGGCGTTTTCCCGTCCAAAATTGCCTGGGCCTGAACCTTTAGCTCTTCCATCGCCCTCGCTCCGGCACCGCTAGCAGACTGATAGGTTGCCGCCACAATGCGCTGAATCGGCTGAACTTGGTGCAGAGGCCAAATGGCTACAGACATTAAAATAGTCGTGCAGTTTGGGTTTGCAATTATTCCCTCATGCTGGAGCACAGCCTCTGGATTGACTTCAGGGACGATCAGAGGCACCGCAGGATCCAGGCGAAAGGAACTGGAGTTGTCAATGACAATCGCACCCGCTGCAACAGCCTTGGGTGCCCAGATTTTAGAGATGCTTCCCCCAGCAGAGGCCAAAACCAAATCAACGTCATCAAAGACGCCTTCGGCCACCGCTTCAACCTGGATGGGTTGCCCACGAAACGCAAGGGTTTGTCCAGCAGAGCGTGGCGAAGCTAAAAGCTTAAGCTGAGAAACTGGAAAATTTCGCTCTGCCAAAAGCGCTAAAAGCTCAGTGCCAACGGCACCCGTAGCTCCCAAGATAGCAACGTTATAAGCCCGATTCAATAGAGTCATCTCCAAGAGCAATGCTGCTCGCTAAAAAAAAATGAAAAATGTATTTTTTGTAGAAAAACTAGGACTATGGAATTGACCTTAAAAGCTCATCTCTAACTGAGATATATTAAGGCTTACAGGTTAAGGCTTGCAGGTTAAGGGCGGTGCAGCGAATTCGCATGCCAATTAAAAGCTTTTGGGTATCCGGTATGAGGCACTGAGCCTATCTTTTCAAGATTTCTTCTCTCATTAAACCCATCATTCAGGCCAACGACCACTAAAGAATTAGGCTTACTAAGTGAATCTCCTACTGACAACTGGGAAAAATCAAACGCCCATGATTCCTTAGGTGTGTCCTTAGTCTGTAGCCCTGAAGTCTGTAGTCCTTAGTCTGTGGACTCATTCGCTGTTATGGTACACCAGTTCAGCCTGATCTTTCACATCTATAAAATCTGTAAAGCTGTTGCGCACCCACAGTGATTAGTTAGGTTATGAATTGATGGCTAGTTCTTGCTGATGGCGCATTCTAATGGTGCATTCTCATAGATTACTGAATCTACCCAACTGAATCTACCCAACTGAGCCTGCGGCTGTTGCTCAGTGTAGCTGCTCTAGCCGCCTATTGAGTAGTCCTTCCGGCGGATTTACGCCTAGCCCTAGCAGAAAGCTAAATCAAAACAGGCTGGGTAATTTGACATTGGGATAATTTGACATTTGCTTGATAAGGCCTAGATTGGTAAAACCTCTAGACCCTTAATGGGCTTAGACCCTTAAACTGCGTAGATTTTGATCGTGTTAAGAATCGATTGCCCCTTCATCACCTACAATAAAGAATTGTGCCAAAAGCAAAATCGGTATTTCCCGACATTCGCTGCTGTCTGTAGGTTTGACACGGCATTTACATTAAGAAATTCTGAGCTTGGTTTGCGGTTGGTTGAGTCTACCTGAGGGAAGAGCGTTGTCTAAAACACAAGAACGGTTAAAAGTAAATCAGGAAAAGCTTCCTGGTAGTCAGGTGAGCCTGGAAATTGAGATTCCAGCAGAGCGATCGCAGTCGGCCTATGAGCAGACGATCACCAAGTATATGCGTACCGCCCAGATTCCTGGATTTCGGAAGGGGAAGGTGCCCCGCCAAGTCATCATGCAGCGGTTTGGTTCCGTGCAGATCAAGGCTGCAGCCCTAGAAGAGCTGATCGAAAAAATCGTCAAAGAAGCCGTTGAGCAGTCCGAAGTGAACGTCATTGGCAATTTTCAGCTGGTGTCTTCCTTTGAAGATCTGATTGCTCAATTTGAGCCTGGGACGCCCATCAGCTTCACGGCAAGTGTAGACGTCCCTCCCGAAGCAACACTCAAACGCTACACCGGATTCCAGGTGCAGGCGGAAGAGGTCAAGTATGACCCCAGTCAAGTCGATAAAGTCTTGGATGAGCAGCGATCTTCTCGTTCAACCCTGGTGCCCGTTGAGGGTCGGGCTGCGGAGGCTGGAGATGTGGCGCTCCTCGACTTTTCCGGCATTTATTTCTTGGATGACGAAAAAACTGATTTCCAAGAAATTGAGGGAGGCACCGCCACCGACTTCCAGGTTGAGCTAATTGAGGGGCAGCTCATTCCAGGCTTTACGGAAGGGCTGATTGGTGTGGCCCCTGGCGAGACAAAGGAGCTAGATCTTCAGTTCCCTGAACAATATTTCCAGGAAGAGCTGGCTGGAAAACTGGCGCGGTTTACCATCACGCTCAAAGAACTTAAGGCGAAGGAGCTACCAGAGCTAGACGATACCTTTGCCCAAGAAGTCAGCGAATTTGAAACTCTCGCTGAGCTGCGGGACTTCCTGGTGGAGCGTTATACCAAAGAAGCCCAGGAAAAGACCGATGCTAATGTCGAAGAAGCCTTAATTACGGCTTTAGCTCAGGAAATTGAGGTTGATCTCCCCGAAACCCTCGTTTCTAATGAGGTTAACTTTCTGATTAACCAAATGGCCTCTCGCCTTCAGGGACAGGGTGTTGATGTCAATCGAATCTTCACGAAGGAGATGATTCCAGGGCTCAAGGAAAACTTTAGAAATGAAGCCATCGGGCGGATTAAACGGACGCTTGCGTTGGCAGAGGTGGCGGAGAAAGAGTCCATCTCGATTGAAACCGAATCCCTAGAGCAGCGGTTCCAAGAAGTCCTAGGCTCCTTGGGCGATCGCGAGATTGATCGCAAACGCCTCCGGGAAGTCTTAGAAGATGAGCTGCTTCAGGAAAAGGTCATTGCATGGCTCAAGGAGCGTTCTGAAGTGACCCTCGTTGACAAGATTGAGGTGGAGCCAGAACCTGAGGCGGATGAGTTAGCATCTGACCCCGAAGCGATCGCGACAGAAGATCCGGCTACAGAAGCAACTGCTGTCGAGGCAGAAGTTGTGGATGCTGCTGCAACGGTGGAAGTCAAGAAGAAGGCAACTCGCAGCCGAAGCTCCAAGGCCAAGGCCACAAACGACGAAAATGCCTGACTTGCTTAACCCCAAGCTCAAGGCTCCAATCGTCTTTGTTTCGTAGGTTTTGTTTCGTAGGTATAGCCTACCTGCAGTTACAACCTGCATTTGTAACTGACTTGCGATATTGAGCAACAGGATTCTCGAAATGCAAAGTCGATTGAAGGGGAGTTAAGGCATAATGAAGCTACGGCGCAATAGTTTAGACTAGCGCGCCGAAATCCTGTCTTTTTGCTGTTGCTCAGCCATCCGTTTATCTTTCAACATAGTGCAGGCGCGCATATGATCTTCTCACGAACCTCCTACTCCATGACGAATGTAATGGGCGCTGCCAGCGACACCTCCTATCATTCACCTCAGGCGATCGTGCCCATGGTGGTTGAGCAATCTGGTCGAGGTGAGCGAGCCTTTGATATTTACTCCCGACTGTTGCGGGAACGGATTGTATTCTTAGGTGGCTCTGCCTCTCGCGGTATTGATGACACCACCGCCGATGCGATCGTGGCTCAGCTGCTTTTCCTTGACGCAGAAGATCCTGAGCAAGATATTTATCTCTATATCAACTCTCCGGGTGGCTCCGTCACGGCAGGTATGGCAATCTTCGATACCATGCAGCACATTCGGCCAGATGTTTGCACCATCTGCTTTGGATTGGCCGCCAGTATGGGAGCCTTCTTGCTCTCCGCTGGCACCCAAGGCAAACGGATGGCGCTGCCCCACTCTAGAATCATGATTCACCAGCCGTTGGGTGGTGCACAAGGGCAGGCTGTTGATATTGAAATTCAGGCAAAAGAAATTTTGCACCATAAAACTCAGCTCAACCGCTTGCTTGCTGAACATACGGGACAACCCTTTGAGCGCATTGAAGCTGACACCGAAAGAGATTTCTTTATGTCAGCCGAAGAAGCGCAGAAGTATGGTTTGATTGACAAAGTTCTGACTCGTCAAGAACTCGCCAATCACCGTCAAGCGGTTAGCGCGTCTACTTAAGTCCATCGATTTAAGTCCATCGATCGCACTCAATGTCTAGTAGGCAGTGGCTATGTCCAAATATGACTCCCACCTCAAGTGTTCCTTTTGCGGTAAATCGCAAGAGCAGGTACGAAAGTTAATCGCTGGGCCGGGGGTCTATATTTGTGACGAATGCGTTGATCTCTGCAACGAGATTCTCGACGAGGAGCTGTTTGAGTCAGGGGCTCCCCAGTCCGCCGCTCCTGCCCCTCGTCGGGATCCAGCTGTCGAGAAGCGGCGGACGGCACGCGCTAGCTCACGACTTGCCCTCAACCAGATTCCCAAGCCTCGCGAAATTAAAGCCTATCTAGACGATCACGTTATAGGTCAGGACGAGGCAAAGAAAGTGCTGTCTGTGGCGGTCTATAACCACTACAAGCGTCTAAGCCTGGTTCAGGGTGGCGAGTCCACGGAGAGTTTAGAAGATAAGATCGAGCTGCAAAAGTCCAATATTCTATTGATTGGGCCAACGGGCTGCGGCAAAACATTGCTGGCGCAGACCCTTGCAAAAATGCTGGACGTGCCCTTTGCTGTGGCGGATGCAACGACGCTCACGGAAGCGGGCTATGTGGGAGAGGATGTGGAAAATATCCTGCTCCGGTTACTTCAGGTGGCAGATCTGGATGTAGAAGAAGCCCAGCGCGGCATTATCTATATTGATGAAATTGATAAGGTTGCGCGGAAGAGTGAAAATCCTTCCATTACGCGGGATGTGTCTGGTGAGGGAGTACAGCAGGCGCTCTTAAAGATGCTGGAGGGTACGATCGCGAATGTGCCTCCTCAGGGCGGGCGCAAGCATCCCTACCAAGACTGCATCCAGATTGACACAACCAACATTTTGTTTATCTGCGGCGGCGCGTTTGTGGGGTTAGATAAAATTATCGAGCAGCGCACAGGTCGCAAGTCAATGGGATTTGTGCAGGCGGGGCCGATGGCTAGAGAAATTCGCACGGCAAATTTCCTGCGCCACATGGCGCCTGAGGACTTGGTAAAGTTTGGGATGATTCCTGAATTTATTGGTCGGATTCCGATGATTTCTGTGATCGACCCGCTGGATGAGGATGTGCTGTGTAAGATTTTGACCGAGCCGCGCAATGCCCTCATTAAGCAGTATCAGAAGCTGCTGGATATGGATAACGTGCAGCTTGAGTTTGAAGGAAATGCTGTTCGGGCGATCGCCCAGGAAGCCTATCGGCGCAAGACGGGTGCTAGGGCGCTCCGTGCGATCGTTGAGGAGCTGATGCTGGACATTATGTATGAGTTGCCCTCCCGCAAAGACCTCACGCGCTGCGTCATTACGCCAGAAATGGTGGAGAAGCGCTCTTCGGCAGAGTTACTGGTTCACCCTTCTTCCATTGCAACGCCGGAATCTGCCTAAAGCATCCGCGTTATGAGCCGCCGAAATTAAGGGCGATAGAGGTATTGAATTGGCTGAAGTTATTGTTCGGGGTGTTTCCCACTATTATGAGTGGATTGCAGCGGAGCCCCGATCTTCAGAAAAGCCAACGCTGGTCTTCATGCATGGCTGGGGCGGTTCTGCCCGATATTGGCGCTCTACGGCTGAGGCGCTGAAGTCTGAGTTTAACTGCCTGCTCTACGACCTGCGCGGATTTGGGCGATCGCAGCCTTCCCCAGTCAGCGATGCGGAAGCGCCTACCACCGCAGACTATGTTGAAATGTATGGGCTAGAAACCTATGCGGATGACCTTGCGGCGTTACTGAGTGAGCTGAATATAGAGTCAATCTATCTCAACGCTCACTCCACGGGCTCTTCTATTGCCGTCCTGTTTTTGAATCGATACCCAGAACGAGTCAAGAAGGCCATCTTGACCTGTAACGGCATCTTTGAGTACGAGAAAAAGTCTTTTGACCAGTTTTATAAATTTGGGGGCTACGTCGTGCAGTTTCGGCCCAAGTGGCTGGCGACTATTCCTGGTATAGACCGCCTGTTTATGGCCAGGTTTTTGACCCAGCCCATTCCGGCTTCGGAGCGCAAGGCTTTCTTAGAAGACTTTTTGATGGCGGACTATGGCGCAGCGATCGGCACGATGTTCTCAGCCGTGAGTGAACAGGCCGCCACCGAAATGCCCCAGGAGTTTGCACAGTTGACTGTCCCGACGCTGCTGGTGTCTGGTGAGTTTGACCAAATTATTCCGGCAGCGATGGGCGAAAAGGCGGCAGGGCTAAGCGAGAAGGTGGAGTTTGTCTTAATCCCAAAAACCGGACATTTCCCAATGCTGGAGGATCCAAAAACCTATTTAGGGAAAATTAAGCCGTTTTTACAGGCCGCGTAGGTTGGCAACATGGCGTTTCGATACAGCACGGTGTTTGTGGCGATCGCAGAAGGACAGGGCCATAACCTGAGTGCCTTTTACCAAGCGTTATTTAATCAGCGACCCGCCATTGATATTCCCCAGGTCTACACTGAGTTTGAGCTGCTGGGGGCAAGGCTTGGAATCTTTAAACCAAAGGCGACCCATCTGGGTGAATTTGCCGCACCCTCCAGTGGAGGAATGAGCCTCTGTCTTGAAGTCGAGAACTTAGAAGCGGCGATCGCCCATCTCAACGAATTGGGCTATCCGCCACCGGGCCAAATTCAGCAGGTATCTCATGGACGCGAAATCTACGCCTACGACCCTTGCGGGAATCGGTTGATTCTTCATGAGTCCAAGCAATAAACCCGCAGCGAGCTGACTGGTGAGATGTTAGATTGGGATTTGACTACACCGCCGCTAAATTGAGGAAGATTCTTGATGGGGAATAGAATAAAACTGGCCTGCATGGCAATTGCGATCGCCCTTTCTGGACTCCTGCTGCCCCTGCCCGCCTTTGCTCAGTCCATTTCTGCTCAATCCACCTTTGCTCAATCCTTTAGTGCGCCTCAACCCATGGCATTTTTATCTTTTTCTGGGACTCGCCCTGTGACCCTAGGCGTTCAAAATGGTCAGCTTGGGGGCTGTCCAAATTCACCTAACTGCGTTTCAAGCCAAGCCCCAGCGTCCGATTCAGAGCACAGCATCGCGCCCATTCCCTATACAGGCACGACTCAAGAAGCGATCGCAAAGCTCAAGTCTGTGATCCAGGCACAAGAGCGCACCCAAATTATAGAGGCGACCGATAACTATCTGTACGCAGAGTTCAGCAGCAAACTGCTGGGGTTTGTCGATGATGTGGAGTTTTATGCAGATGACAGCGCCAAGGTGATTCAGGTGCGGTCTGCCTCTCGTTTAGGACAGTCTGACCTCGGCGTGAATCGTAAGCGTGTCGAAGAAATTCGATCTTTATTTGCCTAAACACCCCTCAAGCCCTCACTCAAGCAATCATCCCTAGGGTGAGCATCTAGAGCGTGAGCGTGGACGGAACGGAGCGGCCATTGTAGAGGCTCATGGATTTTTCAACACCCTGCCTTAGCGCCAGCTCCACGGCATCGGCGGCCATCTCCAGCACTTCACTCAGCAGGCGCTGTTCCTGGGGGGCAAAGCGACCCAGAACGTGGGAAATTGTCTCCTTGGGAATGCCTGAATCGGGCGATCGCCCAATGCCAATGCGCAAACGCGGAAATTCGGACGTCCCCAAATGCGCGATCAGCGACTTCATGCCGTTGTGGCCGCCTGCCGAACCATTGAGGCGCAGGCGCAGCTTACCAATCGGCAAGTCCATATCGTCATAGAGCACCAGAACCTGAGACGGCGCAAGCTTATACCAGCCCAGGACTGCTCTGACCGACTGTCCTGACTGATTCATAAAGGTATGGGGCTTGAGTAAATACAGTTTCTGGCCAGCCACCATTCCCTCCGCGCACTCTCCCTGAAAGCGCTTCTGGTCACTCAGGCTCATACGCCATCGCTGAGCAAGGCCATCCACCAGATCAAATCCAATATTGTGGCGGGTATGAGCATACTTAGGGCCAGGGTTTCCTAGCCCCACAATTAAACGAATGGGTTCAGGTGGAGTGGGTGCAGACTCTGCCATGGTCGTTAAACGTTGGTGGCTTGCGTTGCATCCACGGTTGATTCTGCCGGACTGCCTTTCTGGCTGGCTGAATCAAGCGGTGTTGCTTCAACAGCAATAGACTCGACTTGAGTCAGTTGAGCAGGTTCTTCTAATCGAGCCTCCATAGGCTTTGCTTCCGGCGTTTCAACCTGAGCTGCGCCACGCTTAATCTCGGCTTCAAATTCCTTGGAAGCATCCTGGAAGCTCTTCAGCGTTTTTCCCAGGCTGCGGCCAATTTCTGGAAGCTTCTTCGGGCCAAAAACCAGCAGCGCAATGACCAGAATAACGGCCATTTCAGGTAAACCGATGCCAAAAATGTTCATCGTGTATTTCTCACTAAGTGCGATCGCGACTTTTCAGTCCGCAGGGTCTGTCTATAATAGTTTGCCGCAATAATACCTTGCCGCAATAATAGTTTGTCGCAATAGGTTGCTGCAATTACTTTTCCACCACCCATGAATGCCCTAGGCTAGCGCAGATGATCAAAAAAAAGTCCCGAAGAAGTTCGGGACGATTTTGAGGCAGCGTGAGAGAAAGCAAGCTAATTGGTCAAGCGCGCCCAATCTACATCAACGCCGTCCAAGATTAGCTCTGAATTATAAATCTGGAGAATAATCAGTAGAAAAACCAAGAAAAGCGCCATAAAGACAGCCATTACCGGAGTGGTGCCCCACCCTGGCACAACCTTTCCATATTCTGAATTCAAAGGCCTGAGGATATCACCGAGCCAGGTCCGCTTTGCCATAGGTCACCTGTAATGCCATGCAACAACATGAAGTTTTTTAACTTTCCGTAATATTATAGAGGAAACGCTGTCACAAAATTATGTCCCTATCTGACCCTGCAACAGTTCTTAGCATTACCATTAGCCTTGCCTTTCTGGCCTTTACAGGCTATGGAATCTACATCGCTTTTGGGCCGCCCTCAACCCAACTCGACGATCCCTACGATGATCATGAAGACTAGATGGGTTGAGTTTATAAGGACTTTAGCCTGATCGGTACACAGCCTCCATGATAAAGCCTGGGATAAAGTCTGGCTCTAATCGCTCTGACCCCAACCGAGTTCTGCGACTGATGCCTTTGGCGGTTGGAGGGCTAGGCGGTACGCTGCTATTTATCAATCGTCTCCTGACGCCGGAGCTGACCAATTCTCAATCCCGCTCTGATGCCCTAGGCGTCATTATTAGTGCGGTTTTGATTCTTGCGGGCCTGCTCTGGCAGCGGGTACAGCCACGAGCCCCAGATTCGGTTGAACTGGTGGGCGAAGAGGTCTTTGACTTGAGTGCGGATCTGCCGGATGCGCTCAGGCTGGAGCTGGCTTGGGCTTCCCATAGTTTGCTGACCAACACCGTAACGCGCTCGATTGTGGTGTGGTATGGAGGGCGCACGATTCTGCGGCGGGGCATCATGGGCGTGCGATCGCAGGTGCAGCCTGGAGCCATTCTAAATCGCGTGGTGGAGACAGAAAAGCCTACCTATCTGGTGGCGCTCAAGCTCTATCCAGGACGCCTAGAATTTGACTACCTACCAGAAAATACTCAAGGGGTGATTTGTCAGCCCCTAGGGCAAGAGGGCGCTATCGTTTTGGGCGCCAATGCGCCCCGCAGCTACACCCACCAGGACGAAGCCTGGATAGCGGCGATCGCTCAAAAACTGACTGCCACTTTAGAGAACCATTGCTCAAAAACTGGGTAAATTTTCAGTAGCGTCAGCAAGCAGTGGCGCATCAGCGTCTTTGGGAGACAGCAGCGGCTCGGAACTAAGGGGCCACTCAATCTGGATAGCCGGGTCATTCCACCGGAGACTATATTCATCCCCTGGGGTATAAAAGTCGGTGCACTTGTAGAGAAAATCAGCGGTTTCGCTCAGGACGCAGAAGCCGTGGGCAAAGTTGGGAGGGACATAGAGCTGTCGATGGTTTTCTCCCGATAGATGCACCCCATGCCACTGCCCAAAGGTTGGAGAACCCTTGCGAATATCCACCGCCACATCAAAGACTTCTCCCTGGGTCACGCGCACCAGCTTTCCTTGGGGATGTTGAAGCTGATAGTGCAGCCCCCGTAAAGTGCCCTGCTGGGAGTGAGAGTGATTATCTTGGACGAACTTTACCTGTAACCCTAAATCCCAGTAGCGCTTCTCGTGATAGGACTCGTAAAAGAACCCTCGATCATCGTTAAAGATACGTGTCTCTATGAGAAGCACTCCGGGCAAGGATGTTTCTAGGAGCTGCATATGGCTATGAATCCTGATACTCAGGAGAACTGCTCAAGCCCTTTTGTCTGGACTATTTTGGGCTATGTAGTTCGATCTAGGCTACTCGGTCTAGTCTATCTAGACCGTTTTATCTAGACCGTTAGAATTTCCTTTTCTTTGGCTGCTAAAAGCTCGTCAATTTTAGCGACGTATTTATCGGTTAGCTTCTGCACTTTGTCCTGAAGATCTTTCGACTCATCTTCAGAAATTTCGCTATTTTTGGCTTCCTTCCGGGCGGTATCAATGGCGTCACGGCGAATATTGCGGACGGATACCTTTCCTTCTTCGGCTAGCTTAGCCGCCATTTTGACGAATTCCTTGCGGCGTTCCTCCGTCAGGGGTGGAATGTTGAGACGAATGACGCTGCCATCGTTGTTGGGGACGAGTCCTACGTCGGACTGAGAAATTGCTTTTTCAATGAGTGTCAGGGTATTTCGATCAAAGGGCTGAATGGTAATGGTGCTGGCATCGGGGGTGGAAATATTGGCGATCGTCCGAATCGAGGACTCCGCGCCATAGTATTCCACTGTGATCCGATCCAGAAGGGAGGCGTTAGCGCGTCCAGTCCGGATGGTGTTGAATGATCGCTGAGCGGCTTCGACCGCCTTCTGCATGTGCGCTTCAGTCTCAGCTAATTTCACAAGAACCTCCCACAAGCGTCCCGATAGATTCCCCAGTTAGGGCCCGTTTTATATTATTAGGCACAGACAAATTAAACACCAGAATGGGGATGCTGTTGTCCTTGCAGAGCGCGATCGCAGTGGTGTCCATGACGCCTAAATCATGGGCCAGCACATGGGCATAGGTCAGGGTATTAAAGCGCTTGGCTTCTGGATGAATTTTAGGATCTGCGTCATAGACCCCATCCACTTTGGTTGCCTTCAAAATGACTTCGGCATCAATTTCTGCCGCTCGAAGCGCTGCTGTGGTGTCGGTTGTAAAAAACGGGTTGCCAGAGCCCGCTCCAAAAATGACGACTCGACCTTTTTCAAGGTGGCGAATGGCCTTTCGGCGAATGTAGGGTTCGGCCACCTGCTGCATGGGAATGGCAGACTGAACGCGGGTTGGAACGCCTAGCCGCTCTAGGGCGTCTTGAATGGTCATGGCGTTCATGACCGTGGCAATCATGCCAATGTAGTCTGCTGTCGCCCGATCCATTCCGGCAGAAGCACCCTTAACCCCTCTAAAAATGTTGCCGCCACCGACCACTACTGCAATTTGAATGCCTTGCTTGGCAACATCTGCGATTTCACCCGCAACATGCTGTACGACGGCTGGGTCAATGCCGTAGGGTAGGCTCCCCATGAGGGCTTCACCACTCAGTTTTAACAAGACCCGCTGATACGTTGTCCCCATACAGCGCTTCTGTCTCGCTCAATTACTTCCAAACTACGATAACAGGTTCGGGCAACTTCGCAACCTTAGGCCAAGAACTTCATGGGTCTTGGCGCAGGTCTTGGTGCAGGCCTCGGCATGGGTTGTAGTAAGGGTCTGGGATTCGCGTTTCAAACAGGCTTAGAGCGCAAGAGAAGACAAAGTTACAATGAAAAGATATTTCCCAAAGAGGCTTTACTGAGCAGCCATGTCTTCGTTTGAAAAGCCGATTATTGTTGGGGTGACGGGGGCATCTGGGCTGATTTATGCCGTGCGGACGGTGAAGTATTTACTTCAGGCCAAGATTCCGGTTGAGCTGGTGGCGTCCAAGGCGACGGCTCAGGTTTGGAAGGCGGAGCAGAATATCCAAATGCCGATGGAGCCTTCTAAACAAGAGTTTTTTTGGCGAGAGCAGGCGGAGGTCTGGGACGGAAAGCTTACCTGTCATGCGGCCAATAACGTGGGCGCAACGATCGCCAGCGGTTCTTTTAGAACCTTGGGGATGCTAGTAATTCCCTGCAGTATGAGTACGGTGGGAAAGCTGGCGGCAGGACTCAGCGGAGATTTATTAGAACGGGCCGCAGATGTTCAGGTCAAGGAAGGACGAAGGCTAGTGGTGGTGCCCAGGGAGACGCCGTTGAGTCTGATTCATTTGCGGAATTTAACCACGCTGGCGGAGGCAGGTGTCAGAATTGTTCCGGCGATTCCGGCCTGGTATCACCAACCCCAAAGTATTGAGGACTTGGTGGACTTTGTGGTGGCGCGATCGCTGGATCAGTTTGAACTCGACTGTGTGCCGCTGCGGCGCTGGGAGGGCGCAGGCGCTCTAGATTTAGCTCCAGATTCAGGAGGGCTAGATTCTAAGGTGAATTCTGCCACTGGGGGCTGAGCGTCCGAAAATCAAACTGCGGTGCGCCGATGTGGCAGCTGACACAGGTGCCAACGGTCACAGGTTCGGTAAATTTGACGCGGGGGTGCAGAATTCTGAAGTAGCGCGATCGCGCCACGCGATAGGGAACTTGTTCTTCGGGGTTGAGCTGCCGAGAGTTGGTTTGCAGGTATTTCCAGGTGAGGGCGAGGTCTGGATTCCGCAGCGGGTTCCACGGTACGCCGTAGTGGTTGCTGTCCTGCAAAATAGCTCTCCAGGAGACATCGGGTAAGACTGCGGGCGGCAGACCAACATGGCAAGTGGCACACCGCGCGAGGTAGGTTTCTTGAGCAAGCTTTAGATTGGGCGGCACGGTATCAACTGTGCCAATGGAGGCAGCCACGGCTTGGGCTGACTGAGGCGAACTGGCGGCAGCCTGAATCTGAGTAACGCCCCATCCACAGAAACTGCTGAGGAGAATCAAAAGCAACAAAACCCAGACAGAGGGTTTTCTGCGCCGTTGGCGAAGACGTTTGGATGAGGGTCTTGGCCCTTGAGGATGATTCAGCTTAGACCAGTTCATAGAGATAGGTTGATAGATTACTTGATGGCTTGATGACTTGATGGCGCGATGGATGAAGAAGGGGCCGTGAAGATGACCTGCATTAGAGGGTTGATTCACCCTCCGTCATTGTAGGGGCGCGGACGAGCAAAATTGCGCGGTTACTCAGACGGGCGATCGCGCTAGGAATATTGCCCTGGACAACCTGACTAAATAAACTATTGCGGCTGGCACCTAGCACAATGACATCGGGGTTAAAGATCTCGGCAAAGGCTAAAATCTGCTCTACCGGATCCCCTGTCAGTTCAACGCCTTTCACCAAGCCTTTACAGCGCGGGCCAAGGATTTCGGCATAGGCTTGAACCAGCGGGGGAGCGGGGGATGTCTCTGGAGATACCTCTTGCCCTGGGGTATGCACTTGGCAAAGGGTCAGCTCAGTATCGGCTCCGCCAGCATTGATCAGAGGCGGCAGCAGGCTGAGCGCATGGGAAGCATTCGGGCCGCCGGAGATGGGGACAAGCCAGCGCTTCAAGACCGTATCTTGGGTCAGACCCTGGGGTTGGGCTGGCCACTTGAACAGCAGCACTGGACTAGCTGCCTGACGCAAAATTACGTCAACGGTGTTCCCAAAAAAGCGATCGCTGGCGGGGGTATGCCCTTGCCAGCCCATGAGAATGAGGTCGATGTGGCGCTGCTTTTCAACTTCTAAAATCGCCTGGGCGACATCGTGGGCGGCGCGGATTTGGGTATGAACCGCCACTTGATTGCGGAGGCCATAACGGGCGGCTTTTTGGAGGAGTTTACGGCTTTTAAGGGTATTGATGTGGATTTCAGAGGGCTGGCGGTTGCGCGGGATCTGGATGATTTGGACACATTCCAGCTCAAAATTGCGATCGCGCGCTAGGGCAACGGCCAACTTCAGCAAAACCGCTGCTGTTTCTGGATTGGCTAAGGGCAGCAGTATTCGGCCTTGCCCCAAGGCAGGGCTTTGGGTTTGGTATACCCCATAGGAGGGGTCAGGAAAGGCGCTCAAATGGTGGCTGGCACCGCTAATTTCTAAAGACTCTGCCCGAATAATATCTGCTCGCGTAATAATGCCCACCAGTCGCTTGCCTTCCACCACGGGCAAACGGCTAATTTCAAATCGATTCAGGGTATAGAGCACGGCCGACAGCGTATCCGTGGCGGAAACCGTCACGGGCTGCGCCGTCATCACCTCTTGGATAGTGGCATTTTCTGAAAGGGGCGTAGACTTGGTCAGGTCAGTCTGGGTCAAAATGCCCACAAGACGGCCCTGATCCAGTACCGGAAATCCTCGATGGTGCGATCGCGCAAAGGTTTTGATGGCCTGCTGTAGCGGCAAGTCACTGGAGAGCGTTTCGACCCGTCGCTGCATAATGTCGTCGGCGGTTAGGCGATCGAGCATACTTTGAGCGCGGGGCTCGTTTGTAGGGCTAAGCTCAATCCCTTGACGCTTCAGCAAAAGGCTATAGAGAGAACCAGGACTTAATTTTTCAGCCACCCAGTAAGCCACCACCGAACTAATCATCAGCGGCAACACCAGGTTAAAGTCGGTCGTGATCTCAAAAATGATGACAATTCCCGTAAAGGGCACGCGGCTGACCGCTCCAAAAAACGCCCCCATCCCCACCAGCGCATAGGTCACAGGGGAACCCGCCGAGAGCAGAAAAACCTGGAAAATACCCACCAACTTCCCTAAAGACGCGCCCAACACCAGGCTAGGCGCAAACACCCCTCCCGGTGCCCCTGACCCAAAGGCCAGCAGCGCCAACACAAACTGGAGCATAAAAACCAAAGCCGCCAGCCGCCAGTCCGTTTCGCCCCCGCTGACCAGCAGCCGCAGCCCCGCCTGATTTTGAAAAGAGGGGGGCAATAGCCCTAAAAGCGTGCCGCTCACCAGTCCAGCTAAGGACATGCGCCAAGCAATACCAATGGGCAGCAATCGCTGCGAGAGATCCAGACTGCGAATTAGCCCTTGATTAAAAAGGCCACCCCAAAAACCAGCCAGAGACCCCAGCAAAATATAAAACGGAATTTCTGTAACTGAGAAGCTATTCTGGCTTGCGATTTGGGATAGGTTGGCGACGAGGCTTTGCCCCCCCAACACCCGCGCCACCACCGCTCCAATAAAGGAAGACAAGATCGCTGTGCCCAGAGTCAAGCCCGACAAATCTCGCAGCAGCTCTTCAACGATAAACAGCACGCCCGTTAAGGGCGCGTTAAAGCCTGCCGCGAGTCCGGCACCTGCACCTGCCGCAATCATTTGTTTACGATGGCTGGGGGCAGTGGGTAGCCAGTAGCTAAGCTGAGCGGCCAGAGCCGCACCAATCTGCACGGTTGGCCCTTGTCGCCCTAGGCTTAACCCTGACCCTAGGGCTAAGATGCCGCTGATGAGCTTTACCCAGGCAACCTGCCCATTGAGTCGAACGGGAAACTGTCCCAGGGCCGCTTTTACCTGGGGAATGCCGCTGCCGCTGGCCTCTGGGGCAAATCGCTCAATCAAAAATCCGGCGGCAAACCCACCGGCTGCGCCAATGCAGGCCAAAATCACGATGGGCGGGGTGTGGGAAGACCCTAAAATGGGCGGCGCATTAGCCGCCCAAAACAGACGCCAACCCCCTAGCCAGCCAATACCCTGCTGCAGCAAGACCGCTGCTAACCCAGAAATAAGACCAATAAGACAGGCTTCAATGAGCGTCAGGCGTTGGGGCTGAAGCCATCGGCGAACCCGTTCTGGGAAGGCAGCAAGCGACATGACAGATTTAGGTAGAACCAGGCAAACAGCACAGGCGACAAGCTTCGAGAAAAACTTGATTCTCTTCGCACCCCAGAATACTAATGCATTCCAGAATCTAATGCATTCCAGAATCTCATGTATTCCAGAGCTGTAGCCTGTCCTCGACTTAATCTTTTGCTTCTATCCTAGCGGGAGAGGCGATCTCCCCTTGCGTTCCCTCTCCTGTTTTTTCTTAACGGCCGCCATTCACCATCTGCTGTGCCAGACTATTGGTTTTAGCCACCAGCGCCTGTAAATCAACGGTCGTCAAGCGCCCCTGATCCACTACTTTTTTGCCATTGATAAAGCTATAGTCTACGCCATCAATCTGGCAAAACAAGAGCGCCGCCACCACATCATGGAGCGCTCCGGCAAAGGCCGGACGGTCTAAGTTAAAGGCAATAAAATCGGCGGACATACCGGGAGCTAAGACTCCAATATCGTCCCGGCCTAATACCCTAGCGCCGCCTAAGGTTGCCAGATCTAGCACCTCTCGCGCCGCCATCACGGTTGCATCACAACTGCCCACCCGCGCCAAAAGCATAGCGGTTCGGGCCTCGTGCAGCAGATTGGTGGCGTCATTGGAGGCGGCACCATCCACCCCCAGACCCACCGGAACCCCGTGATTTAGCATTTTGCGGATGGGGGCAATGCCGCTGCCCAAGCGCATGTTGCTACAGGGGCAGTGGGCAACCCCCGTGCCTGTTTTGCCAAATTTGTGAATGGAGTCGTCACTCAGCTTGACGCAGTGGGCGTGCCACACATCCTCGCCCAGCCAGCCGACGGACTCGGCAAAGTCGCCGGGAATCAGGCCGAACTGAGCCAGACTGTAGTCAATATCAGACTGGTCTTCGGCTAAATGGGTATGCAGCCGTACACCCTTATAGCTCCGCGCCATCGCGGCAGACTCCCGCATGAGGTCCTGGGAGACGGTGAAGGGAGAGCAGGGTGCAAGGGTAATGCGCAGCATGGAATGGCGATCGCTGTTGTGGTACTGCTCGACCAGCCGCTGAGAGTCTTTGAGAATAAATGCTTCATCCTCAACGAGGGTGTCTGGGGGCAAACCGCCCAAACTCTCGCCCTTACTCATACTGCCTCGGCTGGCGTGAAACCGGAGTCCCACCTCCTGTACTGCCTGGATCTGATGGTCTAGGGTGCAGTCATTGGGATAGATATAGTGATGATCGCTGGCGGTGGTGCAGCCCGACAAAATGAGTTCCGCTGCCGCCATCTGGGAGCTGGTGTACAGCCCTTCTGCGGTCAGGTTGGCCCAGATGGGAAAGAGCGTCTTCAGCCAGCCAAAGAGCCCATGATTTTGGGCGGCAGGCACGGCTTTGGTAAGAGTTTGGAAAAAGTGGTGATGGGTATTCACCATACCGGGCAGCACCACATGGCGCTGAAGATCTAGAACTTCGTCTGCCGTGGAGGGCAGATCGGCGGTGGTGCCGACTTGCTCAATGACGTTATCGCGGACGAACAGTGCACCATCCTGAATTTCTTGACGCTCGGCATTTTGGGTGACGAGGGTATGGATGTTTTTGACGAGCAGGGTTGACATGAGGGGCTCTCACAACGTTGTGCCTTTATAGGTCAAATTAGTAGGTTAAATTAGGCCAAAGAATTGTAGCGATCGCTATAGAAATGAGCCGGTGATTTCGTAGCGCATTCCGGGCTGCTGGGTGATGAGGCCCAATAGCTCTAGCTGAAGTAAGCCGCCAGAAAGCGCACTGGCGGATTGAGCGGAAGCTTCTGCAAGCTGATCAAAGGAAACAGACGCTCCCGAAGATGCAGTCTGGGACTTTAGCAGCAGCCAAATTTCTTCTAGCTCAGCACTCATGGCCGGCAGCGAGGTATTTTGTGCAAGCGCCTGCTTTTGATGTAGAGGTAAGGGGTCGAGGGTGGGGATGCTGCCCAATAGCTCTAGAAGATGTCCCTCGCCTAGGATAAGCTGAGCACCTTTGCTCATCAGCCCCAGACTGCCAACGGCGCGGGGGTTATCTAAGCTATTGGGCAGCACATAGACATCTCGGCCATAGTCATTGGCCACGTAGGCCGTAATCAGTGCGCCGGACTTTTGGGGCGCTTCCATGACCAGGGTGGCGCGGCTCAGGGCGGCAATAATGCGGTTGCGGCGTGGAAAATGTGGGCGACTGGGCGGCGTTCCGGCAGGGTACTCGCTGATTATCAGGCCGCGCTCTAAAATTTGCTGGTGTAGGGTACGATTGCGGGGCGGGTAGGCAATATCGGTGCCGGTGCCCAGTACAGCAATGGTTTTGCCGCCAGCATCTAGACAGCCCAGATGCGCCTGGGTATCTACCCCCTCCGCCATCCCGGAGATCACAATTACGCCATTTTTCGCTAGGACGGCGGCTAGTTTATGAGACCAGCGCTTGGCATAGTCTGTGGGGTCTCTGGTGCCCACGATCGCCACGACGGGCATCTGAGACTGGGGGTTTAGCAACCCTGCATTGCCGCGATAGTACAGCACCGCTGGCGGGTCTGGAATTTCTTTGAGCAGGCGCGGATAGTCTGGATCTGCGGGTGTCCAGAAGGTGGGGTTAGCCTGAAGGTGCTGGGCGAGAAAAGCCTCTGGGTCAAGCTGACTGCGCTGCTTGGCGATCGCCTTGAGAACAGTTTCGCCAATACCGTTGACGGACTGAAGCTGGTCTGGACTGGCAAGCCACGCCGCCGATAGACTGCCAAATTGCGCCTGTAGGCGCTGGAGCAATACGGGGCCAATGCCTGAAATCTGCGCCCATGCGAGCCAAGCTGACCGCTCCTGCATGATGCAGACTCCTTTCCCTACTGGTTGGCGCGGGCATCCCGTGCCGCTGCCACAAAGGCATAAACCCCCAAGGGAACGCTTAATGCCAAAATAATGGCGGTTGCCCAATTGCCCAAGGGTGGCTGACCCGATGAGAGTTCAAAGACCGAACCCACTGCGGCGATCGCGGCAACGCAGGCAAGACCCAACAGCAACCCACTTTTTGTAGACACAATAGCTGTCCTAATCACGCCAGATGTATTCTAACTACATTCTAACTGCCCATCCTAACTGCCCATTCTAACTGCTAACTCTAAGCGCTCATGCTACAGACTTTTTAAAACAGCCAGGATGTAAAGCAGTCGCGACTATCTGACAGGCTTCACAGCCTGCCGCGAAAATCCATGTTCAGTTAGCTCTTGGTTGAGCTTGAGGGCATTCTCTGCACGATCCACAAACAGCACGCCTGATAAGTGATCCATCTCATGCTGTATAGCGCGGGATAGTAACCCCTGAGCGCGAATGGCTTGGGGTCGGCCTAATTCATCCTTAAAGGCAACTTCTATCATTTCAGGGCGCTTCACGTCGAGGTAAACCCCTGGAATACTTAAGCAGCCTTCTTGATCTACACAAATTTCTTTGCCCTTAAGCCGAATGACGGGGTTAATGAGAATCAGGGGCGGGTTGGCGGCTTCGTCGGGTTCAATGTCCACCACAATAATTTGCTTGGCGATCGCCACTTGGGGGGCAGCTAGACCAATGCCGTCGGCACTGTACATGGTCTTCAGCATGTTGTCTACAATTTTGCGCACCTCGGCATCTACTTTGGTTACGCGCTTGGCCATTTGCCGCAGGACGCGATCGCCAAGGGTATGGATGTCGTAGGGTGGGGTTTTAAGCTTGCTCTTATTAAAGGCGATCGTTTCAGAAGGCATAGGGGTGGCGGGGTGCAATGGCAGGGGATAAAAATCTTAAGCGGACAGGCTTCACTTTACGATTTTAGTCGATTCTGACTTGAGTTGTAGCGATACAGCAGCTCCTGTTGTGAAACGATCCTAACCCCACTCAATCTAAGCCTGCCTAAAGGTAGGATAGGCTGGCGATGAGCTATCCTGTTGCGTCGCTAGCAGTTCTCGCTTCAAGAACTTTCTCGGAGTTCCGTATAAATCCTCCCAAAAGGCACCTTCTGAGCGATCGCCCAGGGTAAAGTTCAGTTTAGGTCTCTCTTGTCTAAAGATTATGGTGCAGCCGTGGTTCGTGACACAAAACTAGCCCTCCGCTGTGATCGCTCCAAAATCATGGCGATCGCAACAGAGGGCGAAGAAAAGGGCGAAGAAAAGGGATAAGAAAATCGAGCAATACTTCAGGGCTAGTCAGCAGCGGCAAAACGCCGACTGATTTCTGGCCAATTCACCACATTCCACCAGGCTTTAAGATACTCTGGCCGACGATTGCGATATTTGAGATAGTAGGCATGTTCCCAAACGTCATTCCCAAGAATCGGTGTCCCTTCTGATAGAGGCGCATCCTGATTAGGGGTAGTGGTTACTGTTAAGACACCAGGTTTGTCTCCAGACTTAACCTTAACCAGCCAAACCCAGCCACTTCCAAAGCGACTGGCACCTCCTGCCTCAAACGCCTGCTGGAATTTTTCAAAGCTCCCAAAAGACTTATTAATGGCTTCCGCTAGCTTGCCTGTGGGCTGACCGCCACCCTTGGGACTCATGGCTGTCCAGAATAGGGAGTGGTTATAGTGTCCCCCAGCATTGTTGCGGACAGCACTGCGAATGTCTTCTGGAACCTGGTCTAGGTTGCTCAGCAGCTCCGTCAGGGTTTTATTTTGCTGTGCGGGGTATTTTTCTAGCGCTTTGTTGAGGTTGTTAACGTAGGCAGCATGATGCTTATCATGATGGATCTGCATGGTTTCAGCATCAATGTGTGGCTCTAGGGCGTTATAGCTATACGGGAGATCCGGTAGGTCAAAGGGGGTCGCGATCGCCCTAGCCCCGCTCAGTAAAACGATTCCGCAGCAAACACAAAAAATGAAGAGAGCGTTCAAAAACTTGCCCATAGCACTCACTAATGCCTCAACAGATCAATGCCCCAGCTCATATACCCTAATTTAATGCCCCAACAGGTGCTTCTTTACAGGCGCTTCTTTAAAGCAGGCTCTTTTAATCAGACACTCGAAGACTAATCAGACACTCGAAGACAGTTCGCAAATCGTCCTCGTCTCTCCCTCAGGCCAATCTTGCCAAGCTTCTGCCACAATTTCGCTGAGCCACTGCCGGGTGCCCCAATCAAGCTCCTGATCCTCTTGCAGCACAAGGTCTGTTAATTCGTCTAAAGACTGTCCCTTGGTTCGGGCAGCATTGACGACTCCCGCGATCGCGGCGGCAATCAGCTCCTCGGTTACAGGGGGAGGGCTGTTGTGGGGACTGTCTAAAGCGTTAGGATTATCCATAGATCCCTGAAGCAGGTTGTGAATGTAAACTTTTTGCAAGGTTTCTTAGAGACGTAAAGCGGTCTGCCCCAGGAAGTCTAACCTATTTTTAACGTGTTGCTCTGCTGCGCGATTCAATATTGTGAAATGTATCAATTGTGAAGTCTATCAATTGTGAAGTCTATCAATTGTGAAATATAAATCCGTGCGAGATCAAATCAATCCGTGCGAGATCAATGCGAGATCAATCTGTGCGACAACCGTGCGATAACAATGCAAGAAATTTTTTACACCGAGATTCCCACCCCCGACACCGCTGGGGTAAAACGCTGGCTCCAAGAGGAATTTCAGCCCTTTTGTGGGACAAAGAAAGCCTCGGCTGAGGGCTGTCTTGTTCAAGATGTTCGGCACCAAGATGCTCAGCACCAAGATTCTCAGCAGAAGGGGGAGTGGTCTATTTTTGTCTGGTCGGTTTTGCGGACGACCTATCTGAAGGTTTTTCGCTGGAGCGATCGCCCTTTGCCCAAAGAGAATGCCTTCCTCAAGCATCTCAAGCAGGATTTAAGGCAGGCGTTTCCCTTTCAGGTGCCAGAGCCCCCTCAGATTGATCTGGCGCATACCTCAATTTTTGAAGGACTTGCGGCGCAGTATCCGCTAACGGTTAAGTATTTTCAGAAAATGCCCCAGGGGGAAGCAGACCTCACGCGGGTTTACTGGTGGGAGCAGCGCTGGCGCGCCAATGTGCGCGCTCCACAACAGCCTCGGCAAGTGGTATTTAAGGAGGCTTTAGAGGCTTTAGAGCCTTTGTCAGAAATGCGATCACCAGATCTATCTGCTCAGAGCGGCTTAAATCAGAGCGGCTTAAATGATTCAGCACCACCCTATGACCTCATTTATTTGGGCGGCGCACTGGGCGTCATTCATGCTGCGGTAATGGCCAAGCTGGGCTATCGGGTGTTGCTCATTGAGCGGCTGTCCTTTGGGCGAATGCACCGCGAGTGGAATATATCTCGCGCTGAATTTCAGAATTTGATTGACTTGGGGTTGTTTACCGCCGCTGAATTTGAAAGCCTAATTTCCCGTGAATACCGAGACGGATTCCATAAATTTTTTGATGCGAACAACCCGCCCCAGTCCAAAGCACCGATTCTCCACACCCCAACCGTCCTGAACATCGCCGTGAATTCTGCAAAGCTCCTGCACCTATGCGGTGAAAAGCTGCGCCAAGCCGGAGGCGAGATTTGGGAAAATACTGAATTTGAACGCACCACAGTCTCACCGCAGTCTGTCAGCGTCCAGGCCACCCACCTCCCGACGAGTACGCCAAAACTGGCTAAGGGCAGAATTTTAGTGGATGCCATGGGCACCGCTTCTCCAATCGCCTGGCAACTCAATGGCGGTCGCGCCTTTGAAAGCGTTTGCCCCACGGTGGGTGCAGTGGTGTCTGGGCTAGACCCAGCGGTCTGGAATGCGGACTACGGCGATGTCCTCAACAGCCACGGCGATCTGTCCCGTGGGCGGCAGCTCATCTGGGAACTGTTTCCAGGGCCAGGGCAAGAGCTGACCTTTTATCTGTTTCACTACCACCAGGTGCAGCCGGAAAATCCTGGCTCCCTTCTGGAAATGTACGAAGACTTTTTTACGATTCTGCCGGAGTATCGCCGCTGCGATCGCGATGAGCTGGCCTGGATAAAACCGACCTTCGGCTATATTCCTGGACATTTTACGGCTAGTGAGAGCGATCGCACCGTCGCCTATGATCGCCTCATTTCCATTGGGGATGCCGCCTCTTTGCAGTCGCCCTTGGTCTTTACAGGATTTGGCTCCATCGTTCGCAATATGCCGCGACTCACGGACTTACTGGATACAGCCCTGCGCCACGACTTAGTACAGGCCAAGCACCTTAACCAGATCCGTGCCTACCAGAGCAATATTGCCGTCACCTGGCTCTTTTCGCGGGGGATGATGGTGCCCAATGGCCTAGATCTGCCGCCAGAGCGCATTAATGCGATGCTCAATACTTTCTTTGGCATTTTAGAAACGGAATCGCCTGAGGTGGCGGAAGGCTTCATTAAAGATCGCTTTGGCTGGCTGACCTTCAACCGCATGGCCATAAAAGCCGCCTGGATGAATCCAGCACTGCTCTACTGGATTTGGGGGCTTGTCGGATTTAAGGATATGGTTCGCTGGCTGCAAAGCTACTGGAGCTTTACCGTGGCGGCTTTTATGAATGCGCTCCTACGCACCTGGTTTCCGGCCTGGGTTCGGCGAATGCAGCCAACCCTAGAGCAACGCTACCCAGCACTCTGGTTTTGGCTGCTCGCCAAAAGCTATGGCGTTACTTACTCCCTAGGACAGCCCCGTATTGAGCGATCGCTTCCGGCTCCGGTTCTGCCTAAAAAGGCGATCGCGGTCAACTAAGACAATTGAGCATGAAATAGCTTGAGCATGAAATAGCTTGAGCAAGGGATGACTTAATCCTGGGGATGATTGCGTTCAGTCATCCCCAGGACACGGCTGCGGATTTAACGCCTCAACTTTATGATTCTTTATGAAATTGTGAGGAATCACTCACCCGTCCTTTTGGGATAATCTCCAGCACCCTGCTGGCGGCTGACCCCTTGCACAAAACTTAGGATCAAGCTACCCTCTGCCTTAAAAGTTTTGGGTTTCTATCCAGGGGAGGATTTCATACAGCTAGTTTTCTTGGAAACTGTTACAATAGTTCATGGAAGAGACGACTTTGTTAAAAATCATTACCGTCTCAGCCTTGTTTTAAGAAAGCGTAAAGTTGGCAACTCCTGAACTTCTAGGATTTCGATAAGTTACAGCTAGTGCTGAGCGCTCATTAATCTACATTGACCCTTCCAGGATTGACCCTGACGGGCTAGAGCAAATGCTTCTTCAGCAATTCATTGTTCCCAATCACCGAGGCTCCTAGGCATGAGAACAGCAGAATCTTCAAAGGATTTGGTGCGTACCTATTTAAGAGAAATTGGTCGTGTTCCGCTTTTGACCCACGAGCAAGAGATTACATACGGTAAACAGGTTCAGCAGTTGAATGTGCTGAACCAGGTGAAAGAGCAGCTTCAAGAGCAGCTTCAGCGAACTCCCACCACCAGCGAATGGGCGATCGCCGCTGACTTAGAAGAACCTATCCTCACCTCAACAATATCGGATGGGGAGCTGGCCAAGCGGCGAATGGTGGAGGCAAACCTCCGCCTTGTCGTATCCGTCGCCAAGAAATATATCAAGCGCAATGTAGACCTGCTGGATCTGATTCAAGAAGGCACCATTGGGATGCAGCGCGGGGTTGAAAAGTTTGACCCCACCAAAGGGTATCGGTTTTCGACCTATGCCTACTGGTGGATTCGTCAGGCCATTACAAGAGCGATCGCCGAAAAAGGACGCACCATCCGTCTGCCGATTCATATCACCGAGAAGCTGAACAAAATTAAGAAGACCCAGCGCATTCTTTCCCAGCAGCTTGGTCGCGCCGCCACCATTGCCGAGCTAGCCGATGAGCTAGAGCTAACCTCGCGTCAGGTGCGAGACTACCTCGAAAAAGCGCGTCAGCCCCTTTCCCTAGACGTGCGCGTGGGTGATAACCAAGATACAGAGCTGGGAGAGCTTCTCGAAGACCCCGCCGAGTCTCCCGATGAATACACCTTACAAACCTGCCTTCGCCAGGATCTAGAGCGCTTGATGGATGACCTCACTGTTCAGCAGCGCCAAGTGCTAAACCTGCGATTTGGGTTAGAAGATGGCCAGCCGCTCACCCTTGCAAAAGTGGGTGAATGTCTCAATATCAGCCGTGAGCGTGTCCGTCAAATTGAGCGTGAAGCACTCACTAAGCTTCGTAAACGTCGTGAAGATATTCACGAGTACATGGCCAGCTAGAGAGCAAGCTAGAGTATTTCGCCGATATGGCTCAAATATCAAGCGCCCGTAGAGCTTCTATAGGGTCAGCTTCTAGTAAGACTGTGCCGATGATCACGGGAGATTACACTTTTTAGGTTCGGTTTTGCCCCCTAGAAAAATCATGCCTAAACGCTAGATTAGGTTTAGTCATTCGTTTCTGAGTATCGCTTCTGTCCTAAGGGTCAAAACTTGATTTCTAAAAAATCAGCTTCTTAGGTGATTCAATACTCCAAAACATCCTGGCGCTAATCTACTGTTTGTTCTTTCAGAATATTCTGATGAAAAACCCCATGAACCCGTCTACAAATTCCGGTGGGCAAAATCTTGAAGTTAGCAATCAGCTCTGGCAGTATGTAAGCAGTATGGAGCCTGAAACCGTTTCGCGTCTCTCTCAGCCGACCTCTGATGAGGTGATGCAGGTGATGGAGCGCAGCATTCTGTCGCTTTTGGGGCATCTACCCTCTGGGCAGTTTGACGTGATGATTACAACTAGCCGCGAGAGCTTGGGTCGATTGTTAGCCTCAGCGATGACCAACGGCTATTTTCTAAGGGCGGCTGAGCAGCGTTTAGCCTTTGAGGGTGCGCTTCAAAGTCCTGACCCAAGCACTTTACCCAGTATTCAGCCCCAGGCAGATTTCCACGCGCTCAACGAACATTCATGGCCTCAAGAGCCTTTAGATTAGTCCCATTCAAGTCTTTGCAAGTCCCCTTCCATTAGCCCTCTTGAGCTAAGTCCCTCTTGCGCTAGGTTTCTCCTGAGATAAATTCTGTTGGGTGAAGCCTCTTCCATAAAGATACGTGCGTTTGATGATGCCCTTGAAGCTCCTCACCCCAAGCCCCTCTCCCAAAGGCGAGGGGCTTAAGATGCTTGATTTTTAATTGGCCCTCCTTCTCCCTAGGAAGAAGGAAGATGGGAGGATGAGGGGCGGTTGTTTTTGGTCGAACTCTCGTTAAATATGTTCTCTAGAAGGTGCGATGCCCCGTAGCGTTAAGGTTCTTTCTGGGCTTGTCGCTGGATCTGCCCTACCTGCTCCATTGATACCCCTAACAGATTGCTCACCAGACCGCTGGCGGGAGTTGCCTGTGGCAAGACTGCGGCGATCGCTCCTGGACTGGTACGCCCATCATGGACGAGAGCTGCCTTGGCGACGGACTGAAGACCTGTATGCAATCTGGGTTTCTGAAATCATGCTTCAGCAAACCCAGGTGAAGACTGTCATCCCTTACTATGAGCGCTGGCTTCAAGCCTTTCCTGCGGTGGGCCAACTCGCTCAAGCTAACCAGCAAACGGTCTTAATGAACTGGCAGGGGCTGGGCTATTATGCAAGGGCGCGTAACCTACACCGGGCAGCCCAGAGCATCATCGCGGACTATGGCGGACAGTTTCCTGAGCAAATGGCTGATGTCCTGAAGCTTCCTGGTATTGGCCGAACCACTGCTGGGGGCATTTTAAGCGCTGCGCTCAATCAGCCCTATCCGATCCTAGACGGAAACGTTAAGCGAGTCTTGGCGCGCCTCATTGGGCTATCGGTTCCCCCTAATCATGCCCTATCCTGGCTATGGGAGGGTTCAGAAACCCTACTGGACGCCACCCATCCCAGAGCCTTCAACCAGGCTTTAATGGATCTAGGCGCAACGGTTTGTACCCCCAAGCAGCCCCAGTGCGATCGCTGTCCTTGGGCCACATTCTGTCAAGCCCACCAGCTCAACCTACAGTCAGTATTGCCCATGTCTGAAACCCGTCAGCCCCTGCCACACAAACGCATTGGCGTTGCTGTAATTTGGAATAGCCACGGCCAAATTTTGATTGATAAACGGCCTCAGAGTGGGCTTTTAGGGGGGCTATGGGAATTCCCAGGGGGTAAAGTCGAACCCAATGAAACCATCCCGGAATGTATCGCCCGTGAGATTCAAGAAGAGCTTGGCATTCAGGTTGAGGTGGGGGAGCACCTGATTACCCTAGACCACGCCTACACCCACTTCAAAGTGACCCTCTCTGTCCACCACTGTCGCCATCTCTCCGGAGAGCCCCAGCCCATTGAGTGTGACGAGGTGAAATGGGTTTCCTTGGGCGACCTAGATCAGTACCCTTTTCCCACGGCAAACCATAAAATTATTGCGGCACTACAGTCCGGCGAGAGGCCCTTTCGCTAGCGATCGCGTCCCCATTCCTAGGACCCAATTAACTTGAGCACCGTATACACTCGTCCCCTCGCCCGCCTTGTAGAGCAACTCCAGAAACTACCGGGGGTTGGCCCCAAAACAGCCCAGCGTCTTGCGCTACATATTCTTAAGCGCCCAGAATCTGAGGTGCAGGCCTTAGCCCATGCGCTTCTGGACGCGAAGCAGCAGGTTGGACAATGCTCGATCTGCTTTCACCTAGCGGCAGAACCCACCTGTGAAATTTGCCGCGCCCCCAATCGAGACGAAGCCACCCTTTGCGTGGTTGCTGATTCTCGCGACGTCATCGCCCTGGAAAAGACGCGAGAATATCGCGGTAAGTATCACGTCTTGGGTGGGCTGATTTCCCCCATGGACGGGATTGGCCCAGATCAGCTCACCCTTCAGGCTCTGATTCGTCGTGCCAGTCAGCCAGCCATTCAAGAAATTATTCTGGCCATTAACCCCAGCATTGAGGGTGAAACAACCACCCTCTACATTGGTCAGCTCCTTAAACCCTTTACTCGCGTGACGCGCATTGCCTTTGGCCTGCCGATGGGCGGAGACTTAGAGTATGCCGATGAAGTAACCCTCGCCCGTGCCCTTGAGGGTCGGCGCGAATTAGACTAGCGCCCATTCAGGCTAGCGCCCATTCAGACATAACCTAAAGCTTTTGTTTCACAAACGCCACAAGCTGGCCGATCGCGCGCTTGAGTGCCGCAGTTTCTTCTTCCAGTTTGTTGACCCTTTCGCGGAGAATGGCAACCTCGTCAGAGCTAGCTCCGCCAGACTGCGTAAGTTTAGAGGTGTCTGTGGTCTTCACGCGAGGCAGTTTCGACTTGGAAATTGCGCTGCGAATTGCCCCCTGAAGCTGATGCTTTTCAAAGGGTTTTTCAATGAATTCAAAAAATTCAAAGGGCTCCGTGAGCTTGTCAGTGACTTCTTCTTTGCGACCTGACATGATCACGAGGGGGATGCTTTTCAGCTCATCCTCTTGCTGAAGCTCCTGAAACACTTCCCATCCGCTGAGGCGAGGCAGCAGAAAGTCGAGCATAATTAGATTAGGAAGCTCTTGACGAATGAGGTTAATTCCTTCTAGCCCGTCCTTGGCTTCCAAAACCTCAAAGTCTCCCTCAGGGAGCATATCTCGGACTCGCATCCGGATTACTTTGCTGTCGTCAATTACGAGGATTTTGTGACCAGCCACGCCTATCTCCTACGATCGCTGAAGGATAACGGTAAAGTATATCAGTCTTGTTTTCACGGGACTGCACAATTAGAATTCTAATCGAACAGACGCATTTACAAAGATTTTGTTTGGGTTCCTTTAAAGTTTTCCCAAAAAAAGTGATTAGCTTACATTTGGCCAGTAAGGGCCATCTTAATGGTGAATTAAAACGCTGTAAACCTTGACTAGTAAAAGGGTTTACGTCAAGGGCGAGGCTCAAGTTACGATATCAGAGCCAGCTTCAATCTCTATCTAAATCTCAATTCAAACCTAAATCATGCCTGCTGAGATGAGCGCTCAATCTACCCCTTCTCTACCCGTCCCTAGGGAGCGCCTGCCAGAATGGCTCCGGCGACCCATTGGAACGGCCAGCCAGCTTTCAACGGTGCAGCAAATTGTCAAGCGCCACGGGATTCATACTATCTGTGAAGAAGGCCGCTGCCCCAATCGTGGAGAGTGCTACGCCCAGCAGACCGCGACTTTTTTGCTCATGGGCCCAGTCTGTACCCGTGCCTGTGCCTTTTGTCAGGTCGATAAGGGTCACGCGCCGATGCCGCTAGATCCAGAGGAGCCGCAGAAGGTTGCGGAGTCGGTGCAGCTTCTGGGACTAAAGTATGTGGTGCTGACTTCGGTTGCGCGGGATGACCTTGGCGATCAGGGGGCAGGATGGTTTGCCAAGACGATTCAGGCGGTGCGATCGCGGAATCCAGAGGTTCAGGTGGAGGTGCTAACGCCAGATTTTCGGGGTGAGGTGAGCTGTATCCAGGCGGTACTGGACGCAGATCCGGTGTGCTTTAACCACAATTTAGAGACGGTACGGCGGCTCCAGGGGCCGGTGCGGCGCGGCGCAAACTATGAGCGATCGCTGGGGGTACTTGCGACGGCGAAACGGCTGCGGCCTGATATTGCCACCAAGTCTGGCCTAATGCTAGGGCTGGGAGAAACGGAGGCGGAGATTCTAGAAACCCTGGCAGACCTGCGCAATGTGGGGTGCGATCGCCTCACCTTAGGGCAATATATGAGGCCGTCCCTCGCCCATTTGCCTATCCAAAAATACTGGCATCCAGATGAATTTGAGCATCTGGGGGAGACTGCCAAATCCCTAGGCTTTAGCCATGTCCGTTCAGGGCCCTTGGTGCGCAGTTCTTACCATGCAGGTGACGCCTAGCCCAAGGCTTCAGCATGATCGCTCAGGTCATGAACTTCAAGCCATGAACCCTGAAGGCCGTGCCACAATACAAGCAAGTCTTGTCGAGCAAGTCTTGTCGCCGAAAGGATAAAACACGCCAGGCTGAATCCTCTGAACTAGACTCACGCGATCATCTAGAGCCTTACGGCAGGAACCCACTCAAGGCAACCAATGCTTCAGAACAGGCGATCGCATTCCCCAAAAAGTTTATTCTAGACCCATTTCAGACCCATTTCAGACTCATTTCCCTAGGTTAGAACGTCCCTTGAGTGACCTTTTCAAAAACGCTGGAACCCTGATTGTCCGCTGGTGGGCCGAGTTCAACATCCAGACTCGGCTGATGGCCGCAGCCACGCTGATGGTGTCGCTAATCATGAGTGCGCTGACTTTTTGGGCAGTCAATAGCATCCAGCAGGACGCTCGCCTTCAGGATACTCGTTTTGGGCAAGACCTGGGCCTGCTCCTTGCCGCCAATGTCGCGCCCCTTGTTTCAGAGAAAAAATACGACGAAGTTGCAGAATTCTCGCGGACATTCTATAGTCGCACCGCCAGCATTCGCTACATGCTCTATGCCGACCAAAACGGCGCAATTTACTACGGCATCCCATTTTCTGAATCTCAGGCCAACAGCTCCCTCACCCTCAAGCGCCAGATTCGCCTCCCCGAAAGCTATAGCCCACAGTCCGGTTCGCTCATGGTGCGGCAGCACCGCACCCCAGATGGCGAGGTTGCCGATATTTTTGTGCCGCTGATTCAAGACGACCAGTACCTAGGCGTCATGGCCCTAGGCATCAACCCCAACCCCACCGTCGTCACCTCCTCCAGCCTGACTCGTGACGTGACCATTGCCGTATTTATTGCCATTTGGGTCATGGTGATTTTGGGAGCCGTCTTCAACGCCCTCACCATCACTAAACCCATTAAAGAACTGGTGGTGGGTGTTACCAATATTGCCTCCGGCGACTTTAAGCAGCGCGTTGACCTGCCCTTTGGAGGCGAACTTGGAGAGCTCATCAATAGCTTTAACAACATGGCCGAGCGCCTAGAGCGCTACGACGAGCAGAACATTGAAGAGCTAACCTCCGAAAAGGCCAAGCTTGAAACCCTAGTCTCCACCATTGTGGATGGAGCCATGCTGCTGGATACGGACATGCATGTCATTCTGGCCAACCCGACCTCTCGACGGCTGTTTGGGTGGGAAGGACAGGATATTTTGGGGGAAAACATTTTATTCCTGCTGCCTGATGGAGTACGGACAGAGCTGACCCGTCCGCTTTATCAGGCCACCCACGGCGAAGCGGCTGTCGGTGAATTTCGGATTCATATCAAGGAGCCCTCCCCACGCACCGTGCGCATTGTGCTGGCCTCTGTCTTTGACTCTTCCCGCGAAAAGCCCAAGGGGGTTGCCATTACGGTTCAGGATATTACCCGCGAAGTGGAGCTAAACGAGGCTAAAAGTCAGTTTATTAGCAATGTATCCCACGAACTCAGAACCCCGCTTTTCAACATTAAATCGTTTATTGAAACACTCCATGAGTATGGAGACAGCCTCAGTGAAGAAGATCGTCTGGAGTTTCTAGACACCGCCAACCGCGAAACCGACCGCCTGACACGGCTGGTCAATGACGTGCTGGATCTGTCACGCCTAGAGTCTGGCAAGCCCTACCGATTTGAGGTGGTGGATTTAGCACAGCCCGTAGAGCAAACCCTACGCACCTATCAGCTCAATGCAAAAGATAAAGGCATTCAGCTTCTGCAAGATTTAGAGTCTGGCCTGCCGCCGATTTGGGGCAACTACGATCTGCTCCTTCAGGTCTTTATGAACCTTGTGGGGAATGCCCTCAAGTTTACGATGGAGGGGGGGCAGGTTTGCCTGCGTGCCTATCGAGTTCCGCCAGAACATGGAGAACAAAAGCAGGCCATTCGGGTTGAAATTTCGGATACCGGCATTGGGATTGCGCCAGAAGATCAGGCGGCAGTTTTTGAACGATTTTTTCGCGTTGAAAATCGAGTGCATACCCTGGAAGGCACAGGGCTAGGCTTGTCAATTGTGCGCAATATTATGGACAAGCATCACGCCCAAATTCACCTGGTTAGCGAAGTTGGAGTGGGCACAACTTTCTGGTTTGACCTAGATGTGTATCAACCTGCGCAGAAACCCTCCGTGAAGCCTGAAGCAAGCTCACTGTAACCGTTTGTATTGATTCAGTCCGCTGCGATGCAGTGTAAGTGCCGCAAGAAACAGGCTTGAAGTAGTGGCTTGCGGCAATATAGATATATCAACACATAGAGACTTAAATATAACTAAAGGAAGTTTGTTTGGGTTTAGGACAAGCGTATTGTTGAAATAGTAAAGATTTTAATTTGAGGTTTTTTACATGAAGTTATTAATGGGTATTACTCTGGCTGTTGCCGTTACTTTGGGGGCAGCCTCTCAGACTTTGGCAGAAACAATTTACAGCGTTGTCCCAGGCGGTAAGCAGCTTTCCGGACAGGTTTCATCGGTGGATGGCTCAACGGTGACGCTGAAAACAACTGCGGGAGACACCCAGAGCTATAAGGTAGACCGCAACCTGATCTCTAAGCTGAAGCTGGAAAATGGCTCTAATATCGTGATCGATGGGACCCGTCTGCGGACAGGTCAGGTTAAAAGCCTAGATGCCTATACTGCAGAGGTTGTGCTAGATCAGGGGGATGAGCTAAAAACCTACATTCTCACCCGTGAGGCAAGACGATATCTGACCGTGGGCGATCGCGTGGTGGTTACCCCTGACCTGAAGCTGGTGAGGTCTGACCTGTATAAGCTGACGGCAAACGATCTCAGGCTTCAGTCGGTGATGGTGGCCAGCAGCGCTCAGACGGGAAGCGTCAGCACTGAGAGCAGCCGCACCGTGATTAGCCAGCCGGTTGTGAGAGAGCCAGCCATTGGCGGGCCCGCTGTAGAAGTGACGGCTCCTGTTCCGGGACTGTGGTAGTTCTGTCAGTCATCCTGTAAGTCAGTCGTCTATAAGCAGTCGTCTATAAATAGAAGGCAAGTAGAAGACTGCATTCAAAGGGCGAAAATGGGGGGCGAGAATGGGGGCGAAAATGGGAGGCTTAAGCAACCTCCGGTTTTCGCCCCTTTTGTCTCAAACTTGCAACGCTGCTGAACTTGTAACGCTAACGCTGCTGAATACTATTACGTCATTCCCTGACCCATTTTCTATGCTGATAGGCGCGCTAAAGCAGCTTCAGGCATGACCCGTATTTGAGACGGGGCCAGGAGTGACTCCGCTAATCGACGACGATAGAGATCGCTGAGCTGCACTGCAACGCCAGTCCAGCTAAAGTTTTGCTGAACCCAGGCTGAGGCTTGCTGCCTGACTTGGGTTGACCACTGCGGGTGGGTGAGGACTTGCTCAATGGCGATCGCAAAAGCGGAAACATCCTGAGGCGGCACTAAGAGTCCTGTCTCATCAGGCACTACGGTAAACTTTAGCCCGCCGACATCGGAGGCAACCACGGGTGTACCGCAGGCCATCGCTTCGATCGCAACCAGGCCAAAGGGCTCGTAATGACTTGGAATCGCGCAGACATCTGCGGCGGTATAGTAGTCCGCAAGGCGGTCATGGCCGACCTGTCCGGCAAAGGTTGTTTGGGCAGCAATGCCTAAGTCGGCAACGAGGGACTCAATCCGCGATCGCTCTGCCCTATCCACACCATCAACCTGAGACCCGCCCACAATAACAAGCCTTAGGGATGGCATGTGGTCTTCAGGATTCTTTGTCAGCGATGCAAAGGCACGTACCAGGGTTTCAATGCCCTTCCGTGGATCAAAGCGCCCGACATACAGCACAATTTTTTCGCTTGAAGAAAAGCCGAGCGTCTTTCGGGCTGCGGCCTGGGGAATTAAATGAAAGGTTTCGACATCTGTCCCACAGGGAATCACTTCGATATTGCCCTGCTGGGAGATAAGCGATCGCAGGTGCTCTTGCTCTTGGGGGCTAGTGGCAACCACACAGTCCGCCTGCTCCAGTATTTGCCGCTCAACGTCGAGGCGAATGCTGGCAGAGGCAGGCTTTTGCGAACTTGACCCAAGGGCTTGATACTTAATGGCACCCAGAGAATGGTAGGTATGAATGAGCTGGATATTGCTAACCTGCTTAATTTGTAGCCCCACCCACCCAGACATCCAGTAATTGGTGTGGATTAAAGGATAGTTGCCGCCATCCTTGGCCTGGAACCTCAAAAATGAGTCCACAAATTCTGGCATGTGCTCAAAGAGCCGGTCTCTTGGAATAAATTCGGCTGGCCCTGCATCAAGGCGAATGGTGCGGCAGTGCGGCCCATGCTGCACAATGGCTGCATCTGTAGGACTGGCTTTACGGGTGAACATATCCACCTGCCAGCCCATTTTTGCCAGGGATTCTCCAACCTGACGCACATAGACATTTTGACCGCCTGCCTCCTCTCGGCCAATTTCAGCCGCCGGATCTCCATGCTCAGAAATCAGCGCAATGGACTGTCGGCTTGGAATTTTAATTTGAGCTGAGGCAAATCGGCTGGAATGGTTTTCAGACGGGTCGTTAAAGGAGGGAAGTTGGGCCCCGCCACTTCGGGAAAGGCTGGGACTGGGGGGAATCATTGCTTGAGGCTGGGGGGTACGGGGTGCCTGTACGCGCATTCGTAACGGACGAGTGGATTGATTACTCGCTGAAGTTGGTTTCATACTGCTTTCTCACTCTGCTGCTGGGATATCTACATCTGGGATATCTACATCTGGGCTCTCTCTCTAGAACATCTCTCTCTAGAACATCTCCCTTTAGAACATCAAACAAAGACATCCATTAAAAAGGGGACGGCTAGATTAGAGCTGTCCCAATATTGTTCGGATAAGAAGAATCGACTTTGCACTCGCCCCCCAAAGTTGGGGGGCTGGGGGGCAAGTGCAAGGATGCTGAGCTTTAACCGA
>JAKRSB010000134.1 GCA_022402525.1 Thermosynechococcaceae cyanobacterium MS004
TCAGCATTCTACGCCGTCCCAACCCTGCACTCAATCTTTTGTCAGTCAATCAGCTATAATAGTTTGGTGCCCTAGAGTATGGATACTACTCTGGAGCACCAAACTCTGAGTTGGCGCTGCCCTCCAAAAACCCCGTCTTTCAGAACCTATGCTCAGTAAGGCTTACAGCGATTCAAGGGTTCAAAAACCTGAAAAATTGACGGCTGAAACCTTTGCCTTATAAGGTTTTCAGCCTTAGCGTTGTTTTCTGTTCTGTTGCTACCGGAAGGCCGTATCACTCATCAGCAGAGTTGTACCGTCCTGCACACGTACCCGACGTCCACACCATTGTTGAGCAATCGGTACGGTTCTTTCTAAAGACTCTGCTGTTTCTGGAACCAGACATCGCAAGACACGTTCGCTGAATTTGTTCCGAGCTTTGCTGTAAGCTCCGGTATCCGGGGATGGGGCATCTCCACCTGCGGCTGCGATCCAGGCAATGATTCGCTTGACTGCGTTTGAGAGACTTTTGTCTGGGTCTAAGACCTGAGCCATCATCGTCCAGAGCGTCACGATGGGGCTTTAGACGCAGTTACGATACTTGACCTGTTCTTCTGCCAAGATTTCTGTGATCCGGGACTCTGGTAGAGTCTCCTGCCAACGGAATCCGAGACTCTGATTGAACTGCTGCTTGAGTATTTCGGAACGACTAAGCATGGTGCAGGAGGGTTGAGTGAGGGCTGTAAGGCTATGATGCACCTAAATCAAGCCTTTCAGAGTTTTGTCACTCCTTATTTCAGTGGCATTGAGCCAACGTTCATTCTAAACACTAAATGGACGGACAATATTCAAACTATCCGTAAACGTTCAATATCTTTGATAGGTGATGCACCGAACAGACGGGAGTACTCTCGGCTAAACTGTGAAGGACTTTCATACCCGACCCGATAAGCAGCCTGGGTCGCATCAGCATTCTCAGCTAGCATCACCTGCCTTGCCATCAAGAGTCGCAATCGTTTCTGATACTGCAATGGACTCATTGAGGTCACTGCCTTGAAGTGGCGGTGAAACGATGCAGGAGACATATTCGCTTGCTCTGCCAGATCCTCAACCCGCAGCGGCTTTGCAAAATCAGTTTTGATCCGTTTGATCACTTCAGCAATTCGCTGCATATTGCTGCCAGCCGTGGCAATCTGACGCACCGCCTCCCCTTGCTCTCCAACCAATAGACGGTAATAGATTTCGTGGATCATCAGCGGTGCGAGAAACGGGATATCCTGCGGTGTATCTAATAGTTGTGTGAGTCGGATGGCACAATCAATCAACGGTGGAGCGGCATCACTGATAGACCAGCCTCTCACGGATTCCTTTTTACCCGTGTCTAGGTTCGTTTGAACAATGATCTCACTAAGTCGGGCTGGATCTAACGTTAGCTTAAATCCCAGATAGGGCTGATGAGGGGTCGCCTCTAGCACCCGTCCACTCAGCGGCAAATCTACTGATACGACCAGGTACTGGGCAACTCCGTACCGATAGGTTTCCTGATTCAGCAACACTTCCTTTTTACCCTGCACCACAATGCCGAGAAGCGGTTCGCTAATGGTTTCAATTGTAGTAGCAGGATCGCATTCTCGCATGAAGACAAGGGAGTCGATCGCAGTGGCGTGGAAACCGTTTCCTTGGTGGATCGTGTGCCGATCGACTAATGCTGCCAGTTCTTCACATTTGGCAGTCGCGCGCTTGTGGCTCCGTATATCAATCGTCATGCTAGATTCCTGCTTTATGTCGCTCTGCGCATGCACTCAATTATAGGAAATCTTTCTTCTATGCCTGCGTCTTTTGAGAGGATTAGGCAATTATCTGCGAGGTTTGTGTATTTAGATCCCTAGTTCTTGCTTATAGGATGAAACTGTCAAAGTATAGATGCCCAAGCCGTGCTGGATAGTCTAAACCGAAAGGAGAATTATCATGTTGAATGTAGAAAATAAAGTCATTGTGATCACCGGAGCCAGTAGTGGTATCGGCGAAGCTACCGCGAAGCTACTCGCCGAAAATGGTGCAAAAGTCGTTTTGGGGGCACGGCGAACAGACAAGCTAGAGAAACTGGTCGAGGCGATTCACGCATCCGGTGGCATGGCAGAATTCAAAGCTGTCGATGTCACCGATCGCGAGGATATGAAAGCGTTTATTCAATTTGCTAAAGACAAGTTTGGTCGCGTCGATGTCATCTTCAACAACGCAGGCATTATGCCTCTATCTCCCATGAACGCTCTGAAAGTCGAGGAGTGGGACGCAATGATTAATGTGAACATTCACGGCGTGTTGAATGGCATTGCAGCAGGCCTGCCATTCATGGAAGCGCAAGGCGGCGGTCAGTTCATCAACACCGCATCCATCGGTGCACATGTGGTGATCCCGACCGGAACAGTCTACTGTGCGACCAAATATGCTGTTTGGGCGATTTCCGAAGGACTGCGGCAGGAATCGAAAAACATCCGCGTCACCATCATCTCTCCTGGCGTCGTGCAGACAGAGCTTGGTTTCGATATCACAGACGATTCAGCAAAAGAGGCTTTGAAAGAATTCCGCAAAGTTGCGCTAACCCCAGATGCGATCGCTAGAGCCGTCTTATACACCGTATCTCAGCCAGATGACGTGGATGTCAATGAAATGATTGTTCGCCCGACAGCCAGTGCCTTCTAATCCTCCTCACCAAAAGGTGAAGCTGCCTAACGGCAAAGTTGAGCGGTCGCAGATGACCTCGAACTCAACACCAAGATCTTCCGTGGATCCGCTCCAACGGAGTGTTAGCCATGAGCAGCAGCAAGTTCGGCATCTTTCTCCCTTACCCATATCACTGAAGGGCGTACATTTATCCGATCAATGTAGGTCTGTATCACAGGCAGCGCAGGTACAAGCTGGAACATAGTGATCCATGTAAGTGCAGTGCCCCACAGTAGGTCTAGAGCAGTAAATTTGTCGCCAAGAAAGTATTCACCCTTGGAAAGTTGATCGGTCAAAGTATTCAACATTGTGTCGTAGTCACCGTAAGGAGACATTGCTGGCGGGGCTGGTTCGTGTTTTTGCGCTCGATCAACGATTGCTGGCTCGAAGCACGAACCATAAAAAACCATCCACCTCAAATACGTGCCTCGAAGGGGGTCACCGATCTCAGGTGCTAACTTGGCTTCATGATACAGATCGGCGAGATACAAGTAGACTGCTACCTGCTCCGTAATCAAAACATCGCCATGCATAACGGCAGGCACTTTTCCCATAGGATTAATTGCCAGATACCCTGAACCGCGCTGCTCATTAGCCTTCATATTTAACACATATAAATGATAGTCGGCATTGAGTTCTTGCAGGAGTATAAGCGCACCAGAAGATCGTGTATTTGGCGAATGAAAGAGTGTGACTTGACGATTGGATGTTATGACATGATGTCCTTAAAACTTCTTACACTTTGGTACGGAAAAAACTTTACTCTCAACTGTGTGAGGATAGGGCTAACGGCAGAGTTGAGCGGAGGGGGAAACAGTCTGCATCATCGCTAATAGAGTAATTCTCCGTTCCATTCCAACGCAGTGTTGGGCTGCGGTCGCTACAAGTATTTGGTATATAACTTTGATGATATTAAACAGGCAACGAGCATTTCAACCAAAGCCAAGGGAAGGGCTATTAATGCGATCGAGACGGGCGCAAGTCCCATATTGACCATGCCTAGCCAAAACAGCAGGAAAAACAACGCCCAGGATGTTGTGGCGGCAATAAATGTACTCATTAAACTGTTGCCAAAACTTTGAACCACTAGCCAGTAAACAAAAACGACCAATGCGGTGAGGATCGCATCCCAAACACCCCAACTTGCAAATATCGACCAGTTCATCGGTACAACCCCTGGAAGGATTGACAAATAATCCTTCATCGTGGGCACCACAATAACAAAATATCGAAAGACCTCCGAAATGTTAATCCAGATGCTGACAATTAATGCCGTCACAATAAATTGCTTGAAGTTGAAATCTGTAGGCATTATGCCGATTTTCTGTTTGACCGTTGTATCATTTTTCATGATTAACCTCATGGTGTGAATTGGAAAATATAAGAATGATTATTCTGATATAGAGCAAAAAAACTAGAGATGCTCTAGCATTGCCAGAATCCCTCTGATGTAAGCTTGAACATCTGTTCTGGGTACGGGTAATCGAGCATAGGTGGTCAGACCCAAAACGCTCCCGACTAAGAATTCCGTAACCTGAGCAATGTCAGTACTCGCAGAAATTTCGCCGTTCTGCTTTGCACTTTTCAACGCTCGATTGAATCCCCGGCGTAGTCGATCAAAGTACTGCTGCACAATAGATACAACGGCATCGTCATGAGGTTCAACTTCAACAGCAGTATTGATGATGAGGCATCCGAAGGCACTAGAAGAATGATCGAGCAGTGCAATGAGTTGTCCAAAGAATTGCTCGATCGCAGACAAGGATGGTTCCGGCTTTTTTCTCTCAAACAAGATAAAGCGTTGAGTGATGATTGTACTCAGATACAGGTCCAGCGATCTCTGAAACAGTTCTTTCTTGCCACCAAAAGTTTCATACAAGCCGTAGCGTTGTACGCCTGAATGTTGAACTAAATCAGCCATTGAAGTACCTTGATAACCCTTTTGCCAGAACAAGCGCATGACTCAATGCCACTGAAATAAGCTGAATCAATTGACTAGAGCAGCTTTGAGAACATC
>JAKRSB010000135.1 GCA_022402525.1 Thermosynechococcaceae cyanobacterium MS004
GCATCTAAATCAAGCCTTGTAGGGTTTTGTGTCTCCTTATTTCAGTGGCATTGATGATTGGGGTGGCTACGAACGGTTGCTGCCCCCTGAAATTCTCCACTACATCGGCAAAGACAAGACACAGAGATTGGAGCGCACCAATGGCATCGTCAGGCAACAGACAGGTAAGTGGCATCGGCGGCAGAATAAGTTTGGCAAGGTGTGGGAGCAAACGAAGGTGACCACTCGATTGGTCGTGAGTTATTTCAATTGGATTTGGCAGCACAGTCGTTTCAATACAACCGCAGCACAGCGAGCAGGTTTATCTGAGAGCGCCTGGAGTTGGCATGATATTGCGATTTACCCCACTATTCTTTGATGCACAATCGATGCGGAAACAGAGCAAGGGCGATAAGAGCAAATACCGGATCCTAGCTTGACCGATAAACTCTCGATCTGCACACAAACATCGGATTTGAGCATCGGGCAGGATCTCGAACAACTGTGCCATAAACCTCACCCGCTCATCGCTGTTGGAGTTCCCCTTCTTGTTGAGCATCCACCACAGCACCGGAAAGGCAACCCCTTCATGAACCACCCCAAGGCTCAAAATGTTGAAGCAATGGCTACCAAACTCCCAAGCCATACGGTCGATACTGAGTACCCACGGCTGGGGTATTTTCATCCAGGTGACGATTAGTTTGGCAATGACCGTGTAGTCAATCTCAAATCCCAGAAAGAAGCGTTGAAGACGTTTGCACTTCGAGTCTGAGTGGGCTATATCTTCAAAGCCCAGGGCCAGTTCACCGAGGTTAACTGTTTTCACTTTTAACAGGGTGAGCAAGAACAGCACTAGAAACGAGAGTCTGGCTCCTTGCCAGTCGAGATGGGCTTGAAGGGCTTGCTTGAGTTCACTATATTGGTTTATGGGGTTTCTGATGAAGAACACAACTCTAATGAAACCCTATCCCTGTCAGACTTTCAAGCCTTTTGTCCTATACTGAGGATCTGGCCTTGTTCTAGAATAGGTTTAACGGAACGCTCCCCAAGGTAAGCTATGATCCTTTCCTCTGGTCAAACGGTTGCTCAAAAACAGGCTTTAGCACTGCCACCTCTAGAAAATGGCGATCGCCTCACTCGTGCTGAGTTTGAGCGCCGCTATGCCGCAATGCCTCATCTCAAAAAAGCCGAATTAATTGAAGGAGTGGTTTACATGGCGGCGGCGCTGCGGTTTAGAAGTCATGGTCGTCCCCATGCGCTGTTAATGGCTTGGCTGACCGATTACTGGCTAGCGACCCCCGGAACTGAACTCGGAGATAATCCAACGGTACGCCTAGATTGGAACAACACTCCCCAACCGGATGCTGTCCTCCTCATCGATCAGGCGGTAGGAGGGCAGTCGTATCTGAGTGAAGATGATTACATTGAAGGTGCCCCTGAACTTGTAATTGAAGTGGCTGCAAGTAGTGCTTCCTATGACTTGGGCGAAAAGAAAAAAGTCTATCGCCGCAATGGGGTAAGAGAGTATATTGTCTGGCAAATGTTTGAAAATCGCTTGGATTGGTTCGTGCTTCAGGATAATGAGTATGTAAATTTGGTGCCGGACGAGGATGGCATCCTTCGCAGCCGGGTGTTTTCAGGGTTATGGCTGGCAGTAGAGGCATTGCTGACAGGGGATATGGTGCAGGTGTTGACAGTATTACAACAGGGTCTGGCTTCAGCAGAGCATCAAACTTTCGTGCAAGCGTTATCGTTTCAACAGTGAGCTGACTTGATACTGTTTGGTGTTTTCAAGAGGTTGATCGGCTCCTGATCGCCATTGGGTCATTACCGTGCCACAGACCTCAACTCTGACTTCATACACGCCTGAATCACTACCGTCAGGAGAGGTATATTCGATTTGGACTTCTGCCCAGTCGGGTTCTTCATCTTCGTGGTGAGTGGTTGCAGTAGTGATCGTTTCTCCTCGCTTCAAGTATTGGAGCCATTGCCAACCTTCAAGCATCCAAATTTCGCGTTCGGCGATTTGTTCAAAGCAGGATAAACCACCCCAGCCTCGATAGTATGGATACAGTTCTTTGACTGAACCGTTACGTCGAACTAATAAATCTAAAATTTCTGGTTTTAAATGACCCCAATATTGTCCTTGAGGTAATTCAACTAAGGTCGGTGCAAACTGATGTCCACCAAAATGACTACATCGCCAAAAACGCAAGTTAATATTATTTGCAGCAGCGTATTTAGAACGTAATTTTTGATAAATCGGATAACCAAATCTGCTACAAGCCGCATCCACATTGCCATGGTTGCAAACGAGTATTTCTCGAATGTGGTTTGTTTTTTGGCGATATTGGTCAAAGTTTGGTAGTTCTTCGGGATTTTTAAGTAAAGCTAATGCCAAAGAACCCAATAAGGCATGAGGTAGGATAAACTCATGTTTCTCAAATTGAGCAAAGAATTTGGCAGGTCGGCGATAGAAGAACACACGAGTATAATCTGGATGAGAGTATTCTTTGTCTGGAGCGATCGCTAGTGGTCGAATTGACCCACCATTTCCCCAAATAAATTGTAACGGGTCTAATACATCCTGTGGTATAGAGTCAGGGTTTATCCAAATGTTATTCGACCAAGGTTGTACAGCTTCAATAATTAAGTATTGTTCGGCGTTGTTTGCTGAACCAATGGGGGCTTCACCGTTAGTTTGGGAAATTTCTGAACAAAAACGGCAATTATTTTGAGTTTTGTTGGTTGACGTATTCATAATTACTTCAGCAAATATTTAAACAAATCATCCAAAACTAGATTGGCAGCAATGTAACCACTTCCACCCCAGTAACTATTTTCAACTTTGTAAATTTTTCCAGCCTGTACCGCTTTGAGTTGTTTCCATAGAGGATGATTCATCACTTGCTGATAAAGTTGTGCTTCGGGATCTCGTGCCATTAAAAAAATGATATCGCCATCAGCGTCCCCAATACTTTCAAGGGAGATATCCATTCCCTCTTCCTGGGAAGGTGGGCGAGGCAAGCCGATGTCTTCGATAATGGTGCTACTCAGGCTAACAGTCTTGGTTTTCCCAAATAGGCGGATTCTATCGGGATAAATTTCGATAATTGAGATTAGAGTATTTTGGAGGCGATCGCCCATTCTCTGCTGTAATTCTGCAATTCTTTGATTATAGGCATTGACGATTTTTTCAGCTTCGGATGTTTTACCAAAGGCTTGGGCAAATAATTGAAAGCATTCTTTCCAGCGAATATTCTTGCCATCCCACCACTTTGCAATCACAGTAGGAGAAATTTGTGATAGCCGATTATACAATTCCTGCTGTTCTCCATAATCATCTGTAGCCAAGATTAAATCTGGCTTGATGGTGAGAATTTTCTCTAAACTTAGTAGTCGTGAATCCAGACCAACACTGGCGGTACTTTCAAATCTTTCTCTCAAGTAATCGCTCTGTTGTGCGTAAGTAGTTGTACCTGTGGGCTTCAAGCCCAGTATTAAAGCAGCTTCCAGAGTCGAATCACTCGCAGCAATAATTCGCTGTGGGTTAATAGGAACGCAGGTTTCCCCCATAATATGTTTGACTATTCTGCACTGTGAAGGCAATAACTCAGCAGAGCTAGTTAAGTTTCGTGAGACATTATTAGCACAAGCAGAAAACAGCACAATTACCAGAAGTGTGAACCCAAAGAACCCCAGCCCCCGACGAATTTTATACATTTTGAAATCTTGATTTAGTTCTACTCGAAGTACAGGACAATCTAAAACTCCACTGACACCGTTCCTTTCACCGTGAACGGCGCACCAGGATCAATGCGATTCCGGCGCTGGGTAGCTTCGATATAATCTACATTGAAAAGGTTGTTAATATTAATGCCAACTCTCCAGTTATCTCGCCGATAAAACACGCTGGCATCAGTACGCACATAACTAGGTACTTGAAAAGAGTTATTTAAATCGCCTTGGCGTTCACCCACATAAAACAAACCCAAGCCAAATCCTAAGCCTTGGAAATCACCTGTTTGAATTTCATAAGTTGACCACAAACTGGCGGAGTTAAACGGCACATTCTCAATTAAATTACCTGGCTGTAGGTTGTCGTCTTTAGTCACTCTGGCATCGGTGTAGGCATAGGACGCAATTATATTCCATCCCGGAAGAACTTGTCCTGTGACATCCAACTCAATACCCCTGCTTCTTTGCTCTCCAAGAGGAATGAGGAAAGCTGGATTATCTGGGTCGGTGACACCAATATTACTCCTGGTAACTTCATAAGCAGCTAGGTTTGTGGTCAATCTACCGTTGAGAAACTCACCTCTAACGCCCACTTCATACTGCGTGCCACGTATTGGTTCAAGCAGTGAACCATCTATACGAGTTCCAAAGTTAGGTTGAAATGATCTACTCGCACTCGTATATAGAGAAATTTGCTCAATCGGTTGATAGACAATGCCCACTCGCGGACTAAAAGCTTGATCTTGCCGTTCATCAGAAGTAGTACTTTGATTGATAGTGTCAAAGCGTCCGCCTATTAGGATTTTTAAGTTTTCAGCCAGCGTAATTTGATTTTGCAGAAAAAAGCCACGAGAATTTGTTTCAGTCCCAAAAGTAAAGCTGTCTGGATATTGATCAAAACTAGCAGGTCGTGGAATAACTCCATAAACAGGGTTGAAAATAGGATTGTGCATCAAAGAATAGTGGGGTAAATCGCAATATCATGCCAACTCCA